>JBBRKQ010000018.1:0-51456 GCA_038231815.1 Phycisphaerales bacterium
GTCAGCGTCACTTCGCTCTGGCCCGCGGGGATTGTCACCGTTGTGAATGTTGCCGCAAGCGCAGTGCCATCGGCCGTAAGCGTGTAGTCGCCTGTCGTTCCGCCGACGGCTCCGAGCAGCGCAGTACCGGACCGCGTCAGGCGCACCGTCAGCGGAAGGGCGGTTGATCCGGTGCGCACAATTCGGAATGTTGCGTCGTTGGCTGGCCCGCCGCTGTTGGTTTCGGCCGCACCGGCATCATCGGCGATGATCGATACAGTTGTGAATCCGATGCCGGTTTGCAGCAGTTTGGCCACGAATACATCGGCAGCGCCGGAGGCGGCCAGGTTCGCAGTGGCGGCACCGGGATTGAAGTCAACCGTGCCGGAGAACGTGCCGGAGATGACCACTGAATCGTCGGCGGTCAGATCGAGCGAGGAGGGGCTGTCATCTCCAACGCCGCCGATGCGTTTGGCCCAACCAAAGCTGCCGCTGGCGTTTAGCCGCAGCACAAAGATATCGGTAGTTGGGGTTTCGCTGCCACTGGGGGTGCTGGTCAGGCCCACTGTGCCGGTGCCTGGATCGGCATCAAAGCTGCCGGTGAACGAACCGGAGATGTAGATGTTTCCGTGGTCGTCAAGGTGCAATTCATCGGGTGACTGTTCACCGCTGCTGCCGCTGGCCCCGCCAAATTTCTTGGCGAAAATAAATTCACCTGCGGAGTTTAGTTTGAGCACGTAGCCATCAAACTTTGTATCGCTGGTCAGTACAAAGACGCCAGCGCCCGGGTCAAAGTCGACTGCGCCCAGGAACCGGCCGATGAGCACGATGTTGCCGCTGCTGTCAATGGCAACGTCCCTTCCGGCCTCCTGCTGTTCGCCCTCGGCATCCAGCACGCCGCCACCATTGCCGATGCGTTTGGCCCATGCCAGCGCGCCATCGGCGGTAAGTTTGACGATAAACGTGTCGAGGTTTACAGCGTTGCCGGTTGTTGCCAGCGTGCTCACGCCAGCGCCAGGATCAAAGTCAATTGTTCCGCTGAATACGCCGGTCACGACTACTGCGCCGTCGGCACCCAGCGCAAGGCCGTATGCCTGGCTGAAGCCGACCGTTCCGCCGATGTTCACACCCTCAAAGGTTGATGCCCACGCGAATGCACCATCGCTGCCGTACTTGGCCACAAACGCGTTACCTTCTTCGCTTTCACCGTTGCTGAAGGTGACCGAGCCCATTCCGACCCCGTCGTCCTGCCCGGCGCCGGGGTCAAAGTCCGTGGCTTCTTCAAACTTGCCTGCGAGGAAGGCGTTACCAGAGGCATCAACCGCCAGCGCCTCGACCTCGAGGTTTCTCGTGCCGCTCACTACCTTGGCCCAGGCGAAGCTGCCATCTGCGTTCAGCTTGATCAGGTAGGTTGACCGGCGGTTGCCGCCCTCGCCCGAAACTTCGGTCTGCACGCCTGTTGTCGGGTCAAGGTCCGCGGTACCTCGGAACGATCCGGCGATGTACACGTTGCCATCCCCATCCAGCTTCACCGCCCGAACCTTGTCCTGCTGTGAACCGCCGAAGGCGTACGCCCACACCACCGTGCCATCGGCATTCGTGCGCGCTATGGCGGCCGTTTTTCGACCGCTCGGGCTTGTCAGGCTGAAGGTTCCGCCGGTGCGGTCAACATCGACGGAGCCGCGGAACTCAAACCCGCTGATGACCCCGCCATCGGGCAGCGCGACGATCGCCCCGCCGCGATCATCGCCGGGACCATCATCACTGCCGCCGAAGGAGAACGCCCCGCCGAAGTCTCCGCTCATCAGGGCCCGCTGTTCGAGCGGCTCGCACGTTGTGTCATGGGTCAACCGGCTGGCATTGATGCGTTTGGCAATGGCCCGTGGCAACTGGCTGCCGGCCGCGATGAACAAGCCTGCCGCGGGACGCAAAGTTTGCAAGCGGCGCGGCGATTCGAAGGCGAATGTGCGATCCATGGTCTGCTCCTGAAGCCAAAGTTCATCCGTACATCAAGGCCAGAGAAATCGGGACGGTCCGTCGGTTGCGTGCGTCAGCTCGTGCGAGCGACTGTCAAGAATCATTGAGTATTGATGTCAAATCGTACCGGCCCCGAGCGTCAACCATTGTTCAATGCTAATTGTCCGGAAAAGTGCCGGGTGCCTATCGCTGGCGATCTGGCGGGGTTGCGAGCGAATCGCTGGTGCGTGCTGGGCTGACGCCGCCTTTGTTGTAAAAAAACCCCCGGATGTCGGGGGTTTAATCAAACATTTGAAATAACCGTTAGAAGGTCACTTGCTGCCAGCGGGCTTTACGAACAGCATGCGGAGTGCGGCTGGGAATCTCCGGGCCCAGGCGGCCTCATCGTGCGTGCCGGCGTTGTCGAGCACGACTTGTACGTTCTTTTGGCCGGAGTCAAGAGCCTTGGTGTTGGCGAGTGCTCGGAATTTGGCAGCGGAATCCGCGTACTGCTTGTTTTGTTCTGCATTCTTTGGATCGGCGCCCAGTTCCTGGCCACCAATGGCGAAGTAAATCACCGGTGGGAAGCTCTTGCGGGTTTCCAAGTGCTTCATGACGCCGGAGGCCGAGCCGATCAGGGGCATGCTCTCGAGCAGGACTTTCCCGAAGACATCTGGCCGCTCGCTGGCGATGTGCAGGGCGATGACTGCGCCGAGGGATGCGCCGCCGATCGCGGTGTTTTCCGGGCCGGATTTGATGCGGAAGGCCCGCTCGACACGCGGCATTACTTCGCTGAGCACCCAACTGGTGTACTCGGCCCCGCGCGGCTCGACACCTTCGATCATGGGCACGGGGAGGTATTCTGTTGCTCGAGCCTTACCCAAATGGGGAATGCCAACGATGATGAGCGGTTCAATCTCGCCCTTGGCGATGAGGTCGGCCACGGCGGTGTCGGCCATCCAGGAACCTTTGGTGCCCGGCATGTCTAGGAATAGGTTCTGCCCATCTTGCATGTACAACACCGGGTAGGTGCGGGCTGCGTTTGCGGGGTCGTCATAGCCCGGGGGGACCGAGATGATGAGGTCGCGGACGACAGGCACGCCGCCACCTGCGACTTGGAGGCGACGGAGGTTGGGCCGGCCTTCGATCTTGAAGTATGGGTTTAGGTCCGGTCGTGCCGCGGCGGAGGGGCGCTGGTCCTGCCATTTGGGCACGACGAGCTCGATGATCGGCTTCTCGCCGGGTGGGAGTTTGCTGATGTCGACCATGGGCAGGGTTTGATTTGGCACATCTTCGAGTTTCTCATCGACCTGTGTGGTGTCCCAATTGCCGCGGGTGAGTTTGAATTGGACGTCTGCATCGATCTTGGGCTTTTCCCAAACGAGCTGCCAGCGCAGGTCGGACCGTGGCTCAAACTTGCTTCGCTTGTCACCGGGATCCCAGCCGTTGTGGCTGGAGGCCATGTAAATCGGGGAGTCTTTGGTGGCCAAGCCGGAGAGGTCTTTGACGACGACAACAAAGCCTTGGGGCAGCGATTCGGGTTGAACCATTTTGGGATCAGCGGTTGCGCTTGCCGCTTTGGTTGTCTCGGCGGCGGTTGTGCCGCCTGCGGACGTGTTTAGCGAAGCGGCACTGGCCATCGCCATGGTGCGGCGGCTTTTCTTGGCGGCGTCGCGGTCTACGGCCATCCATAGTCCGCCGACGACGGCCAGAGGTGCGATGAGCCAGGATGTGAGCAGCCACTTATTCATCATTGAGTTCACTCCGTAATTGCGGCATAGTTGCCGACGGCGGTAGGGTAGGAGGCAGGGCTGGGGAAGGGCTGGGGACGAGCCTAGGGATGGGGCGGGATTGGGCCGGGATGGGGGACGCGGGCTGGGTAACGCGTTGGCCCCGATAACGGCAAGGAAACCGTTGAATTGTTTGAAAAATCGCCTTGCAGTGGGCTGAATTGGATCAGAAACTGAGGGTGCAAGGAGCCAATTCATGCTGACACACAACAATCGCGGTTCTTCCATGTTCACATCGCACCATCACACGGCGGAGACACGCCGGCGGATGGCCACGTTCATTGATTTTTCTGATCAGTTCGAGCAGCTTGAGCAGCGTTCGCTCATGACCGGGCTGAACCTGCTGCCGGGGCTGATCGCACCGACAGGTGTTGCTGTGACGACGGCTCCGGCAAGCATCCGGGTGAACTGGCTGAGCACCGAGACGCGGGCGACAGGTTTTAACATCCTGCGCTCGGTTGATGGTGGGGAGTTCGCACAATTCGGGCGAGCGACGGGCAACGCGGCGCGGACTTTCACCGATGCGACGGTGGAGACCAACCGCACGTATCGGTACACGATTCAGGCGTTTAACACGACGAACATGTCGACGCAGACGTTCTCAACGAGCGCGCTGACCCCGCTGGTGATGCCCTCGCAGGTGACTACGACTATTCAGTCGTCATCGGCGGTGAACGTGACGTGGCGCGGTAACGATGCCAAGGCAACAGGGTTCTTCATTGTTCGCTCCACCGATGGGCGCACATTTACGTTCCTGACCAAGATTAATGATGCGAGCGCGACCTCGTACACCGACAGCACCGTGACAACGGGCGTTGCGTACTCATATCAGGTCCGCTCTATCGTGGGCTTTGAGCCCATCACCAACGCCTCAGCCGCGACGGCCCCGGTGACGGCGGCGATTGCGCTGGCCAACCCGACGGGAATCTCTGCGACTGCCGCGGCAACTTCAACATCAATTTCCTGGTCGGGCATTGATCCTCGGGCGATAAACGCTGTGGTGCAGCGATCAACGGCTGGTGGTGTCTATACGACCATCGCCACATTGGCCCGGACTGCGACGGCGTACACCGACACGACGGTGGCGACCGGGACCGTCTACGCGTACCGTGTACTTGCTATCAACACGGCGGTCGCGGCGGGTACCTCGGCAGCGGCGAGCGTGACGACGCTGCTGTCCGTGCCGCGGGATGTGCGGGCGGCGACCAGCGGTTCATCGGTTGCGATCTCGTGGCTTGACTCAAACCGCGCGGGAATCTCATTTAAGATCATGCGTTCGGACGATGGCACCAACTACAGCGACATCGCGACGGTGGCTGGTACGGGTCGGTTGTATACCGACACCACCGGTACTGCCGGACAGTTGTACTACTACAAGGTGCGGGCAACGGTTGGATCGCTGAACTCGGGCGCATCAACCGCATCCAGCGCGACGCGCCCGGTGGGCACTGCCAACGTTACGATTACCACCCGGTATGGAAATGAGCTGCTGATTACCTCGTACGCCGGGGCCGACAACATTCGCGTCAGCCAGAGCGGATCGAACTTCTCGATTGTCATCAACGGTCAGACGTTTACGCAGGCCGTGACGTCATCAGGGCTGTTTATCTATGACCGTGGCGGCGGCGACACGATCACGATTGATTCTTCGGTGACTGCCCGGACGGTGGTCTCGGCCATGGCGTATGGCAGCAGCACGATCGTCAGCAACGCGACGAACAGTTCGATCTGGGTTGACCGGACCGATATTGTCTCGGGCGTGGGCAACACGCACGTCATCACTGCCCTGGTCGGCGGGGTAAGTATGGCCCCGGGCCTGTCACTGGCCAACCCGACGGACTCGGGTGCGACGGTGAGGGTGGAGAGGTCGCTGTTTGGAGCTGGGCCCAGCGCGACAGACATTAATCAGGGATCGATTGGTGACTGCTACTTCTTGGCGTCTTTGGCAGCGTTTGCCACCAGCAACCCTGCGGTGGTGCAGGAGGCCGCGGTTGATCTTGGAGACGGCACGTACGTCGTGGAGTTCAAGCGTCCGACCGGTGAGAAGGTCTTTACCCGGGTCAGCAATGCCATGTCGTCCGGCGGCTACGGCGGTGTCAAGTTCGCCCACAGCGGATCGAACAACACCATGTGGGCGATGGTGATGGAAAAAGCGTACTGCAGCTTCCGCACCGGAGCGAACACCTACGCCTCCATCAGCGGTGGCTGGATGGGCGCTGTGTACACGGCCTTTGGCCAGGGCTCGGGCTACATCGGAATGAACTCCAGCGAGAGTGATTTCTTCACCTCGGTTTCAACAAGCCTTGCCAACCGGATTGCGGTGACCTTTGGCACCATCAGCGCTCCATCTATGCTCGTTGGCGGTCATGCGTACACGCTGATTAGTGCATCGAGAAACAGCAACGGTGTCGCCCAGTACGTCGTGCGTAATCCGTGGGGAGTTTCTGGCCGCTCAGCGGAGAACTCCGGTGGCTATGCCACGCTGACATTCGCCCAGATGCAGTCGAACTTCTCAGCTGGCGCCCGCGCTGCGGCGTAAGCGGTTGGGTGTGCAGTGCGGGATGGACTCAAGCCCGCCAGTATGTAATCAAAGTCGTTTCGCAGGCCGTCCGCTTTACGCGGGCGGCTTGCGTTTTGGCGTGCGGTGTTTGGTGCCCCGGCGGACGCTGGTGTTGTCGGATTGGCGAGGGGCAGATACCCTAGTTCGCAGGTGCGAGGCGGGGAGTGGGTGAGAAAGCCGCCGAAACCGATGTGGAACCATTGAATGCGATGGGTTGTCTCGGCGACCTCGGCAAAACACGCATCAGGGAGCAACGGGAATGGGCCGATAAGACTGATCTGTTTAGAGACAGCCTTTTTTGGAGATACCCGTTTGCCAATGAGTCAAGACGACATCCTGACGCACTATGAATCGGAGTGGAAGCGCACGGCCGATACTGCCGTGTCAACCGATTCGCTTGCCTATTCCACCGTGGTGGATGATGCGGTGCTGTATCCCATTTACGAGCGGCTGATCCAGGATCTTCGGATCAAGGTTTCGGGTGGTCGGGTGCTAGATGTGGGTTCGGGCTCGGGGCGATGGATTCGTTTCTTTTTGGACCGGTACGCGCCAGAGGCGATTGTGGGTGTGGACTTTGCGCAGGCCGCGGTCGATCTGCTGCGGCGTTGGGCACCATCGACGCCGGAGACCAAAGTGACTTTTCAGCGGGCCGATATCACCTCGCCATCGCTGCGACTGGATGAGCCCGCATCATTTGATCTGATCAACATCGCCAATGTTCTGTTTCACATACCCGAGCAGGACAACTTTGTCGCAGCGCTGCGCAACATGGCATCGCTGCTGGCCCCCGGCGGGCGGATTGTGACCACGGAGTACATGCCGCGTGCCACGATGCGGACAGAGTGGATGATGGTTCGCAGCCGCTACGAGTTTCAAGCCATGGCCGAGTCAGTCGGGCTCCGGATCATTGATATCCGGGCCGGTGCGTTCTTCACCAACGACCCGATGGGTATTGATGGGGATGAGAACCATTCCCGGTCTCAATTTGCGCAAATTAGGGCGGCTCAGAAGATGCTGCTGAATATCAAGGCCGATGCCTCGACACTTCAGTTCATTCGCGAACTGTTCATTACGATTGACCGGGCGGCAATGGCGTTTTGTGCTGAGCGAATCGCCCCTGTTGACATGCCCTCACAGAAGTTTGTTGTGCTGGGACGGGCGTAAAGTTACCGAATCTTGTTTCGTCTCAGCACGAAAATGGCCTGCTCAGGCTTTCTGGTGGCTTGTTTCACCACCGTCTCGGCTTGCAGCCCGTTCGGCTGAAGCGTCACGCCCCGTCATCTAAAGCGTTGATCGGTTTGAAGGCACCGGCATCCGTAGTGCGGAATCCCTCGTGTCGGACGCTGCGAGCCCAAGCCGGCGGTAACAACAAAAGGACGTTCAGAAACTTGATTGGCACCGCGCACCGGGTGTGCCTTGCGGCAGCCGGGCCGCTGGCTCTTGCATCCAACTTGCTCCTTTTGCCCGACAACCACCATATAAATGGTCTCTGCCGAATTTTTTCAGGAGCCTGTCATGTCCACAATTCCCAGCAATCCATCCTCCGCCGCGGCTGCCACCGGGGCTTGCCACACTCCCAAGCCTTCGGGCGCTCCTGTTGCGGCATCCAAGCGCACTGGCGTGGATCCGCAGGCCGTGACGATTTCCGGGGTGATTCTTCAGCCCGTGTACGGGCCTGAGAACCCGCCCGAAGCGCTCAAGCACATTGATCGCGAGATCCCTGCGCCCGGTAAGTTCCCGTACACGCGTGGGCTGTTTCCTGCGGGCTATCGCACCCGACTGTGGACGATGCGCCAGTTCGCGGGCTTTGGCTCGGCCGATGACACCAACAAGCGGTTTAAGTATCTTTTGGAGCAGGCCAAGAGTTCGACAGCCGCCAACACCGGGCTTTCTACAGCCTTTGATTTGCCCACCCTCATGGGCCGTGACAGCGATGATCCGCTGTGCGCTGGCGAAGTGGGCAAGTGCGGCGTGGCGATTAGCACGATTGAAGACATGCACCGCCTGTACGCTGACATTCCCATCGGCAGTGTGACGGTGAGCCAGACCATCAACGGCCCTGCCGCGGTGATTTGGGCGATGTACCTGGCCATGGCCAAGCAGCGGAACATTGACTGGAACACCTTGGGCGGCACGCTGCAGAACGACATCTTAAAAGAGTTCCACGCTCAGAACGAGTTCATTTATCCGCCCGAGGCCAGCGTGAAGCTGGTGGTTGACACCATCGAGTTCCAAAGCAAGCTGGTGGCCAAGTGGAACAGCGTTTCCATCTCCGGCTACCACATCCGCGAAGCGGGCAGCACCGCGATTCAGGAACTGGCCTTCACGCTGCGTGATGGCATGGAATATGTCGAGGCGTGCCTGGAGCGCGGCATGGACATTGACAGCTTTGCCCCGCGCCTCAGCTTCTTCTTTAACTCGCACAACGAGTTCTTTGAGGAGATCTGCAAGCTGCGGGCGGCCCGGCGCATCTGGGCCCGCATGATGAAGGACCGGTATCAGGCCAAGAGCGACCGCTCATGGTTCATGAAGACTCACGTGCAGACGGCCGGCTGCTCGCTGACCGAGCAGCAGCCCATGAACAACATCGTGCGGGTGGCCTATCAGGCCATGGCCGCGGTGCTGGGCGGCTGCCAGAGCCTGCACACCGACAGCATGGATGAAACCCTGGGCCTGCCCACCGAGCAGGCCGTGACCGTGGCCCTGCGCACCCAACAGATTCTGGCCCACGAAACCGGCGTGACCCGCGTGACCGACCCGCTGGGCGGCAGCTGGTTTGTGGAGCACCTGACCGACCAGATGGAATCTGGAGCGCTGGATTACATCGCCGATGTGGATGGAATGGGCTCGTGGCCCTCAAATGACCAAATCCCAAATGGCCCAATGGCCAAATCTGAAGCGCGGCGGGCGGGCGTGTACGCACCCCGAAACACCTACGGCCGCGGCGTAGTCAGCGGCATTAACAAGGGATACTTCCGCCGCCAGATTGCCGAGGCCAGCTATCGCTACAGCGAAGAATGCGAAGCGGGCGACCGCGTGACGGTGGGCGTGAACGCCTACACCGACAGCGATGAAGGCCGCCCCATCGAGATCCTGCAGATTCCGCACACCGTTGAGGTGCAGCAGTGCGAGCGGCTGGCGGCGTTTAAGGCCCGGCGCGATGCCAAGGCCGTGGAGACTGCGCTGGAGAACATTCGCCTCGCTTGCCAAGGCCGCGACTATGCCGCTGGCGAGACCGGGATGACCCCCAAGACCGCGGGGATGGACCCGAGCAACGTGATGCCCGCACTGGTGGATGGCGCACTGGCCAACTGCACCGTTGGTGAGATGGTGCAGGCCATGGCGGATATTTATGGTCGTTACAGCGGCGGGCCGGAGTGGTAAGCCGGCCTGTGTCCCGCGCACTAGCCGATGGATGCGGCAAGGCATCGGTCGATTCGGGCCAGAACGCTGGTCTTTTCTAGAATCGCGCAGCAGTGGCCAACGCCGGGTGAGACCGTCGAACCGGTGAGCGCCACTCGCAGGGGCTGGGCCACTGCGCCCATGGCCAGGCCATGCTCGGCCGCGAAGCCGGGGACCATGCCATCGATGGAATGGGGTGAATAATCGCTGTGTGCGGCCAGCGAATCGCGCAGAAGGATGAGCACATCTCGGCCGGTTTTGCCGCTCGCTGGTGAGGCTTTGTCTGCCGGTGGGGCTGGTGAGCGCAGGATCTTCTCGACCGCGGCAGGATCGAATACAACCGCATCATCGGCGATCAGGGCGAAGGCGATGGAGCGGTGGCCCTCGGCCAGCGTCTTGGCGCGGGGCTTGATGGCCTGCACCAGCGCAGCGCGGGCCGCGGTGTGCTGAACGTGGCCAAAGCGCTGCAGTTTGGCGGCGGTTTCGGTCTGGAACTCTGCCAGCCAGGTGGTCCAGCGGAGCCAGAATTGATCATCGGTCATCGCGCCAATGGCGTCGGCGTTGAACGAGAGCAGCTTGATTCGGTCAAACTTGGCGGAGGTCTTGCCGATGCGGTCAATGGAGAAATGCTCGGCCAAAAAGGTCATATCAAACTTCTCGACGTCTTTGCCGTCGGGAGTCTTCAAGCCGGTTGACCAGCCCAAGAGGGCGATGAAGTTGGTGATGACCTCGGGCAGGTAGCCGGAGCGCCGGAAGTCCCAGATTTCGATCTCGGGCAGCGTGACGTTGAAGGCCGGTGCGATGGCCTCGGCGATTTCGACGGCGTCGGTGTCGGCTGCCAAGAAACTGGCAATCGTGGCTTCCGGCTGATTGGTGCGGCCAGCGATCGCCGCGGTTGTCAGGGATTTGTCGCGGGCCATGGCATCTTTAAGGGCCTTGCGTGCGGCTTTGGCTTTGTCGCGTTTGCTCATCTTGGTGCCGTCTGCGTTGAAGATGAGCGGCATGTGGCCGTACTGCGGGGTGCAAAAGGGTGTGCCATCGGAGCCACTGGCCGCGTCGCTGTTGTTGCGCAGGCGTGTCAGGGCCTTTTGCATGGCCACGTGCTTGGGGGTGTTGATCAGGTGCTCCTGAGCCCGCATGACGTGGGTGACGCCCATGAGCTCATCATCAATAACCACCGCAAAGTGATACGTCGGGAAGCCGTCGGCCTTGCGGATCACAAAATCGTCAACTTCTCCGGGGGCGAGGGTGACATCGCCGAGGATCTGGTCATGCACGACGATGGGCTCATCGGCCACGGCGAAGCGCAGGACGTGGCGCTCACCGGCCTGTGCCCGTGCCCATCGGTCGGCACTGAAGCTGCCGAACTGGACATCAGCTGGGCGGGTGTACTTGTAATTCTGCTTGGCAGCGATGGCGGCCTTGCGGCGGACTTCGAGCTCTTCTGTGGTCTCAAACGCGGGATAGGCCCGGCCCGATCGCACCAAGTGCTCCAGGTACGCGTTGTAAATCGCCACGCGCTGGGCCTGGAAATAGGGGCCGACGTGCCGTGAGTCGCCGCCGATGGTCTTGCCGTGGGCTGTGGTCAGGGTCGGGCCATCGTCCCAGTTGATGCCCAGCCATGCCAGGTCATCAAGGATGCCGCGGGCGGATTCATCGCTGGAGCGGGCCTGATCGGTGTCCTCAATGCGGATCATGAAGCGGCCATCGATGTTGTGGGTGCGGGCCATGCTCCGGGCAAAGGCCCAGCAAAATAAGGCGGACCGTGCCCCGCCGATGTGCAGGTGGCCGGTGGGAGAGGGGGCGAAACGGGTAACCAGTGGTGATGGAATCGCGGACATGGGTGGGATGTTTGGCCGCCCGTTCGCTCCGTGCTGGGGGCGGGTGAAGAATTCGCTTTGCTCGATGGCACTAGGCGACATCTCGCGCGTCATCTCATGGCGATTTAACGTTACCTGGTCCGCGATACGGTTTCCACAGCGATTGGTAGCCGTCGAGCGGGAATGCCTTGCCACACTCGGGGCAGCATCCGGGCGCTGGAAGGTCTTTTAGCGAGTATCGACAATACACGCACAATTTGCCGTCGGCCAGGAGAAGTCGCGCTCGCAGCCGGGTGGCGTGCATAAAAATGACGACATAGGCGAGCACGATCCAAAGAAAGCACGTCCCCAGCAACACCGATGCTGGTATTGCTGGGAACGCCAAATACGCTAGCGAAAGCAGCGGAAATTGGATTATTGGCAGTAACGTTGGCCACAACCCAACCAAGTTTTGAGGTCCGCGTTTCAAACTTCGTAGTAAAACACACCGCAGCCTTCAAGGGAAGCTTTCAATGTATCCCGAGCTGCCTTGTTGGCACGTCGAAATTGGTCAAGACACGCGGCAACGATAATTGCCTGAGCGCTCAGGCAAGTCGCGACCCCCACGCGCGCAGTAATTAGCGTTAGCGGAAAGACCCAAGTTGTGGCGAGGAGACCGACCAAAAGTAAGGCCATACAAGCGACAAACGCCACAACGGCCCACTTGACGCAATCTCGCATGTTCCCTTGTGCGGAATCATCGGCTATTCGGAAAAGCTTAAATTGGAGCTCTACACACCCGATGGGGACACCGGTTGTTGCGCCCGGGGGCAGCGGGGTTTGGGCTAGGTTAGCGAGGTCACTAGAAGTGGAAGTCATCGAGCAATTCGGTGCCGCATCGGCAAGCGAGCAAGATTTGCCCGTCGCCGTGTTGTACACGCGAACGCCCGCCTTGATTCGTTCGGTCTGCTCGATTGCGTCGAGTTCGGCCACCGAGAGAGACTCAAGAATAACGACAGCACTCGCGCCGGGTGTAAGCGTTATCGACTGTTTCTTAATCGAGATCGCCGAAACCCTGGCTTTACCCGCTGGCCCAATCAAGTAGCCGAAACAAATCGAGCCGTCATCGCCTTCCACAAATTGGTCCGGAAGTAGCTTTGCCAGTGGCAATGAGGTTACGCTGACCGCGGTAAAGGAGACTGCTCGTCCGTAGGCATCCAGGCCCGTAAAGTCACCGCGATCAGCGATCAATTTATTGAAGCGATAAAGTATCGACGGCGCGAGATTGTCGTTAAAGATTGTACTATGAATGCTGCACTGCAGTTGTGCAAACGGCTGGTCCCCAGTAGGAAGACTCGCAAGGTCGCGACAGATCGGCACCGGCTCTGCGGCGTGTGTCCGCTTGAGCGGGATCGCACCGAAAACCAATCCGAAGGCGCAAAGCAGAACGACATAAGGCTCAAGCAGCAGTCGAAAAACTTTCATGCGGGGATACCTTTGCTTGTTGGAACAACGGCTTGAAAGTGTGCCGCATCACTGGTTATCTTGGCTAGCCAAACATTTGGTCAAGAACCTTCCTAGACGAGACAGCGTCGGGGACAATAGCACGCCCACATGACGAGAGTCACCGCCGATGGTCTTGCCGTGGGCGGTGGTCAGGGTCGGGCCATCGTCCCAGTTGATTCCCATCCATGCCAGATCATCAAGGATGCCGCGGGCGGATTCATCGCTGGAGCGGGCCTGATCGGTGTCTTCAATGCGGATCATGAAGCGGCCATCAACACTGTGCGTGCGGGCCATGCTCCGGGCAAAGGCCCAGCAGAACAACGCCGAGCGTGCCCCGCCGATGTGCAGGTGCCCGGTGGGTGAGGGGGCGAAACGGGTAACCAGTGGTGATGGAATCGCGGACATAGGAGGTGATGGTTGGAGGCCAAAGCCGACGGCGACAGCCGAAAATCTTTCACGCAAGATCGCAGCCGCCTTTTCGTCCTCATTTGGCTACTTTCGCTCCCAACGGATTTTGAGGTCATGCTCAATCCGCAGCAAATCAAGGCACTTGCCCACCACAAAGTCTGTGATTTCTTCAACGGTCTTCGGCCGCAGGTACCAGCCCGGGTTGGCCGGGGCGATGATGCCTCCGGCGAGCGTGATTTGCTCCATGTTGCGAATATCGATCAAGCTCAGTGGCGACTCGCGGTGGACCAGAATCAGCGGGCGGCGCTCTTTGAGTGTGACCATCGCCGCACGCCCAAGCAGGTTGCTGGCCGAGCCAGTTGCGATGTAGCCCAGCGCCGTTGAGGAGCACGGAATCACCACCATGCCGTCATGCAGGAACGAGCCGGAGGCGATCACCGCACCGACATCTTTGTGCGGGTGAATGAATAATTTCTTGTTGAGGATCTGCTCCTTGAGGTGGCTGAGCATCGGCACCAGCGATTCGACCGAGAGTTCGGTGATATCAAGCTCATCAAAGAGCAGCCGCCGGCCGTACTCCGTGACTACCAAGTGCACTTCGTGGCCCTGTGAGAGCAGAATCTCCAGGATTCGCGTAGCAAATTGTGCGCCCGAAGCGCCGGAGATGCCAACGACGACTTTCTTGCCGCCCGGCCCGAGTTTTTGCAGCGGTGCGGCAGCGAGCGGTGAGCCGGAGTGTCCGTCTGAGTCGGGAGTTGATCGAATCGTGCTGTCGGCCATTGGAGTTCTTAAGAAACTGGGAGCAGGCGTTGGGCTCGGACGCGGAAAATGCCGCATCCAGTCTCCAGAGGTTATGACGGGAGCGGGGGCACCGCAGCGTTTTAAAGCGGGTGGGCAGAGGCTTTCGGGGGTACGCTGATGCATGTATGCAGCACCTTGGAAACCCTCTGACCCGATTGTTCTTGCCTCCGGGAACCCCCACAAGCTTGAGGAAATGAACGATTTGCTGGGTGGGAAGCTCACGCTGCTGTCGCTGTCCGCCGCCGCGGCACAGCGGGGCGTGGCTGTACACGAACCTGCGGAACCCGGGTTGACCTTTGAGGCCAATGCGGCCATTAAGGCAATGAGTTATGCCCAGCAGCTTGGCATGCCCTGTTTGGCCGATGATTCCGGCCTGGAAATTGATGCGCTGGGCGGCAGGCCGGGGGTCATCAGCAGTCACTACTGCACCGATGGTGCTGAAGTGGGTATGACCCGGGCCCAGCGCGACACCGCCAACAACCAGCGTGTGCTGCGGGAGCTTGACGCTGTGCCCCCCGCGCAGAGGGCAGCCCGTTTCGTGTGCGTGCTGTGCATTGCGGTGCCGCCGCGGGCAGAGGGGCCAGAGGGGGCAGAGGGGCCAGAACGGTCAGGGGTGTTGCCGCAGGTGATCGCCAGCATTCGGGGCACGTTTGATGGTCGTATTGGCATCGCCGGTGAGGTGCCCCGGGGTTCCAACGGCTTTGGCTACGACCCGCTGTTTTTGGTGGGCCCAGACTTTGTGCGCACGAGCGCGGAGATGAGCGCAACGGAGAAAAACCGTCTGTCTCACCGCGCCGTGGCTGCGGCGAAACTGGTGGAGTGGGCCAGCAAGTTCCCAGCACCTTGATCGCGGCAACATTGCACAAAAAATAAACGGACCCCCACAAGGTGCGGGGGTCCGTGTTCTGGATGCAACGACGCCAGCGGCTTAGTCCTTGGACCGGCTCATGTACGAGCCATCAGCAGTGGAGATCTTGATCATCTCGCCTTCCTTGATGAAGTCGGGCAGGCGGGTCTTCAGGCCGGTCTCCATCACGGCTTCCTTCTGCACGCCGGTGGCCGTGACCTTCTGGGTCATGGGGGGCGTAGTCTCGGTGACCTTCAGTTCAACGGCCGCGGGCAGTTCAACGGCGATGATGCGCCCGTCGTACATAAGGCAGATGGTCTTGGCGTTCTCGCGGAGGTACAGCAGGGTGTCGCCCAGCACGCCCTCACCGATGGTGAACTGATCAAAGTTCTCGGTGTCCATGAACGTGCCGCCGCTGCCGTCCTTGAACAGGTATTCCATCTCGCGGCGGTCAAGGTCGATCACCTCAACATCGTCCGAGGAGCTGAGGCGCTTCTCAAGGCTTTGACCGGTGAGTACGTTGCGGTACTTGATCTGGATGAAGGCACGCAGGTTGCCCGGGGTGCGGTGTTCGTAGTTGGTAATGACAAAAAGCTTGCCATCCATTTTGATGCCGTAGCCGGGACGAAGATCGGTCGCCTTCATAAGCAGATACCTCGATATGCAGAGTCGTATGCGGACTGACTGGGCCAAACTGTCCTTGGCGGGTTGCCCAAGCCTGCCGCGGGCGGCACGATCCAAGGTCGGGATGTTAGCGGCACCGGCCGCCGGTGGCAAAACCAATACCCGCGCGATCTTCGTTGGCGGTGCAACCGTACGGGTTTAGAACGGTTTGCCTCTTCCGGTGTCGGTGACCGGGAAACCGCAGATTCATGGAACAGTTAAACCGCTTTTGCCCAAACGTGTGGTATGGTGGTGGTGTGATCCACGGTCGATCGTGTCGCTGAGTTACCGGTCCTTGAGCTAAGAGTGTAAGATCCTCAAATCCGCTTTCGTTGTATTCCTATGGCACACATCGTCCCACGGCTTCCGACTTTCTCTCCCGCCCGAGCCTTGCTTGCTGCCGTTGCCCTTGGCGGTGGCTGTGCGGTGTCCCATGCTCAAACCGTGCCGCTGAACGGCTGGCAGCAGAGCTTCTCAGACGAATTTGAGCGCACAACGCTGGATACCGCCCGGTGGAACATTGCCAATTACGCAGCGCCCAACAACGGTGAAGCGCAGTATTACTCACCTGCGAACATCAGCATTTTGAACGGCGGGCTACGGATTACCAGTGAGCGTCGCAACATCGGTGGGCGGCAGTATGCCTCGGGGAACATCACCACCCAAGGCAAATTTGCCCAGGCGTATGGTCGCTTTGAAATGCGGGCCAAACTGCCGGGCACCCAAGGAATCTGGCCGGCATTCTGGATGCTGCGTGACTCCGGCGGGTGGCCGCCAGAGATTGACATCATGGAGCTGCTAGGGCACCAGCCATCAACGATGTATTTTACGAATCACTGGGGCGTATATCCGAACAACTCCAATGACTCGAAGGCATTTACCGGGCCAAACTTCACCACCGATTACCACACGTTTGCGGTAGAGTGGGCCCCGAACCGGCTTGAACTGTACATTGACGGAGTAAAGCGCGCGACCAATACCAGCAACGTGCCCACAGAACCTTTCTACATGATTCTGAACACGGCGGTGGGGGGGCAGTGGCCGGGCTACCCGGATGCCACAACGGTTTTTCCGCAGTACTTTGATGTGAAGTACGTGCGGGCGTATCGCCGCACGCTGTTTAATCCGGGCTTTGAGAACTATGGCCCCGCCAACAACGCGATACTTGAAGGCTGGACACGCTTTGGCGGCACCGGTGTGAGCACGGTGGTGTTCCGCAGTGGTGGCAATGCGGCCAAACTATCAAGCGTTTCTACACCCATTGGCGGGGTGGCCGGGGTGTTTCAGGACACGCCCGCCCGGCCGGGTGAGTTGTGGCGAGCGACAGCGTGGTGGCAAATTCCTGCTGCTGAGCCGCTGACTGGGGGCAACTTCTGCACGACGAACATCGAGTGGATCAACAGTGCAGGTGCGATCATCTCGGTGGTTAGTGCTCCGGCTGGCACCAACGCCAGCGCTCGCGATACTTGGCTGCCGAGCATGGTCGAGGGCACCGCGCCTGTCGGTACCGTTTCGGCCCGTGTCGTGCTGAAGTTCACCCGGCCCGCATCTGCCGCGGGGGCGGCGTATGTTGACGATGTAGACCTTCAGCGCTTGGCGGCGAATACCACTATGGATGATCTTGGCTCGGCGGGTACAACCCCGCTGGCGGGGTGGAGCACATTTGGCACTGCGGCGACTTCGCTGAACTTTCGGCGCTCCGGTGTGAGTTCGGTAAGGCTTTCGGGGCGGAACATTGCCGGGGGCAGTACATCCGGTCTGTTTCAAGATTTTCCGGTGCGTCCGGGGCAAATCTGGCAGGGCAGCGCGTGGTGGCTGGCACCCTCGGCGGAGCCTCTGGCGGGCGGCAACAGCACGCAGATGAACATTGAGTGGCTGGATTCGGGGAAGCGGAACCTGTCAACGACAACGGCTGCGGTGCTCACGGCCGCGAGTCCGCGGGATGATTTTGTGAGCGCGAGTGTGTTGGCCGCCGCGCCGACCGGTGCAGTATGGGCACGGCTGGCACTGAATTACAACCAAGTTGGGCTTGCCAGCGGCGCTGCGTATGTTGAAGATGCTGCGCTGCGGCCGTTGCTGGCCAACGCAACGTTTGAGGATCTGGGTCCGACTGAGAATACTCCGCTGTACGGATGGAACGGGTTTGGCAACCGCGCCGGTGATGCAGCGCTGGTTCGCGGTGGTGCGAACGCTGCCAAGCTCTTTGGCACGTTTACCAGCGCCACCGGTTTTTCGCAGCCTAGCGGCCTTTCCCAGGTGTTTATCGCCAGCCCGAACCAGCGGTGGAAAGCATCGGCGTACTTCGCGCACATCGCTACGGATCGTTTGGTAGGCGGCAACGTGGCTTCCATCGTGCTGGAATGGCTGAACTCTGCCGGTAATGTGATCCGGACGGACTCAAATGCTGCCTTGACGGCGGACAGCCCGACGGGCGTGTACAACCAGTCGGCAGTGGATGTGGTCGCTCCATCGGGCACGACTCGCGGGCGGCTCACGCTGCTGTTTACGCAGACTGGCTTTAGTTCGGGCGCAGCCCTGATTGACGATGTGATGCTCGAACCGCTCAGCCCGTGCGGCGGCTCGCTTGCCCTCGATGCGACGGCGGTGTGTCCGTGCTCGACCGCTGATATCGTCTCCGGTGGCGGTGTGGCTCCGGGCGATGGGATTGTTGATGGCAGTGACTTCATCGCGTTCATTAACGCGTTCGCCAGCGGCGACATGCTCGCCGACCTGCCTTCTGCCGACGGAACCCAGCAGCCAGATGGCGTGGTCGATGGTGGCGATTTTATCGCGTTTATCAACGCATTCTCGCTGGGCTGCTAGCATTCACCTTGCGGGCAGGGCTGTTGTTCGAGGATTGTGCCCCCGCTCTGAAGCGGGTGAAAACTCGTATTCATTCGATTGCTCCGCCTCGATGCGGTCACCGCTGCTGATAATTGAGATACCCTCTGTGTATCGCGCACGCCATATAGGCGGGGACTGTGCCGTGACCCGAATCGGTGAGTTTGCGGTCACATAGATGATCGCGAATAATCATGGGGTCAGCAGCAACTGGGCGACAAGTTTCGTTGCCTTCGGGGCTACGTGATGCCCACTTCGCTGCGAGAAATCAGGTGGTGTACTGGGCGTGATGATCGGTCATGGAATTTGAGATATGCGGAAAGACCTGTTAGATAGACTTGCGACCATTGCTCAGGCTCCACTCCTTTTGGTTGCATGCGACTACGACGGCACGCTCGCTGAGATTGTGGCAGATCCAGCCCAAGCGGCCTGTAACCCGGAGGCGGTCGCGGCGCTTAGAAGCATCGGTGAGATTTCCTGGACGACCAACGCCATTGTCTCAGGCCGTGCATTTGCTGAGTTGCTGCGGTTTGTCGGTCCTGATGCTGCCGCGGTGCTCGTTGGCTCGCACGGGGCGGAGTGGCAGCGTGGAGGGACGATGCTGGCCACCAGCCAGCGAAAGCTGCTGAAACAACTTGCCGAGTCCGTCGTGAAAATCGCCGGAGAGGAACCCGGCTTGGGCTTTGAGCTAAAGCCCGCAGGCGTTGCGCTGCATGTACGCGGGGTCAGCCGCCCGCTGGCTGCGGCCACAATCGCTAGGGCGGTCCGGTGCTGTGGAGATACTCCCGGCGTGCGTGTTCAGCACGGCAGCGATGTGGTAGAGTTTATGGTTGTTGAGACCAACAAAGCGGACGCGGTGCGACTGGCCAGGCATCGCTGTGGTGCCACGGGAGTGGTGTTCATCGGTGATGATCTGACCGATGAGGATGTTTTTCGCACGCTTGGACCATCGGACCTTGGGCTGCGGGTTGGTCCCGGGCAAACCGCGGCGCAGCACCGTGTCGGTGGTGTGCCGGAGGTTGCAGAGGTGCTCGAGACCCTCGGTTCCCTGCGACGAGAGTGGGTGAAGCAGCGCAGGCTCATCGCTCTCGATCGCTGCGCGATTCTCTCAGACCAGCGGACGGTCGCGGTGGTTTCGCCCGGCGCCACAATTTCATGGATGTGCCTGCCACGCATCGATTCGGCCGCACTCTTCGCGTCGCTGGTGGGCGGCGATGCGGCGGGGTTCTTTACTATCGAGCCAGCGGAGGGGTCCCGGTCAAGGGAAGCGCCGACTATCAAATACGATGGTTCATCGTTTGTGCTGGTCACAGAATGGCCGAGCCTTTGCGTCACGGACTACTTGGATTGCTCTGAAGGCCGAGCGTATCAGCGGGCCGGACGGGTTGATCTTGTTCGCATTATCACGGGGCACGCGCCGGCCCGTATCCGCTTTGCGCCACGCTTAGATTACGGGCGAGTAGCAACGCGACTGCGGGTTCATGCCGATGGACTCGAGATCGAGGGATCGAACGATCCGATTGTTCTGCGTTCGCCCGGAGTGGCGTGGACAATCAGCAATGAAAGTGTGCACCAGACGGCGGAGGCCATCGTGGATCCTACCGCCGGTCCAATCGTGCTGGAGCTGCGGTACGGTGCCGCAAGCCTGAGGGCAACGGTTGTTCCCGAGCAGACCGTGCGGGCAAAGTGCAAAGCGTTCTGGTCGGGCTGGGCCAACGCGCTGAACTTGCCATCCGAGTATTCTGCCCAGGTCGAACGCAGCGCTCTGGTGCTCAAGGCTTTGACATACGGCCCGAGCGGCGCAATAGCCGCGGCGGCTACGACGAGTTTGCCCGAGCAGCTTGGCGGCGTGCGGAACTGGGATTACCGGTACTGCTGGCCGCGTGACGGAGCGATGGCTGCGGCGTCGCTGGTGCGACTGGGCAATACCGGCCATGCGATGAAGTTCTTGGACTGGGTGCTGGAGGTGGTCGATCGCTGCGAGAGTCCCGACAGGCTGCACCCGATCTACACGGTCGCAGGGGGCCATTTGGCGCCGGAAGCGGAGCTTGGCCACCTCGCCGGATTCGCCGGTAGCGTTCCGGTGCGCATAGGCAATGCTGCGGCAAATCAGGTGCAGCTTGATGTGTTTGGCCCGATCACGAATCTAGTTGCGCTGCTAGCGGTGCGCGGGTTGCCGATTGCGCCAGATCAGTGGCGGCTTGTTTGCGCGATGGTTCGGGCTGTGGAGACTCGATGGTCGGAGCCCGACCATGGAATCTGGGAGATGCGTGCGGAGCGTCGGCACCACGTTCACTCAAAGGTGATGTGCTGGCACACCGTTGACCGGGCGTTGGTGGTCGAAGAGGCGGCATACGGCACACAGAATCCGGCGTGGATTACGCTGCGGAAGGCGATCCGTGACGATGTGACCGAACGTGGTTGGAACTCCAAGCTTGGGGCCTATGCCGGGGCATACGGGTACGACTATGTTGATGCAGCCGTGCTTTCGATCGGCCTCACAGGATTCATGGGTGCCGCAGATTCGCGATGGTTGGCGACGGTGGAGCTTGTCCGGCGTGAACTCAGCGATGGACACACCGTTCGGCGATATCTCGAGGGCGATGGGCTCGCGGGTGAGGAGGGGGGGATGCACGTGTGCACCGGCTGGCTGATTGAATCACTTCTGACTGTCGGCCGCGAAGCCGAGGCCAGAGAGTTGCTGTCGAAATTTGCAGCCGGCATGTCGGGGCCCGGTATCCTCACAGAGCAGGTTGATCCGCAAGAGAATCTTGCGGTTGGAAATCTGGCTCAGGCGTACTCGCATCTGGCGTTTATAAACGCGGTTGTCGCGCTGCAAAATTCAAAACAAATAACGTTGGCGGCGGTGGGGACAAAGCCATGAAAGATATGCCCAACAGCAATACGGCTCCAATGCTCGCTTCGCGTTTTCCGCGTTCGGTGAGGTTCGGAGCGTTCGTCGCCTTGCTCGCAGCTGTGGGAACGGCGCTGATCTCCTGGCAGCAGCTTCGCACCGAGCGACGGCAGGGGCTTGAGGATCTGGATCGCCGCGCACGGATGCTGACGTATGTGAACGAAAGCGCCATCGAGCAGGCGCTTGCCAGTGGTGGCACCTCCGCGGCCGTGGACATCGGTGATCGTCTGGATGGGCACTCGCGACTGCTTGGCCTTGCGGTTTACAACGCCGGCGGCCAGCTCGTGGCCAGCGGTGACGGTGTAACGGCATTGGCGGGCACCATTGCAGCGCCGGTGACCGAAGCGCTGGCCACTGGTAAGGAAGTGGCAGAATTGTTACCCACAGTCGATGGGCGGATGCACGTTTTGGTACGGCCGCTGATTCGTCCGGACGGAGCAGTCAAAGGTGCGATTATGGTGCTGCACGATGCGCTGTATTTGGATGAGCGCCAGAGCAAGGCGATCATCCGCGGCTTGCTCTGGACCGGGGGCGTTGGGCTTGGGTTGTTCCTGCTCATCAGCGGTATGGCTTGGGCGTTATTTGAGCGACCGCTGAATCGTTTGGCGAGTTGGATGCGAAGGCTTCGGTTTGCCAACACGGCTGAACATCCACCAAAGGGGCTGCCCGTGGGGCGGTTGGCCGATGAAACCGTTCACCTGGCCGCATCGTTTCGGGCCGCACGGGCAAAGGAGCGTGAGGATGCGCAGGATGTTGTCCGGTCTGACAAGGCTTGGACCCGTGACCGGCTACGCGCGCACGCTATTGATGCGCTCGGCGGACATCCGCTGGTGGTGGTGAGCAATCGCGAGCCCTATGTGCACCAGTATGCAGACGGTGTGCCGGTCGTGATGCGGCCGGCCAGTGGGCTTGTGACGGGGCTCGACCCTGTGCTGCGTGCCTGCGGCGGGCTGTGGGTAGCGCACGGCGCCGGTGATGCGGACCGTAAAACTGCCGATGCCTCGGGGTGTATACCTGTGCCGCCGGAGGACGCGCGCTACACTCTCAAACGCGTGTGGATCAGCAAGGAAGAAGAACAGGGGTACTACTACGGCTTCTCTAATGAGGGCCTGTGGCCACTGTGCCATCTGACGCACGAGCGGCCGATGTTCCGTGCTTCGGACTGGGAGCACTATGTTCGCGCTAACAAGCGATTTGCCGACGCCGTGCTCGCAGAGATTGGTTCGGAGAAAGCGGTTGTCATGGTGCAGGATTATCAGCTTGCGCTGGTGCCCGGCTTCCTCAAGGCCGCGCGACCGGATCTGCGCGTTGGCCTGTTCTGGCATATTCCATGGCCCAATGCCGAGGCGTTCCGGATCTGCCCCTATCGGGCCGAGCTCCTGACCGGCATGCTCGGTGCGGATCTGATCGGGTTTCATCTTCAGCAGCATTGCAATAATTTTCTAGACTCGGTTGACCGGATGATCGAGGCAAAGCTCGATCGGGATCGGTTCTCGGCGGAGTTGAAGGGGCATGTAGCGCTGGTGCGTCCGTTTCCTATTAGCGTGCAGCCGTGGTCGGAGCGCGGCGTGGCATCCGGCGATGCATTGGCAGCACGCATAGCGTCTCTCCGGCAGCAGTACAACCTTGATAGCAATATCATCGGAGTTGGAGTTGACCGCATTGATTACACCAAGGGCATCGCCGAGCGTTTCAGAGCAATTGATCGATTGCTTGAGAAGTACCCGCAGCATCGCGGTGTGTTTTCGTTTATGCAGCTCGGAGCCCCAAGCCGTACCCATATCCCGCGATATCGCGAGATTATCACTGAGCTTGAGGCGCTGGCCGACAGCATCAACTGGAAGTATCGCACCGAATCGTGGAAGCCCATCCACTTCCTCGTCGGGCACCATGAAGCTCCGGAGATCTTTGCGTTCTTTAAGATGGCGACCGTTTGCATCGTTAGTTCGCTGCACGACGGGATGAACCTGGTGGCCAAAGAGTTCATTGCCGCCAAGGCGATCGGAGATGCGGAGCACACCGTCGATGGCATGCTGGTGCTTTCCGAGTTCGCCGGCGCAGCAAGAGATCTGCCCGAGGCGCTGATCATCAACCCGTACGATACAGAAGAGTTTGCAGATGCGGTTCACGCAGCGATTGTGATGGAGCCAACGGAATGTCGTCGGCGAATGGACCGTTTGCGAGCTCAGGTAGACGAATTTAACATCTATCGCTGGGCGGCAGACTTCCTTGGTGCGCTGACCCAGTCCAAGGGTCGTGCCGAGAACGACGCAGCAAAGATCGGTACCAGAGAAATCATGGTCAGGGGCCAAGATAATCTCACTCGGACCTGAGCAGCCTCGATATGCTAACTGGTATGAGTGGCCCCCGTCCCAAAGTGCTCCTTGCCATGTCTGGCGGGGTTGATTCTTCCGCCTCCGCCGCACTGCTGCTGGAGCAGGGGTATGACGTGGTTGGCGTGTTCATGCGTTTGGGCTCACCGGGTGAGGCCTTAGATGAGCTCCTGCCCGCCACCGATGAGGCGGCCAAGGCCTCGGGCAAGATCAAGATCGGCCATCAGGGTTGCTGTTCGATCAACGATGCGGCGGATGGTCGATTGGTGGCCGCCCAACTTGGTATTCCGTTTTACGTCGTGAATTTCAA
Organism: Phycisphaerales bacterium; assembly: GCA_038231815.1. GTDB lineage: Bacteria > Planctomycetota > Phycisphaerae > Phycisphaerales > UBA1924 > CAILKP01. Next base: position 24,110 of record JBBRKQ010000018.1, read on the forward strand.
GAAGGACTTTGGCCGAATCATGGATTATTTCGTGGCGGAGTACGCCATCGGTCGCACGCCAAACCCGTGCGTGCGCTGCAACGACTGGCTGAAGTTCGGGAAACTGCACGACTACGCCACGCAGATTGATGCTCAGTTCGTGGCATCGGGTCACTATGCAAGGGTGGGGACCCCGGCTGGCTCGGCCGGCCCCAGCCTTATGCGTGGCCTAGATGTTGACAAGGATCAGTCGTATGTGCTGTTTGGTGTGCCGCGGGAGAAGTTGGGGAAGATGATGCTTCCCGTCGGCGGAATGAACAAGCCGGATGTGCGAGCGATTGCGGAGCGGTACAAGCTGCCGGTGTTCAACAAGCCTGACAGTCAGGAAATTTGCTTCGTGCCGGATAACGATTATGCCGGGTTTATTGAGCGCAAGCGACCTGACTTGGCGGCCGGTGTTCGCGGTGAGGGCCGAGTTCTTGACCCGCAAGGCCAGACCGTGGGAGCCCACGGCGGCCAGCATCGCTTCACGATTGGCCAACGGCGGGGTGTGGGTCTTGCATTGGGTTACCCGATTTACGTAATTGGCAAAGACCCGGAGGCCAACACCATCACGGTAGGGCCCAAAGAAATGCTCGAGAGCATGGCCTGCATCGGTGGTGAGGCCAACTGGCTGGTTGATGTGCCTCGGCCTGGTGAGCCGATCCGATGCATGGCGCAGTACCGCTACAACAGCGAACCTGTCGCTGCCACGGTGAGCGTTGTTCCAGATGCTGCTGAGTCGCAACAAACGCCTTCTGGCCGCCGAGGCCGGTTTGCGGTGGCGTTTGATGCTCCGCAATCGGCCGTGACTGCGGGGCAGGCGGTGGTGCTGTACCAAGGTGAGGTGGTGCTGGGCGGCGGGTGGATTGAAAGTGTGCAGACGGAACGCGGCGGCACGGGTTAATCGCAGGCCAGCGTTTCCCGGGTTCGCTTTGGGCGTTCCACGCGTTGTTGCCCCGGCAGTTGGCGTTCTACCGCATAAACTGACTATGCATTGTTGTCTGGATGCATCGATCAGCCGCCGCTTTCGGCAACCAAATTGCGGTTGCAGCGTACCTGCTTTGCACATTCTTCATAATGTGTCAGTATGAAGTGCGGCATCTTCGGTGCAGCTTATCGGACTTTTTGTTCGGTCTCTGGGCCGGTTCACCTTCGGAGTTGTGCCGAACGGCCGTGATTTCAAAACAGTCGGGATGTTTCTGTTTCGCCGCACGAATCTCAACGTGAAGGAAAATTGATGAGCAGCGCACACGATGGCCAGGCGGATTTGTTCTACCAGAATGGCGGATCGTCTCCGGGGCGAGGAGTGTCGGTTCACGTGCCGGTTGTGCGGCGATCTGCGATGGCGGTGGCAGCGGCCGTGGGCCTCGCGATAGGAAGCAGTTGGATGGCAACCCAAAGTGCCAGCGCCCAGAGTGTGCTGATAACTGAGTTTCTTGCCAGCAATTCAGCGAATCTGGCGGATGAAGACGGCGAGTTCAGCGACTGGATTGAACTGGCGAATGTTTCGAATGCATCGATCAACATGGACGGCTGGTATCTCTCGGACTCGGCCGGCAACAAGACGAAGTGGCGTCTGCCAGCGTTGATTCTGGCACCCGGACAGCACAAGCTGGTCTGGGCCAGCAACAAGAATCGTGTGAACCCTGCGGGTCCGCTGCACACCAATTTCAGGCTTGGTGCCGAGGGGGAATATCTGGGTCTGACTCGGCCAGATGGCACCACTGTTGAACACCAGTACGCTCCCACCTTTCCTCCCCAAACCGCTGATGTATCGTACGGGATTTCGACCGATGCCTCGGTGAGCAGCATGGTTGCCGTCGGGGCTGCGTGCCGCGCAACGGTGCCGACAAGCTCGGCTCTGGGTACATCATGGACAGGGCGGCTGTACGCTGTGCCCGGAACGTGGCTGACGGGAGCAACGGGCGTCGGCTACGAAACAGGCACGGGGTATGAGTCGTTGATCTCTCTAAACGTGCAATCCGCAATGTACAACCGCGGCACATCGTGCTACATACGAGTGCCCTTTGCTTTGGGCTCGGTACCGACGTTTGATCGGCTAACCCTGCGGATGAAGTATGACGATGGATTCGTTGCGTATGTAAATGGGGTCCGTGTCGCGGCATCCAACGCGCCGGCTTCACCGATTTGGAGCTCCGCTGCGACGCAAGGAAATCCCGACGAGCGAGCCGTTTTGTTCGAGGACTTTGATGTGACCGCCGCGGCGGCATCTGCCCTTGTTTCTGGAACAAATGTTTTGGCGATTCACGGGTTGAATTTCAGTTCAACGAATCAGGATTTTCTGATGGTGCCCGAGCTTGTCGCCTCGCGTACCGGCACGTATCAGCCGGGTGTTTTCCGATCGTTTGTCGTGCCAACGCCGGGCATGCTCAACGTACTTTCAAGTGCAGATCGTGCGCCACAGATCACCGAACAGGCTTTCGCGCCTGCCCTGCCGGGTGATGCTGACGCTATAACCGTGACCGCCAAGGTAACAGCCGCTGTCGCTCCAATCAGCGCTGTAACACTGCGGTACCGGGTGGACTATGGCGCTGAGGTAGCGATTCCGATGCTTGATGACGGAACACGCGGTGACGGCGTCGCTGGGGACGGTATCTACGGTGCGGTGATCCCGGCTTCGGCATCGCTGCCGGGGCAGATGGTGCGCTGGTCTATTACTTCCGCCGACACAGCGTCCAACATCGGTCGCATGCCACAGTTTATCAGTTCCACACAGAGCCCAGAGTACTTCGGTACGATGGTGGCTGTGCCAACGGTGGTATCACAGCTTCCTACCTTGTGGTGGTGGGTGCAGAACACGGGCGCGGCAGCAACGGATACTGGCACGCGGTGTTCGTTGTACTTCCGAGGCCGCTTTTACGACAACGTCTTTGTTCGGCTTCGCGGTCAAGGCTCCGCCGGGTGGCCCAAGCCCCACTACAAGCTCGATTTCAACCCCAGTGATCACTTCTACTACTCGGAGGATGTTCCCCCGGTTGAGGAGTTCAATTTGCAGTCTACCTACAGCGACAAGGCGTATTTGCGTCAACTGCTAAGCTGGGAAACATATCGCAACGCCGGTGCGGCCGGGTGCGAAAGCTTCATGCTCCGCGTGCAGCAGAACGGCGCATTCCACTCCGTCGCAGTGTTTGTCGAGCAGCCGGACGAGGACATGCTCAGCCGCAACGGTATCGATAACACGGGCGCACTGTACAAGATGTATAACGAGTGCAACGACGGCAACGGGGGGTTCGAGAAAAAGACCCGCCAATCCGAGAACAACAGCGACCTCGTCAATCTTGTTTCGGGTGTGCAGTTGCCAACCGGCTCTGCTCTCACGAACTACATGTTCGACAACATCGACATCCCCGCGACAATCAGTTACATTGCCGCGACGACGATCATCCACGACAACGATCACGTCGCAAAGAACTATTACGTGTATCGTGATACCGAGGGCAGCGGTGAGTGGACCATGCTGCCGTGGGATAAAGATTTGACGTTCGGTCGCAACTTCGGTGCGGGCGGGGGTGTTCTGTCCGACGGTATCTGGGCGAACAACGACGGCATGAGTCACCCGCTGTTCGGCAACGCCCAGTACACCAAGATCGACGGTCCGTGGAACAGGTTCATCGATGCGATGCACCGCGAGCCAACAATTCGGGCGATGTACCTTCGGCGCCTGCGCACGCTCATGGATACTTTGCTGCAGCCCGCATCAACGCCGCTGCCCGCCCGCCGCTTTGAGTCGCGCATTGATTCGCTCTTTGCCCAGTGCCTTCCCGATGTATTGCTGGATCGTGCACGCTGGGGCAACCCATACGGCGAGAATCAGGACTTTGCCACCGCCGTCAACATTCTCAAAAATGACTATCTCGTCCGCAGACGCAGTCATCTGTTCCAGACTCATTCAGCGGGTCCGGGCGGCATCATCCCGGTTGCCCAGTCCGCAGCGCCATTTGTTGCCTTCGGCGCTGTTGAGCGTGCCCCGGTCAGCGGCAACAAGGATGAGGAGTTCATTGAACTAGTGAACCCCACGGCCGAGGCGGTTGACCTGTCCGGATGGAAACTTCGTGGCGATATCTCGCACACGTTCCGCCCCGGTACCGTACTTCCGGCTGGCAAGTCCCTCTTTGTCTCGCCCAACGTGGTAGCCTTCCGCGCCCGCGTGGCCTCACCTCGTGGTGGAGAAGCACGTTTCGTTCAAGGGAATTTCAATGGTCACCTCTCGGTTCCGCCAACGGAGATTCGGCTTGAAAACGTCGCCGGTGTGATCATCGGCACGCTTGCGGCCTGCCCCGCCGATATCACCGGCGATGGGGTTGCTGATGGTGCCGACTTTATTGCATTCATCAACAGTTTCTCGTCCGGAGACCCCGCCATTGATCCCAAGGCCGATGTCGCTGGCGCTGGTCCGGCCAACGATCAGCCCGACGGCATCATCGATGGGGCCGACTTCATCGCGTTCATCAACGCGTTCTCAGCTGGTTGCTGAAAGTGCCGGGCTGCTGTCTGTCAAAAACTCTGTTCCTGGAAGCCCCAAGCGCTCTGCTTGGGGCTTTTTGTTTGGTGCTGCTCTGCGCTGGTACCGGCGGCGGTTCTCTCGCCAACTCGCCCACAGCGTCAAACCCTGTCGCTACGCTGGCTCTCCATGAGTACTCCAGCAACCCCGGTCACACCAGCACACAAGTCCTCCGCGACTGCTCCCCCGTCGGCGACGCTGACCATCGACCAGCTCACCGCCGAGATGCTAAAGACGGAGGAAAAGCTGAAACTCGGTGGTGGGCCTAAGGCGATTGATAACCAGCACAGCAAGGGCCGCCTGACCGCACGCGAGCGTGTGGGCAAACTCATTGACCCCGGCACAGCGTTTCAGGAATACGGCCTTTGGTGTGCGCACAACATGTACACCGAGTTTGGCGGTGCGCCTGCCGCGGGGGTGGTCACCGGTGTGGGCACGGTGCAGGGTCGTCGCTGCATGATCATCGCCAACGATGCCACGGTCAAGGCCGGGGCGTTCTTTCCGATGACGTGTAAAAAAATCATCCGGGCCCAAACCATCGCCCATATGGCCCGGCTGCCACTGTTGTATCTGGTTGATTCGGCCGGCGTGTTCCTGCCGCTGCAGGAGGATGTGTTCCCCGACACCGACGATTTTGGGCGCATCTTCCGCAACAACGCCGTGTTCTCGGCAGAGGGAATCCCGCAGATCGCGGCGATCATGGGCTACTGCGTCGCTGGCGGTGGCTACCTGCCGGTGCTGTGCGACACACTACTTATGACCGAAGGCTCCGGCTTGTATTTGGCGGGGCCGGCGCTGGTCAAGGCCGCAATCGGCCAGCAGGTGACCGATGAAGAGTTGGGTGGCGCAGGCATGCACGCGAGCATCTCTGGCACCATCGACTTTAAGGAGAAGGATGATGATGCGTGCCTTCGCCGCCTGCGGGAACTTGTTGGCAAGTACAACGTTCAGGCTTCCGCTGGCAGCATGATCACCAGCGGCCGCCCGATCAAGGGCATTCCCGCAGCGCGTGACCAGAGCAAGCTGACGGAGATTTTCACGGATAAGCCCGGGGCCCAGTACGACGTGCGCGAGCTGATTCTGACAATGGTCGACAGCCGCGGCGAGCCCAACGCTGATGGGCACACCTCGCTTGCCTCGGACTTTGATGAGTACAAGGCGGATTACGGCCAGTCGCTGGTGTGCGGGTATGCCCGCCTTGGAGGGCATCCGGTCGGGTTTGTGGCCAACCAGAAGAAACTGGTGATGCGGGCTACCGCCGGTGGCAGCGCTGGTCCCGGGAAAGCCGTACAGATGCCCGGCGTGATTTATGACGATTCAGCTGACAAGGCGGCCAGATTTATCATGGACTGCAACCAGCGCAAGGTGCCGATTATCTTCCTGCACGACACCACTGGTTTTATGGTGGGTCGCGACAGTGAGCAGGGCGGCATCATCCGGGCGGGGGCAAAAATGGTCAACGCCATGAGCAACTGCGTCGTGCCCAAGATCGTGGTCATCACCGGCGGCAGCTACGGAGCAGGCAACTACGCCATGTGCGGGCGGGCGTTTGATCAGTTCCTGTCGTTCGCCTGGCCCACCGCCAAGTGCTCGGTCATGGGTGCCAACCAAGCAACGGGTGTGCTGACGACCATCGAAGAGGCCAGCCGGAAGCGCAAGGGTGAGACCATCGACCCTGAAACGCACAAGCAGATTTCTGCAGCGATTCACGCTGGCTATACCGAGCAGCAGAGCGTGACCCACGCCGCGGCGCGCGGATGGCTCGACCGGATGATTGAGCCCACCCGAACGCGGGAGGAACTGATCGCAGCGCTGGATGCGGCGAACGCCGGATGGGATTACAGCAGGCCGTTCCACACTGGCATCTTGCAAACTTAAGTGGGAACCGCGCGGTCGCAATCCGGATGGTTCGATTGGGCGCCCGGTTCTGCCGGGGGTGCTTGCGGCCACATGACAGGGTTGGCACTGCGCTGCGTGCACCCGTGCTTCCGTGCATCCGGGCGCTGGCCGTGCTGTATAAACCGTTAGGCGTGGTGTATGCTGCGTTTGTGAGTTCGATTGCCTCGGTGTAGCCTGCTTTTCTTAAGATCGCATAGGAGTTTCCTGATGGCCTCTGGTTCGTCTTACCGTCTGGCGTTCACCGCCACCCTCATCGCCCTGCTGGGTACCGCCGGTTTGGCCGCTGCGCTGCAGCCCGCGGCTGCGCCAACGGCCACCCCCGCCCCGGCAGCGCCCAAAACTGGCGATGCCAAACCCCCCGCCGGCGGTACGGGCGGTCCGGGCGGAGAAGGTCGCCCGCAGCGAGGCCCCGGTGGTGGTCAGAACGCTCCGAACTTGGAGGCATCCATGAAGCTGATGGGTCGTAGCCTCAAGGCTTTGAAGGCCTCGATCGGCGATGCGTCAAAGAAGGAGGAGAATCTACGCCTAGTCGGTGACATGCAGCGTGGAGCGGCCAACGCCAAGGGCCTGCCGCTGCCGGAGAAGGTTTTGAGCGCCGCCAAAACGGACGCCGAGAAGGCGGCACTGACGCTGAAGTCTCGCACCGAGCTGATGGGCCTGATGCGCAAGCAACTGGACTTGGAGCAGGCGATTCTTGACGGCAAGACCGAGATCGCAACAAAGCTGGTTGCCGAGTTGGCCAAGGCCCGCGAAGATGGCCATGAGGCCATCGGCGTGAAGGAAGATTGAAGCAAGGCCCCGAATGTGACGCACGCCGGAGGCGCCTGGGTGCGATTCGGTGCGATTAGCTGCGATTGGCACGGTGCGGGACGAAGGGGTGATTTTTACAATCACAACAACCAGCACGAAAGTGGCCGCATCATTCGCGGCCACTTTTTTCATGCTCAAATTTGGTTCCGGGTGAAAGGCTGTTTGATGCCGTTGAGCATCACCAAATCAAAAAGCAAACCGGGGCCTTGCGGCCCCGGTTTGGGTTGAAACAACTGAGTTGGTGGATCAAAGACTCGTCAGTGCTGGTCTTGAGTTAAGACGCAGTTGACGGGTTTGATTTACCAGCCACCGCTGCGGCCGCCACCACCGCCGCCGCCGCCGCCACCACCGCCGCCACCGCTGTAGCCGCCACGGCTGCCGCCGCCGGAGCGACCGCCACCGCCGCCGCCACCGAAGCCACCACGACCGCCGCCGCCGCCGCCGCCACCCTCACGGGGCTTGGCTTCGTTGACGGTGAGGTCACGGCCGTCGATGTTCTTGCCGTGGAGGCCGTTGATGGCCGCCTTGGCTTCTTCATCGCTGCCGAACTCGACGAAACCGAAACCGCGCGGGCGGCCGGTGTCGCGGTCCATAACCAGCGACGCGCTGGTGACGTTACCAAAGGCCGCGAACAGATCGCGGAGCTGTGACTCGGAGGTCTTGAATGAGAGATTGCCTACGTAAAGCTTCATACTTTCTACCTTGCTCGAAGACGAAAATCCAGCTGCTTGAACTCGAGCAAGAGAAAGCGGCGGCGATCCGATGAGCGATCCCAACATTGGGAGCAACTACGCCTAGATCAAACCTATGCTAGGCCTCTTCGCCCGGGGAGTTGGTAAGACTTGGTAAAACAGGGAAGAAATTAATTCGTGCTTTGTTTGGTTGACAGGCGGTGGATAACGCAATGTCTGCCGATCATTGCTTTGAATCGGGGTCAGCCGTTGCATCCTGTTGGCCAACTCGGGAAGTATGCCTTCATCTCAGTGAACGTTGTTGGCGGCCAACCAGCGTTCCGCATCCAGCGCTGCGACGCAGCCCATACCGGCAGCCGAAACGGCCTGGCGGTAGTGCGGGTCTGCGATGTCACCGGCGGCGAACACGCCGGGTATGTTCGTGTAGCTGTTGCGGGTTTCGAGCTTGACGTAGCCTTCGCTATCAAGTGATACGCCAGCATCCTTGAGGAACTTGGTTGCGGGGGTGTGGCCGATGGCAACAAACAGTCCCTTGACGGGCAGTTCGCTGTGGGCGCCGGTGATGGTGTCCTCCAGCATGACACCGCTGATCACATTTTCACCGAGTACATCAATCACCTTTTTGTTCCAGAGCACCTTGGCGTTTGGCTGGCTGAGGTAGCGGTCCTGCATGACTTTGCTTGCCCGCAGCGAGTCACGCCGGTGGATGACGTAGACGGTTTTGGCGAACTTGGTCAGATAGATGGCCTCCTCCATGGCGGTGTCACCCCCGCCAACAACGGCCAAGTCCTGCTTGCGGAAGGCCGGCAAGGCGCCATCACACACGGCACATGCGGAGACGCCGCCGCCGGAGCGAGCTAGACGCATCTCGTTTTCAAGCCCGATCCAGTTGGCGACAGCGCCGGTTGAGAGAATGACGCTTTCGGCCAGCACCTCGCCGTGGGGCGACTTGCCATCGCGGCTCGTCGTCAGTTTAAATGGGCGTTTGGAAAAATCGCACGTCAGAATGTCCTGCTCGATGACCTCCGTGCCGAAGCGCACTGCCTGTGCCTTGAAGTCCTCCATCATCTTGGGACCGGTGACACCGTGCGGAAAGCCGGGGTAGTTTTCGACCTCGGTGGTGAGCATGAGCTGCCCGCCCGGCAGCACAGGGCCCGGGTCCTGCTTGGCAACTCCCTCAAAAACGACCGGATAAAGCTGAGCCCGAGCGGCGTAGATGGCAGCTGTCCAGCCCGCGGGTCCAGAACCGATGATGACGAGTTTGTGAACGGTGCTGCTCATGGAAGATCAAACGAAAAGGTGCTTGGGACAGCTTGAAAACTCGGCCTGCAAGATGGAGCGTCGGTCGCTCCGGATCGAGCCAGGCACGTACTAGTTTGTGACACTTGCCACGCGGGCCTTGCAGGAACGGTCACTTCGCAGCGGTGCTCAGTTGAATCGCTGCGATGGCCTTCAAACACTACTATTTAATGTCACCCGTCTCGACCATGTGCTTGCGGAACAAGCTGCTGATAGGCGGGAAGATCAAATAGTCGCCCTTGTCGTCGAGCACCATTTGGGTCGCCCGGCGCAGGCCGTTGAGGTTGCCATCGGGTCCGACTGAATAGATAATAAAGGTTTCGTCATTCAGCGTCACGGCGAACGCCGGCACGCTGCTGCCATTGAACACCTGCATCTCAAGGATCGGCGCGCCGCCCTTGCCGGGAATGAAGTACTTAAACGGCTCCCTGCGATCTCCAGTGAAGGGATCACTCGACACATCTCTATCGCGGAGGATGTTGGGAACGGCCGCAACAACCGATCCCGGGAACGAGTTGTACTGACGGTAGAAGCCGTAGCAGCCCATCGTGGCCCGTGTGCCGCCGGCCTCAACGATCAGACGGGTGCGAAGTTCGAACAGGTTGTCGAGGTTTCCGATTAGCTTGTCAACGGAGCCGAAGCGGGCCCGGCTGGTCTTCTGAAAGTCGGTGTACGACTTCAGCATAGGATCGGTCGGCTTCATGCGCCAGCGTTTTTCCCAATCTCCAAACACGTTGTTAAGCTGTTTTACGGTGTCTGGCTCGTTGGCGTGGATTGCCCGAATCGCATCCCACTTGGCGAAGTCGCTGAACTTCCGCAGCGGCCGGTCTGGGTCGCCCAGTTGCGTCAGCAGCTTGGCAAATTGCTTGTCATCCGCACCTGCGCCCTTGACCATGATCCTTGAAAGCAACTGGTCGCCGGCCAATCGGTCTGCCGCGGGAAAACGCAGCCGCTGGGTGCCCAGAATGCCATCGGCATCGCGCAGGCGTTTGACTTGGTCGCGAACCACCTCTGCGGTGATCTTTGGCGAACCGGACTTCAGATCCATGTACATGATGTCGCGGATGCGATCAAGCGAGGTGAGGGCTAGGGTGTACCCGAAGCGTTGCTCCTTGAAAAAGCCTCGATCGCACATCTGGCGGCCCAGCAGTGTAGAGCGAACCATTAACTCCAAGGCCTTTGACGGTTCACCGGTGGCGGCCAAACGGGTCGCCTCGGCATGAATGAGCAGGCTGAGCCGTTCCATCGCTGGCAGGTACTTAAAATCTGCGAGGGCAAGCGTGGCCGGGTCGCCCAGCTCAACGTACATGTCGATACTGACAAGGTCGGGATCAGTTTTATCGGCCCCATAGGGCAGGGCGATGGTCGGGGCCTTCTTCCAGTCATCCTCGCTGGTAACCTTCGTTAAAGCTTCAAGGACCGCTTTGCTCTCCTCGCTGGTACACCAGGCTGCGACCTCCGGCCAAGACGGGGAAGTTGGCGGCAGCAGAATGGCCAGAACCAGACGCCCCGCCGCCGCGGGCGGCGCTTTGAGCTTTGCGATGGCTGGGAACAGAGTGGTTTCAGCCCGCTGGGATGGAAGCACTGAGGCGTACAGGGCATTCGCATTGGCGACAAAGTCGTCCGCTTTAGCTGCGGGAGAGCCGGTGACGGCGATGGCGGCGAGCGCCACGGCGGCAATCGGTTTGAGCATTGATGTCAGTGTTGATCTTGCGTACATCGCGAAGTCGCTCCTGGGAACTCGGGCAAACAGTGCTGCAAAGTGCGAGTGAACAGTGGGAAGCAGGGCAGTGCCAAGGTCGGAAACCTGATTGGAATCAGGGGCTGTAACTCTATCGAGACGTGGCAGAACGGATGATAGACGGCGCGGCGGCGGGATCATTGAATTTGAGAAGATGATCGCCATGGTCGCGAATGGCCTGTGATCACCCGGCAAGGGCAAAAGCGGGGGGGCAAGGATTGGCGGAGGTCAGAGCGGGATGACTCCGCGGGCGCAAACGACAGGGCTGCAAGTTGTCGAATGAAGATGGCTTTGAACCGGCAGATCGGAAACCGTGGATGGGTCGGGGATGATGGTGTACGAGTCTGGGTGGCTTGCTGCTGCGACTGACTTAAAGATTGGACCGAGAACACGACAAAGGGCAGAATTTGGAGATCTGGGCAACTAATGTTGGCAGTTGCCGGGATATCGGGTTACACTCTCTTAGGCTGTTCTCGGCCTCTGCTGTCGGTGGTGTGTCTGCGTCTCCGGTGGTTGTTCCTGCTCATTTTCCGAGGCCGCCCTAGAGCGGTCTTTATACTCCGGGAGCTGTTTGAATGTTCAGCCTCATAGACATGCTCGGACGGCGTGCGCCGCATATGAAAGTTGTTGACGTCGGAGCGATGTGGCTGGGCGCTGACGATCCACCGTACGGCGCGCTGACGAAGGCGGGCAAGTGCGACGTTATAGGCTTTGAGCCGCAGCAAAATGAGTGCGACAAGCTGAACAAAATGGGACTCAAGCGGCAGAGTTATCTGCCGTACTTCATCGGCGATGGTTCAAAGCGCACGTTTCATCTGACCAGTGCACCCATGACCAGCTCGCTGTACGAGCCCAACACCTCGTTGTTGAACTTGTTCCAGTTACTCCATGAGCTGACCACCACCGTGAGCACGTCATCGGTGACCACCAAGCGGCTTGACGACATTCCTGAGATCGCCGGTACGGACTATTTGAAACTTGATGTGCAGGGTGCGGAGGCCGATTGCCTTCGCGGCGGGACCCAATTGCTCCGCAACTGTGCTGTGGTCTACACAGAGGTGAACTTTGTTCCCATGTACAAAGACATGGCACTGTTCGGTGATGTTGACGCGCTCATGCGTGAAAACGGGTTTTTGCTGCATTGGCTTGAGCCAACCCAGAACCGGTGTTACAAGCCGTTTATGGTCAACAACAGCCCCGTTTTGGGGCTCAACCAGACCATCTGGTCCAACGCCGTCTATGTCAAGGATTTCACCCGGCTCGGTCGTCAGCCAGTTGAGTTGCTGCTAAAAATGGCGGTGATCGTCCACGAGTGTTTCAACTCATTTGATCTGGCCGCCCACGCTCTGCGGTACTACGACGCCAAGGTCGAGCGGCAGGGTGGCGTTAAGGCCAAAGACGGACTCTGGCCGCTGTATGTCAAACGCGTGCTGGGTGAGGTGCCGAACATGCCGCCGATTCTGGCCAGTGAACTGGTTGATGATGGCGACTCGACTGTTGAGATCAAGCCAGCGGTGATTGCCCGCTGAGCGATGAGTCGGTGAAAGAGCTTTGGATTGGTGGTGTTGGATGGGGGATGGCCGATCCAACCAAGGTCTCTTACGGCGAGTCTTACAGCGTGAGATTTCGGCCGAACTCGCCGGGCTCGAAGATATGCGCCGCATCGAGGTCGCACGCCATGTTGACTCGCATTCCGGGTGCAACCTGCACATCAGCTCCGACGCGGGCCATGATCTTGCTGCCCAGTGTGGTACGAGCTGTTACGTCGATTGCATCGCCCAGCGGCTCGGTGACTTCGATCATGACGCTGATGACGCTCATGATGTCCATGACGTCCATGTCGCTGTTGACGTTTTGACCGGTCTGATCCACCTTGGCCAGCGAGAGCTGCTGCGGACGGATGCCAAGCACCACCGCGCCGCTGCGGGTGCCGAGCGCTGCGGCGTGCCGCGCGGGCAAAGCCAGCGAAGCTCCGTCGCTGGTCACGAAGGTAACCCTGCCACCGGCACTTTTCAGTTCGCCATCGAGAAAGTTCATGGTGGGTATGCCAACAAACCCTGCCACGAACCGGTTGACGGGGCGTTTGTACACCTCAAGTGGTGGCGCCGCCTGCTGAATGAGCCCGCCGGACATGACCACGATCCGGTCGCCCAGAGTCATGGCCTCCTCCTGATCGTGCGTGACGTACACGGTTGTGGTTTTCAATCGCTGGTGCAGCGCTTTGATCTCGCCGCGGGTTGAGCCGCGGAGCTTGGCATCAAGGTTGGAAAGCGGCTCATCAAACAGGAACGCCTTGGGTTCACGGACAATGGCCCGCCCAACGGCCACGCGCTGCCGCTGGCCGCCAGAGAGTTGGCCGGGCTTGCGCTCCAGCAGCTGCTCGAGGCCGAGCATGCGGGCGGCGGCCATGACGCGGCTCTGAATCTCGGGCTTGGGCAGCTTGCGGATCTTCAAGGCCAGGGCCATGTTCTCATACACGCTCATGTGCGGGTACAAGGCGTAGTTCTGAAAAACCATGGCGATGTCGCGGTCTTTGGGGTGCACATCGTTGACGACCTTGGACCCGATCGAGACTGTGCCGCTGGAGATATCTTCCAGACCGGCGATCATCCGCAGGGTGGTGGATTTGCCGCACCCGGATGGGCCTACGAACACGACAAACTCGCCATCGGCGATCGAGAGTGAGAACTCGTTGACGGCGGTGACGTTGCCGGTGTAGATCTTGCAGACTTTGTCGAGGATGACTTGGGCCATGGGATTTTGCTGCTGAAAACGAACTGCGGGCGGAAACTGACGCGGGCTGAAGAGGCGGGCAGGAGGGGCAAGCAGGAGGGGGCAAGCATGAAGAGCGAAGCAGAAGCGTAAGGGATGCAACGGGCGTGGGAAGCCAATTGGTCAAATGGCCTGAATTCGCAAACGCCGGTTTGCAGGTTTCGTGATCGGCGATTGAGGTTATCGGCTTGGCCGGATTGCCCCGCTGGTTGGGTGACCGTGCCTAGCTTTGTGCTCGGGTGTGGAGATGGAAATTTCGCACGCAAGCGGTGGGCGGGCTTTTTTTGAGAGATACAACATGAAATTCGGTCGAATGACATCGGTTGTAGTTGCGATCCTCGCCGCGGCGGGGGGGCAGTTGATGCTCGGTGCTTCGGCCCTTGGCCAAGTGGCAGTGGAGAAGGATGCGGGCGATGGGGCCTTTGCGCGACTGGCTGCCGGCAGCGAACCGCCAGCGGTTGTTGGGCTGGGGTTTGGGCTGGAGTCGGTGGCGGGGCCGCGGCCGACTGCCGGGGGTGTGTTTGTGGTGGACTTTGCTGCATTGCGGCTGCTGTTTGCCGGTGCGCCGGTTCAGCGGCTGGATGTGACGCTGAGCGAGTATGGGGTGCGGCTGCTGCTGCCGAGTCCGACCGGCGACATGATGGAGTGTTTCGTGGCGGAGTCTGCGGTGATGGAGCCCGGGTTGGCGGTGAAGTTTCCGGAACTAAAGACGTATGTTGTCAGCAGTGTGGATGGAAGAGCGAGCGGCCGGGTGGAGCTTGCCCCGCGCGGGATGACTGCGATGCTGCGCACGCCTGACGGCGTGTGGATGATCGATCCGTGGCGGTCGGCTGATGCTGGGCATGTGGTCTCGTACTGGCTGAGCGATTTGCCGGGCGGCGGGGATTGGACCTGCCATACGACGGTGGGTGAACACGGGCTTGGTGCCCATGTGGACGATGAGGATGCAGTGCCGGAGGGCGTGCCGCTGCCAACAGCGATCCGGCGGACAGTTCGCATTGCGGTGGCCTGTACCGGTGAGTATGGCGTTCGGCAGAGCGAGATTCAGGGCCGCGCGCCAAATTTGGCAGATGCGCTGGCCGCGATTGTGACAGTGGTCGGGCGAACGAACGTGGTGTATGAGGCGGATTTGGGTGTGCATTTTAATCTGATCGCAAACAATGATCAGATCGTTTTCTTTGATCCGGCGACGGATCCTTATTCAACATCATGTGACGGTGTGGCGGGGGCGGATTGCTCCGGAGAGTATCTGAGCCAGAACATCACGACGTTGTCGCAGCGCATCGGCGATGCGAACTTTGAGGTGGGACACCTGATGACGCGGGTGTTCGGCGGTGTTGCGTATTTGCGAAGCGTGTGCACGACCAACAAATCGGGCGGTATTTCGGGTATTCCGCGCGGCGGGGATATTGATCCGTTGTCAGCTTTGGTGACCATTCACGAACTCGGCCACCAGTTTGGTGCGAACCACACCTTCAGCGGCACACGCGGGCGGTGCGGGAATAACGCGAATCTCTCCACAGCGTGGGAGGCTGGTTCGGGCTCATCGCCAATGGCATATGCGGGAGGCTGCCCGGTGGGTGATGCACCACCAAGTGACAACATCGTGCAGTTCGCAGAACCGTTCTTTCATCATGGCAGCGTGCTGGAAATGCAAACGTTTCTAGCAGGCGCGATCTGCCCAGTGCAGACACCATCGAGCAATTTTCTGCCGTACATCATTTCGACCAGTGCGAGCGCCGCGATTCCACCGGGTACGCCATTTGTACTGACGGCATCGGCCGCAGACCCAACCGGGGACAGCCTGACGTACTCCTGGGAGGAATATGACTCCGGTGTGCGCCGGCCGTTGAGTGGTGACGGCTCGCTTGACAATGGCTCGGGTTCACTGTTTCGGATTTTCCGGCCTGTGGCCATCGGGCAGCGCACTTTTCCGAAAATGGCCGATGTGCTCTCCGGCGTGCCCACCCCAGGTGAGCAATTGCCAACGGTGGTGACGGCGGGTCGCCGGTTCCGGGTGCTGGTGCGCGATAACAGCCCGCTGACAGGTGGCACGGTGCTCTCGCCGTTTGTAACGCTGTCGATACCGACCAACGCTTCGCAGTTCGCGGTGGTGTCTCCGGCTTCGGGCTCGCGACTGCGTGCTGGGGCGGCAACGGTGACGTGGTCAGTCGGCGGAACCAACCTCGCGCCGATTGCCTGCCCGACAGTCACGGTGCGGCTGTCGACCGATGCGGGCTCGTCGTTCCCGATGTTGCTGGGCACGTTTGCCAACAGCGGCTCGGCTGTGGTGACGCTGCCGGATGCCAGCGCTGCGGCCCGGATTCGAATTGATTCAGTTGGAAATGTCTTCTTCGCGGTATCGCGGCCGTTTACGCTGCTGCCGACGTGTGTGGCGGATGTGAACGGCGACCGTATTGTTGATGGCAGCGACTTTATCGCCTTTATCAATTCGTTTTCCGCAGGGGATGTGCTGATCGACCCACTGGCGGATGTGGCGGGTGCCGGTGCGCTGGGCAATCAGCCGGATGGAATTGTTGATGGGTCGGACTTTGTGGCGTTTATCAACGCATTTTCCGCCGGGTGTTGATTGGTGCTTTCAGCTCGGGCGGAGTGGCCTTGGTGTGGAAGCCCTCCGTTTCGGCGTTGCTGGCTGAGGACTCTAACAAAGCGACCCCGCGTTGGCGGGGCCGTTTTGGTTGCAGTCTTTAGGATTCTGCCTCATTGCAGCGACGTTACGAACCGCGCTGCGGGCGGGCACATCAGCATCCTGCGCTAAAGGCGTTGACGAACGCGACAAAGTCGCTGCCATCAACCGTGCCATCGCCGGGGGGTACGCCGCCGCCATCAACCAGGTCCGCCAGCGGGTCTGCCGCACTAAAGGCGTTGATGAAGGCGATGAAGTCGCTGCCGTCTACCGTGCCATCGCCAGGTGGCACGCCGCCGCCATCGACGATATCAGCGAGGCTGCATGCTACGAGCGCTGGGGCGAGAATGTTCAGTACGAAGCCGCCGCCCGTTGCCGTGGCGCCGTATGAGGCGATCATGACTTTGATGTTCTGGCCCGCGGTCAGTGTCGTCGTCAAGGCTGAGAGATTCCCGGTGCCTGAGTCATCATCACAGGCCAGCTGCGTGCCCCCACACCCGCTGTACAGCGTTAGCACCGTGTCGATCTGCGCGCTGCCCTCGGTGTTGAATGTGTAGCTGCCGGCTCGCGCCGCTGTGAAGTTGTACCAGATGCCCTTGGATGCTGCTGCACATGTGGGGTTCTCGCCGGTGCTGGTCGTCGCTGCGGCGTTGGTGCCGGTGGCGGCCGGAGACCCGGCCGAAACGGTGATCGCACCCGAGCAGTTGTCATTCGCCGGCACTGTCGGCCCTGATGCGACCCAGCTCGCGCTTAGCGTGAAGGTGCCAGTTGCCCCGTTGTACCCGCCCAGCCGTATGCGAATACTCTGACCGCCAGTCAGGATTTGCTGCAGGTACGATTGTGTCGTACTTGGGCACGGCCCGATTCCCGCTGCGGAGTCATCGCCGCAGCTCAGTTGCGTGCCGCCGCACGCGGCAAACAAGGACACAACCGTGTCAAACGCGGAGCCGCAGGTGTTCAGCGTGAGCGTTCCTGCGGCTGGGGCCGTGAAGCTGTACCAGAGGTCATTGCCAGCGGTTGCACCGCCGCACGAGGCGGTCCCATCACTGGTGGCAGTGACCGTGGAGCCACTGAATGTGCCCCCCGCGGCCGGTACGGTAATCGCATTTGCACAAAGGTCGTTTGCTGGCCCGGTCGGCCCGCCGCCGGTGCTGGACCAGGCAAGGTCGTACGTGTTCCGCACGCTCGTTGCCAGGTACACCCTTGCCAGCAGCGTTACGGGCGCACCGGTGTTGTTGGTGTAGGTCGCTGTCTCGGTGCTTCCGGTTCCGGAAGATGCCGCCACTGGTGAGCCTGCGCAGGTTGTGAACAACTGGAGGTTCACGTTGCCATAGGCGTTGGTAATGCTCGCCAGTGAGATTGTCATTGATCCGGCGGCAGGAACGGAGATGCTGTACCAGTCTTCACTGGTGAACTTTACAATCCGTCCGGCCAGCGTGCCGCTTGTGCCAGCGAGTGCGCGGGCCCCTGCGCACGAGTTGTTGGGCTCGCTGGAATCATCGGTGCCACCAGCAAGCGCTGTTGAGACCGTTGGGTAGTTGGCGTAGGTGACTGTGAAGTCACCGTACCAGTCGTACAAACTTGCCTGGGCAAGCCCGCAGGCCGATGGCCCGCCGAATAACTCACCGACAAGTTGCTGCGTGCTGGAGATAAACAGGCCCGATCCAGACGAACCCGGTTCGGTCACACCACTGTTCCAGTTGCTTCGCACCGCGCTGGCACCGGAGTATGTTCCGGTACCCGCGTACGTGCCCGTGCTGTAACGCTTCCACGAGCCATCAGGGTGGTGAACGGCCGTGAGCGGTGCGCTTGCCGCAGCGCGGGTGCTGGACCAGCCCGCCCAATACACGCCCGCCGGCAGCGCGCCGCGAATGAGGATGAGCGAATGGTCTGTCGCGGCATTGGCTGAGACCAGTGTTGCCACCGTGGAGCGCGGCACGCTGCCGAGCGCCGGTGGCGTGCCGTTGCACGTAGGCGTCTGGTAAAACCAGTAAATCTCAGCCGTATTGGCCGCGGCTTCGGTGCTCAGGCAGTGGTTGGCCGTCAGCCAATAGGGGGTTTGGTCGGCGCTGGTGGTGTTTAGCATCGTGCCCGAGCAGTACAGCGAGACGCCGCCCGAGATCGAGCCAATGCCTGCGCACGCTTTGGCCGTGTTAGCCCATGCAGGAAAGCAGGTGACATCGTTGTGGCATGTGCCGATTTCCGCCGTCGGGTCCATCACTTCCCACAAGTTGCGATAGATATGCTGGATGGAGTCAATCGTAAACGGCACCACCCGTGCAACGCCTTTGGGTAAGCTCATCTCCAGCCGACACGTGTCACCAAAGGTTGTCGGTGTCCATACAACGCCCGTGCCCAGCACGCCAAGATCCGTAAAAGGTCCCTCCGCAGCGCCCGGGGTCTCGGGCGCGAAGGCTACAACTTCGGCCCCCGGCGGCATGGCCACATCGCGCAGGTGCACGCGAATGCCGACCGCGCCTGGTGAGCGAATGTCCAGAACCCAAAGGCTCGTTCCCTCGGGGCCATCCAGCCATTGCCCGGCTGCCGCGGCAGGAGCGATGTCTCGGCCAACGCCGTACCGCAGTGCTTTGTGCAACTGCTCCGGGTTGTTGGCCGGGTTCCAAGGCCCATCCTGCGCAATCAGCGCATCGTTGCTGATTGGCTCCAGTGTTACGGCCGCGACCCCGTCCGGCATGGCCATGCCCAGGCGTTTGCTAATGGAAATCGCCCCCGGTGTGTCGGCATACGCCGGGCCGTATGCGCCCAGCGGCCCGCCGCGCAGTGTTTCGCTTGGGGCCGCCGGGGGATCGACCGGCGTACCGGCTGCGACACAGGCCGAGCCGGCGACGGTGAGAATCAGAGTGATACTGCAGAGAGAAACCAGCAGACAATTGACGGTGGGCGGTCGATGCTTCAATGCAGTTTCCTTGGTCGTGAGCTCGTGGGCCGGGTTGCGTGCGGCCCGGCGAGGTTTGCCGCACAACAACGATTACCTTGAGTAAAAGTGTACTTGACAGCTGCACAAATGCGAGAAAAGCAGGTACGGAAGGGCTGGCTTGCTGGTTCAACCAGCTCAATTTAGTATTGAACCTGATGACCAATTGCGAGGCAAATCCCGGTCCGGATATGGGTGCGGGTATGGACACACACAGATCCGGATCGAGCTGGCCCGAATTTCTGCAAGTGACTCACTAAGTCAGCCAGTTTTGAGTGAGTGCGGACGACCGGGGTGGCCATCGTGCGCCAGTCAGCCACCCCGTTTGGGGTGGAAGCGATTGAAAGACTTTGATTAAATTTGAAAATCAGACAAACTTGCGGCTCACATGCCCTCAGTTGGTTGCACCCCCTCGATTCTGTGGTATGTTCATACTAACGACGGGTGGCTGCTCAGCCACCGCGATGAGTGCGTGTGTGGTTTGTTCCGGTCATCGTCCGCTGTGGCGCTGTTACTTCTCTGTGTTTCCGCGAGAAGTGCCAGAAGGTGAAGATCGCAAAAGCGGTTGGCGTGGCATCTTTTTTGGATGCTGCTGTTCGCCGCGGATGCAAGGAGTTTTGCCCATGTTCCGTTCCCCCGCTTCCTTTGTGCGCGCTGCGCTGTTAGGCGGGGCTGCGCTGTGTACAACCTTGTACACCGCGACTGCCTCCGCCCAGATCGCTGGCTGTGACAACTGTTGTGACTGTTACGGCAGGACTCCTCGTGTTGCATCGAACATCCCTGGGTTTGTCTCCGGCAATGCTGTCGCCGCCATGACCTTTGAGCAGGACGATGTGACTGGGCATGTGCTGCGATTGTTCGATGTCAGCGCGGCTCCCGCCGCGGGCATTCGTCCTTCATACAGCCACCCGAGTTGGACGATCTCCAAAATGGGCACCGTCTTTGGCATCACCCTAGATGATGCGGGCAATATCTTCACCGCCCACACTTCGGTGTACTTCACCAAGAGCCTTGGCACTGCCCCGGCTGGTACGGTTTTTAAGATTGATTCGGTCACTGGCGCTTCGGCCCCGTGGATCTCGCTGCCCAACAGCCCGCTCGGTACCGGGTGCGTTGGCCTAGGCAACCTGTGCTGGGATGGCCCCACCCGCAACCTGTACGTCAGCAACTTTGAGGATGGCCGTATCTACCGCGTCACATCTACCGGTGGCTCGGGCACGGTGCTCAGCACCTACTCCCACTGCGGTGACCGTGTGACCCAGGGTGGAGCGCCCGACCCCAGTGACCAGCCCGGCTTTGCCCCTACTGGTGCACAGACCAGCACCGGCGTTGGCTGTCGCCCATGGGCCGTGCAGACCCGCGGCAACAAACTTTACTATTCGCTGTGGAATCAGGACTTTGGTCAGAACGCCGCAGGCGGGCCAAACCAAATCTGGACTGTGAACCTGCTTCCAAACGGTGAGTTCATCGCTGGTACCAAGCAGCTCATTATCACGGTGCCGGCATATGCCAACGGCGTATCGGGCCCGGTCGCGGACATTTCATTTCGCCCAGGCTGCGAGTGCATCATGCTTGGTGAGCGCACGATGACCGGAGACGGCCAGACCGGTGCGCACCAGAGTCGGACGCTTGAATTTTGTCGCGATGCGGCAGGTGCATGGTCACCCTCGCCACGGAATTTCACTGTTTCTCCGGCCATTGCAGACTCCTGCGCTGGCGGCGTTGATTATGACTACCGCATCGGCGGCCGAGTGTGGGCAACCAGCGATGCGCTGAGCTTTGGCCCAACGATTTACGGCATGTCCGGCATGCTCCAAGCTGGCGGCTCGCCGGCGACGCACTGGCTGGTTGATGCGGACAATGACACCAACGGCCAAGACAAGACCAAACTGGGCGATGTCGAGATCGGTTGCCCGACCCCATGCGTGACGATCAACAGCAGCGAGATTCTGTGTCGGCTCGATGATGGCACAGTCCCACCCGCTGCCGGCTGCTACAACTACAGCTTCACCTTCGTCAATAACACTTCCCCACCGCAGCCAATTCAGTTCCTGTTCTTCCCGCCGGGCTTCACACCGCGGTCGATGGCGCTGCCGGTACCGGTTGCTCCCGGTGCAACATCACCGGTCATCAATGTGATCATCTGCAATCAGGTGCCGGGTACGCGCATTTGCGTGCCGATTACGTTCGCCAATCCGCAGATTCAAACCTGCTGCCAGACGAATGTGTGCATTGACCTGCCCACTTGCGACTGCGCACAGTTCCCACGATTTGTGGTGACTTGCATCCCGGGCACGACAAACTATCAGATCACCTTTACAGTGCAGAACCTTGGTGCGGTACCGATCAATGAACTGCACATCTTCCCGCTGCCCATCGGTGGTCCGGTGGTTGTGACGCCGCCCGACTTCTACTTCCCCAATGTCCCCTACGGCGGTATTGCCGGACCGTTCAACGCTGTGGTTTCTGGCGCTACGGGCGGCCAGTTCTGCATGCTCATAAGCGTGCACAATAACGGTACCGAGTGCTGCTCCGTCACCAAGTGCATTGACCTGCCGCCATGTAACCCGCCGATAGGCACCCAGTGCCCGTTCGATCTGAACGCCGACGGAATACTTGATGGCGCTGACTTTGTGCTGTTCATCAACAGCTTCGGTGTAGGCGATGTCACCATCGACCCACTCGCGGACGTTGCTGGTGGCGGGGACACTGGTCTCTTGCCCGATGGCGTCATTGATGGCAACGACTTCGTCGCGTTCATCAACGCGTTCGGTGCTGGCTGCTAAGAGTTCGGATTCGCTGGAGCTATCCCGTAAAAAACCCCCGGCCCGTGCCGGGGGTTTTTGTATGTGTGGCGGGCTTGCCGTAAGCACGCAACGCAATAGCCGCACCGCTTAAGCTTTGGGCCGCTCGCTGCCAAGAATAACTGAAGCGGCTTCTGGGAGGTCAGCAGCCAGCAGAATTCCCGCTGGCATACCCGCCGCATCGCCGTGTGCGCCGGAGGTGTTTAGTAAGATGCAGCGAGCCGGGCTGAACCCCGCGGCAATCGCGGCTTGCAGATCCCGGGGTTTGTCTCCCACGGCCCAAGAGCTGGCGATGGAGTAGTTCAGCTCCGCCCCGGCCGCGGTGAACATGCCGCCGGCGGGCTTGCGCCAAGGATGCTCCGCGGCGAACGGATTGCCGGCGGCCTGCGGGTGGAAGGGGCAGTAATAGCAACCACCGAGCGTGACGGGCGGGGTCGTGCCCGCGAGCTGCGCTCGCATGGTGTCGTTGATCAGCTCAACATCGGCCAGGGTGGCGTGGCCTCGCGCAACGGCGCCTTGGTTGGAGAGCACGACGAGGCCAAACCCGGCTGCTTGGAGCGCTGCAAGTGCGCCCGCGACGCCGGGGAGGAGCTCAACGAGCGCGGGGTCTTTGAGATCGCCCTGACACGACGTGCCCGCGGTCCGAACGGAAGTATTCAAAATCGTGTCGTCACGGTCGAGGAAGATGGCGGAGCGGGATGGGTTGGTCGAAGAGGGCACATGGGAGGGTAGAGAACGAGGTTGCATCGCGGCGGATGGTTGAACTTGTTTGGTCGGGTGAGTATCCGAGCAGTGTGGTTGCCGGTGTAGTTTGATGCGGGCACGGGTGTTCAGCGTCCAGAGTTGGATTGAACACAGGTCGGCGGCCAGGAAACCTTGCAATTGAGAAGCGGCGCGACTCGGTTGATGAGTTTAGCCTTTGCTAAGATCCCCTCGCCGCGGCTCCGAACAGCGGCTGTCGCACCTTTGACCTTGCTCGCAGCGCATCATCAGGACACCTGCCATGGGCTGTGTAAGTCGGAAATGCCATTCCAATAATCTGCATCGCGGGCGGGTAGCGAGTGTGCTGCTGGGCGTGCTCACAGGTGTGCTTGGGGCACCATCCGGCGGCACCGCTGCAATTCCGCCCGTGATATACGGGTACGCCATGAACGACAACCCCTCTGAGCGTGCGCTGATGGCCTCGGTGCAGGGCATCGTGGCTCGTACCTCACCGGAAGTGCATCTGGGTAAGTCTGTCTGGCTCGATGAGTTGGTGCGCCGCTTTCCGGAGACGAAAGTTGAGTGGTCGGGCGACCCGGCGGTGTTCCTGAAGCGGTACCGATCGCAGTTTGCCGGCTATGTATTGTTCGATGAAAAGTCGATCAACGCAGCCACAAGTGTGGCCGGTGTACTGGGTGCTGTGATGGTTGATGCCAGCACGCTGCACTTTGCCACCGAGGCCGGGCTGGTGCAACTGGCCGATGCACGCGGCAAGCCGCGGGAGTGGGCGTACAACAACTATGGCGGGTACTACAACCGCGACTACGTGTTCGTGCAGGCGACGCGGTTTGCGCACCAGCTTCGGGATTTCTGCATTTACAAGTCGGGGCTCATGTTTTACGATGATCCGGCGTGGGTGAAGTATCTGGCCAGACAGAACCCACAGTCGCGGGTGTTTGGCTGGGGACCGGATGAGACCAGCTTCTTCTCGCGGGCATCAAAGAATGATCTGCTGGGCGTGCCCGCGGATTGGCTCTCCAATGCATCGGTGCTGTGCCAGTGGCGGGAACCGCTGGAGAAGCAGGGGACGCACACACCCGCTGATGCCAAGGCCGAGGCCAATGTGCATTACGTCGCGTTTGTGCTGAGCGATGGTGACAACGTGCAGTGGATGGTGGGCGGGTACCTGGATAAAAAATTCTGGGGCTCGCCGCACCGCGGGGCGTTTACGATGAATTGGGACATGTCTCCTTCGCTTGCGGAGATCAACCCGCTGGGGTTCAACTACCTGTACCGCACCGCATCACGCGGCAAGGTCAAAGACTATTTTGTAAACGCCGGCGGGCCTGGGCTCATGTATCCCAGTGAGTATCCGGATATCGCTGCGTTCGCCGCCGCCAACGGTGCGGCGATGGAGGCGGTCGATCAGTCGGTGATTTCAGTTCTAGACAACGAGTACGCGGCGACCAAGCTCGAGGCGATTACCGCAGACCCGCGAGTGCTGGGCACCATGCTGAAGGTGGGAGATGCGTACAAGGGGCGACGGGGTCAGATTTCATGGTTCAGCGGCAAGCCGTGTGTGTCGGTGCGGTACACGCTTTGGGACCGCTTTGATACGCCCGAGTCGCTGATCCGCGACATCAACGCATCGCCCCGCGATCCGATGCATGATCAGAATTCGTACTCAATAGTGAATGTGCACCCATGGTCAACCGCTTTCAGCGGCGACCCGCTTACGAATGTGCGGCAGGTCATCGATGGGCTTGATCCGAATGTTCGCGTGGTGACACTGGAGGAGATGATGATTCATCTTCGCAAGCACTTTGGCACGCCGGTCACAGACTCGACCGGGCTGAAGTGAACGACCATTTTGTCTTGTGTTCGGTGTGGTCATGCAGGAATTGTGTGTTCGTTCCACTTGGGATTCATGGAGCGGGGAAGCACGATGGTCCGCACGGAGTGTCGTCGGATGCGATCGCTGAAGGAGAAAACTGGCGCTCGAATTTGAGAGCGTGTTCGCGGCGGGATTCTGCGCCCGGGGCCGTTTGGGGATCATGAATCTGGACGTGGTTTTGTTCGTCCCCGGAATACGAACAACCCGCCGAGGGGTCGGCGGGTTGTTCGTGCGAGGTCGCAGGTTTGAAAAGTATGGTTCCGCCGGAGAAAAACTCTGGCTCAGGAAATGGGTTTAGGAATGCCGCTGAGAATCCTGCTCACGGAATCAATAGCGACGCAGAACACCGCGGACGATACCCTGGATGCGGCAATCGCGAACGATGATGGGCTGGAAGCTGGAATTGGCGGGCTGGAGCCGGATGTAGTCAGACTCGCGGTAGAAGGTTTTGAGGGTGGTCTGGCCATCGGGAAGCAGAGCGACGACGCGGTCGCCGTTGGCTGCGGTGTCGCGGCGCTCAATGAGAATGTAGTCTCCATCCAAAATACCTTCATCTCGCATGCTGTCGCCTTCGACCTTGAGAGCGAAGGTTGAGGCAGCGGAGGTAGGTGTGCGCCCGGCGAAGAGTGCGGCGACGTCGAGTTCATCTTCCTGCGCGACCTTTTCGATCGGGTAACCGGCCGCGATCTTGCCGACCAGCGGGAAGCGCAGTGGGCGAGACTCATCAGGGACGGCAACGCCTTCAGCAATCGACAAAGAGCGAGCCTTGTTGGCCTCGCGGATGAGCGCGCCCTTCTTGATCAGGGCCTCGACGTGCTCGAACACCGTGACCTTGCTGACGCCGATCTCGTCGGCCAGTTCCTGCATCGTCGGCGAATAGCCGAACCGGATCCGCCAGTCGCGGATCAGTGAGAGGATGCGGAGCTGCTTGGGCGTCAGGTTCATGTACCCGAAGCGGCGAGTCAGCGGAACAGGCGATGGATTGGACGGTTGCATGGTGTTGATTCCTTTCAAATGAGAGCGAGGTCGGCATGCGTGGCGCGACACTGGCATTGGGAGCAGGACGGAGTTTGGGACTACTACGTGCATTTAGAGCAGGACCTGCATATGAAGCAGGGCCTGTATTTGAAGCAGGGCCTGTATTTGAAGCAGGGCTGGCACTCGGAGAAGGGCAGGCACTTGGAGCAAGTCTTGAATCAGAAGAGGCGATGGTCAGTGGTGACGCTGAATTGGCGGCCACTCCGCCCGCCCCGTCGCAAGGAGTAAGACGGGGGGTGAGACACAGGGTCAGACGGAGCGATGCAAGATCGTGCGATTGCTCGGATTGACGGGAAAGCTGAGTCTCTAGATGAGCCAGCCGCTGGCCGAGCACGGTTTGACCAGCATTGGTCGGGAGGGCCTGAATCTGATGGGCCGGGGTGTCGCTGGGTTCGGCTCTGGACCCAGACGTTGCGGCCGACGTTGCCGACGACGTTGCCGACGATGGTGCTAACGACCCGGGTTGGGCAATCGCATCGCGTGCCGTGGCGTAGCCAGTACCTGCAAGCAGTGCCATCTGGGCAACCTGCACAACCCCCACGAATTGGTTAACTGGGGCGGCACGGGTCGAAAACAAACGAGAGGGTCGAGGCGTGCCACGACGGGTTTCGGCAAGCACTTCAACGTTACTTCGGCGTGAGCCGGCCAGGCCGGCAACGCGGCTGGTCTGGCCGGTGACTGCGGATGCCCGAACGCCAGATGTGCGGACAAACACCGGCGTGCTTGCACGCTCGGCAAGTTTGCGTGCCGTGCACGCCAAGCCGGACATGCCCGCCCAAGTCCCCGTCCAGCAGCTGATGACCGCATCGACATAGCCGCCCCCTGGGCCCAGAAGCACGAGCGGGGCGGCCTGCGATGGCGCGCCAGCATCAAAGCGGCCGTGCAGGATCGCATCCACAGTCTGAAGCAAGGCGACGAGGCCGGAGCGGGATGGTGAGCTGGGGGTGGGCACGGGGGAAAACCAACGAGAACAGAAACCGCAGTGAGTCAGGCCTGAAATTCCAGAACTCAAACTCCAGAACTCAAACTGCAGAACTCAAACTGCAGAACTAAAAATACAGGCTCTAAACTTTCAAACTGCAGATCGAGGCAGGGCGAGCGGATGAACGATTGAGAAAAGGGTTTGGTACGTACGCACAACA
Organism: Phycisphaerales bacterium; assembly: GCA_038231815.1. Lineage (GTDB taxonomy): Bacteria > Planctomycetota > Phycisphaerae > Phycisphaerales > UBA1924 > CAILKP01. The sequence goes on from JBBRKQ010000018.1 coordinate 51,028, forward strand.
ACCATAACCTGTGTTTGGTAGATGATACCCGATCATCGACCAATCGGCAAGTGATCTTGTAAATTTTGTTGTGATTGTGTTTGGGCGGTGATCTTGCGGTTGAGTTTCCGCTTTAAAACCGCGTTGCGGGTTCAAAAAGTCCGTTCCGGCCCCGGGCGGCGTGCCAAGGGGTACTGCTGGCTTGCTGGCCTGCTGGCTTCTTTCCAGGAATTCGGCCCTTGTCGATTGTTCAAATTGAACCGCGGTTCACTCCTGCATCAGGGCTGCGGATTGTCTTTGGTTCGCTATGATCGGTTCTTATGCAGAAAAGGCGTCCAACGCGTCAAGTTACCCTGGGCGATGCCCGTGTCGGCTTCGTGAAAATCGGTGGCGGGCTGCCCCGGGCTGATGGAACGCTTACGACTCCCGCCCCGGTCAGCGTGCAGACGA
>JBBRKQ010000019.1:0-51108 GCA_038231815.1 Phycisphaerales bacterium
AGCCGATAGATCTCGCCTTGCTTGATCACCACATCAAACGGCTTGCTGCCATCCAGCGGGCGAAGCCGCACGGCCACATCACCTTTGAGCTGATAGAACAGCTCCTCAGTCGGGTTCACGTGATAGTCATTGCGCGTGTTGGGCCCACCTGAGACAAACAGCACCATGTCTTTGGCATGACCGAACAACTGCTTATTGCTGACGGGCGGAAGAAAGTTCTTCTTGTTGGCCTTGATCCATTTGTCAAGATTCACAAGGTCAAGCGGTTCAGCAGAAGGTGCAGCGTTTTTGTTCTTGGCCATGACACAGGATAGAACACCCCGGCGCACCAGTGACACGCAAGCGTTCACCCAAACCCAGCTCGCCCCGACGGCAATACAACCGCCGCCGGGTAGTGATGCACTTCAATCCCATACTGCAACTGATCCTCTCACCGCTCCGCCCGAATCATCCCCGAATCCGGCGGGTTTTTTGCTGCAAAGTTTCGCCTTTTCGGCCCAGCGTCTTTACGCTCCGACATGCTCTCGCCCTATTTGATACTCAACAACACGCTCAGCAAGCAGATCGAACCGTTCACCCCAAAGGATCCGAGCCGGATCACCTTTTACTCGTGCGGCCCAACCGTGTACGACGATGCCCACATCGGCAACTTTCGCTCATTCTTGGCGGCGGATGTACTCCGCCGGTTCATCGAATCTCCCTTGTGCGCACTGCTGCAGGCCGATGGCACCGTACACCACGGCCCCCGCACCGTCGTGCACGTCATGAACATCACCGATGTGGGCCACATGACCGATGATGCCGAGGGCGGCGAAAGTGGTGAGGACCGCATGGCCGTCGCCGGGCGGCGGCTGGAAGAGGCCAAAAAATCCGGCAAGCTCCCGCCCGGCAGCACGCTAGACCCGCGCGACCCGTACCAAATCGCCCGGTTTTACGAGGCCCGATTCAAAGATGATGCCGTCATGCTGGGGTTGAAGCTGGCGATCCAGGCAAAGTCTGACCCCACGCTCATGCCGCGCGCCACCGAATCTATCGCGGGCATGGTCGTCATTATCCAGAGGCTTCTTCGCGACGGCAACGCCTACAGCGCCGGGGCACCGGGATCACGGGCAATCTACTTTGATGTGCAATCATTCCCCGGCTACGGCAAACTCTCCGGCAACACACTCGCAGCGCTCAAAGCTGGCGAGGGCGGCCGCGTCAGCGAGGCCAACCAGCAGGGCAAGAAGCACCCGGCAGACTTTTTACTGTGGAAGGAAGACAACAGCCACATCATGAAGTGGGATTCGCCCATCGGCGGAGATTGGGGCAAGGGCTATCCGGGATGGCACATCGAGTGCACCGTCATGGCCGCCCTGCGCCTGGCCGGTGTAGATGCCGCAGGCCTGGGCACACTGAGCTTACCCGAAGCCCAGCCACTTATTGACCTGCACAGCGGCGGCGAGGACAACATTTTCCCGCACCACGAATGCGAGATCGCCCAATCCTGCTGCGCATTCAACCACGCCGCATCCAAGACCGGCCAGGGCAGCTATGCGGCAATGTGGTTCCATCCGCGCTTTCTGTTTGTTGAAGGTGCCAAGATGAGCAAGAGCAAGGGCAACTTCTTTACCGCACGAGACCTCGCCGACAAGGGCATCCAACCCGCCGCACTGCGGCTTGAACTCATCCGCACCCACTACCGCAGCAACGCTAACTTTACCATGCAGGGCCTGGAGGATGCCGGAAGAATGGCCGATCGCTGGCGCAAGGTAATGGCGGCAGGAGGCACAGAAACGCCCGATTTGCAGCACCCCGTGCTGGCCGCCTTTGCTGAGGCCATGCACAACGATCTGAACATCTCCGAAGCGATTGCGCAGGTGAACCGCTGGTGCAACACGATTGACAAGCCAACACCGGCGGATGCCGCGGTCATGCGTGAACTGGATGCAGTGCTTGGAGTCTTGGGCCTGCAACAGCTCGAAGGTAAAGCCAGCGAGATCGGAATCTATCTCCCCGGCGTCGCGCCAAGCCCTGAGATTGAGGCCAAACTGCTGGCCCGCATGGCCGCCCGCAAGGCCAAGGACTTCGCCGCCAGCGACAAAATCCGTGATGAGATTCTGGCCATGGGTTACACAATCAAAGATGCGCCGGGCGGCAAGGTGGAAATCGGCCGGAAGTAAGCGTTATGGCAAGTACAGGCCTTGCAAGCGATGCACCGGCACGCATCGGCTGCCAACCCATGCGTAAACTGCGCGATGAAGTTTGTCATAGGTCTAGTTGTGTCCTTTCTCATCGGAGCAAGCTGCCGGTACTTTGAGCTGCCCGCTCCCGCTCCACCGATGCTGCAAGGCGCCATGCTGGTTGTCGCCATGACGCTTGGCTTTGTGCTGACGGACAAAGCCATGACCGGCCAGCCCCCCGCTGCCATTGCCCCCGCACTCACATCACCACCAGCACCCGCCACCGGCGAAAAGCCAGAGCAAACACGTACGGGCTCGTAGAACGGCGGCGAAGAATCATCTGTGCCGGAGCAGCAAAGCCAGCATTGGATCCAGCACGAAACCCAACACCCAGAGCTGACATTCGCTCCATGAATTGACTACCGTTTCGCCCGTATGGCAACTCCTTATCTGCAATCAGAACCCGGCCTGAACATTCGCGCGGCACTGCTCGATTTCGGGCTGCTCACGCTCCGCATTGTCTTTGGTGGTTTCATGCTGCTCGGGCACGGAATCCCAAAGCTGCGCGTATTCGCATCCAAACCCAGCGAGTTCCCAGATCCACTGGGCATCGGCAACCTCGCCAGTTTTTACGGCGCCATCGGTGCTGAGGTCGTCTGCGCGGCCCTCGTGCTCCTAGGCCTGTTCACACGGGTGGCCACCTTGCCGCTGATCTTCGCCATGGCGGTGGCCGCCTTTGTTATGCACGCAAGTGACCCATTTTTCATGGCCGGCGGTGCCGCCAAAGAACCGGCGATGATTTATCTGCTCGGCAGCCTGGCAATCGCACTGACCGGCCCCGGGCGACTCTCACTTGATTTCCTGCTGATGCGAAAGTTCATGGGACGACCCATCGTCTAATCCGCCACGCCACCGATACCGCCCACCTGTCACCCGCTCGCATTTCACGCGAGTCAGTATCCAGCCCAGTCCCCGCTGACCCCTCAACACGCGCTGCCCAATGACAAACACCCCACGCCGCGGAGCCTCGGTCAAAACGCTCACCGGCACCCCCGCCCAGCACGGCTTTGTTTTCCCCGCTGAGTTCGCACCACACAGCGGAACGTGGTTCAGTTGGCCGCGGCCAGAGGGCATCAGCTTTCCCGGGCGGCACCACCTCATCGCGGCGAACTTGGCCGCGATCATGCGTGAGATCGCCCCGCGCGAGCTGGTCCACATCAACGTGCCCAACGAGAACTGGCAGCGCATCGTGACGTTGCAACTGCTCGATGGGGGCGTCAAGAAAAAGCACCTGGGCATCGGCGGCAAGAGCAAGGGCGAGCAGATCAAGGAGAACGACCCCGAGGCCCGGGTGCGGTTTCACTATGTTCCCACCAATGAGTCATGGTGCCGCGACCACGGCCCGGCTTTTGTGCAGCGCACCGTGGGCACCGGTAAAAAAGCAAAGATTGAAACAGCCATCGTTGATTGGGGCTTTAACGCCTGGGGCGGCAAGTACCCCCCGTTTGACAGTGATGATGCCGTGCCCACTCGCATCGCCGAGAAGCTGGGCAAGGCCGTGTGCGGCGTGTTTTACCCGGCGGCAAAGAACAAGCCGGTGATCATGGAAGGCGGCGCAGTTGAGTTCAACGGCCGCGGCACAGTTCTCACGACCGAGGCCTGCCTGCTGAACAAGAACAGCAACCCGCACCTGTCGCGCAAAGAAATTGAGCAGGCCCTGTGCGATGGGTACGGCCAGAAGCACATCGTGTGGCTGCACGACGGCATCGCCGGTGATGACACCGATGGGCATGTTGATGACTTAGCCCGATTCGTGAGCCCGAACACCATCATCACAACCGTTGAGGACGACACCAAAGATGAGAACTACAAGGTCCTACAGGACAATCTAAAACGGCTCGAAAAAGCCCGAGACCAGGACGGCAAGCCGTTTCATATTGTGCCGCTGCCCATGCCCGGGGTTGTAGAGTGCGAGGGCCAGCGGCTGCCAGCGACGTACGCCAATTTCTACTTTATCAACGGCGCTTTGCTGGTACCGACGTACCGCCACCGAAAAAACGATAAAAAAGCCCTGAGAATTCTTCAGGAGCTACTGCCCGACCGAGAGGTCATCGGCATCGACTGTACCGACCTGATCTGGGGCCTCGGTGCAGTTCACTGCTTGAGCCAGCAAGTGCCGCCCTTAGGATAAACACACGTCTTACCCAGCTTTCCAGTACTCCAAAACTGCCCGAAACCCGTCCCCGGCGGTTCTCGCCGCAAACGCCATTTCACATGGCCACCTCCGGCGAAAAGCCGTTCTACACTTTCCCCTATGCGTTCAGCAAAGGCTGTGGCCCACGGCAAACATGGTGATGCTCAAATCGTCGAGACCAAGTTACACGGTGGAGGCACGGCATCCGCCTCTGCCCACCATGGCGCACTCTCGGCAGATTCCAACGGCACTTCAAATGGCCACGGCAACGGGCACGAGAATGGACACGCCAAGCCGGGATCCACCGCAAAGAACCCCAAGAACGGTCCCCGCCGGTTCCTGAAGGCCGCGCTGAAGAGCCCTCGCCAAATCGGCTCGGTCATTCCATCGAGTCCGTTTCTTGGCAGGGCGATGATGCGGTTAGTTGACCTCCCCACCGCCAAGACAGTGGTTGAATACGGACCGGGCACAGGCTCGATTACCAAAGTGCTGCTCAAGCACCTAAGCCCGGGGGCCAAGTTCTTCGCTATCGAGCTCAACGACACGATGGCCCAGAGCTTTGCGCAGAATTATCCGAAGGTCAAACTCCACCACCGCTCCATCGCCGACATCGAAGCAATCTGCATCGCCGAAGGACTCCCGGCCAACAACAGCGTTGATGTGATCATCAGCGGCATTCCTTGGGCGGTGCTGCCGGAGGCTGTGCAGACAACCCTGCTCGCCGCGACAGTGCGGGCCTTGCGGCCCGGCGGCGTAATGCTGACCTACGGCTACCACGGCGGGCTGCTGCTGAAGTCCGGACGGGCGTTTGCCAAACTGCTGCCCAAGCACTTCTCCAACGTCACCCGCAGCGCACCGGTGTGGCTGAACGTGCCGCCAGCGTTTGTGTACCGCTGCGAGAAGTAAAGCCCTGGCTGCAGGCCAGACAAATTTCGGCGAGCAAGCAATCCCACAGAAATTCCGCCGCCGATTTTTACTTCACCGGCGCTTTCACCGCCCGCCAGCCGCACTGGCTTGCGGACTGGGGGTCTGATGGTCGCTCTGACCGGGCGCTGCCCCCGGCACAGCTTTGGCAGCTGGCGTTGACTCAGCCTTGCCAACGCCTAGGAACTTGCCGCCCCAGCGGGCCGCATCCATGACCGGGTAGAACGACAAACCAACCACGCACGCCGCGGCGAGCAAACCCGCAATCGGGCGAGAGGCGATGCCAACCGGGCGAACGGTTGATGCCCCCGACAGATCCGGAGACTCGAGCAGTGCAGAGCCCGCGATTCGCAGATAGTAAAACGCTGCGATAGCAGAATTGAGTACCAGAATCACCACCAGCCCGTATTCACCAGCGCGAACACCGCTGGTCAATAGCGGCATCTTGCTGAAAAAGCCCAGCAGCGGCGGCAGACCAAGTAGGCCCACGCAGGCGATCACCATCGTCCAGCCGAGTAGCGGACTGGTTGAGCACAGCCCACGCAGATCACTGATCGAGTCAACCTCGACCGGCTCACTGTCAGCATCGGTTGCGCGGCCGCGATTGCCTGCGAGCTTGCCAGATTTTTCAAGGCTTGAAAGCACCGCAAACGCTGCAACGTTGGTCACGCCGTACGCCAGCAGATAGAAAAGCACCGCCGCCAGCCCGCTTGACTGCAGCGGCGCGCCGCCCTCAGCAAGGGAGGGACCGGGACCGGCAATCAGCCCCACCAGCATGTAGCCGGAGTGGGCGATGGATGAATACGCGAAGATGCGCTTGATCGAGGTTTGCAGCACAGCCAGCACGTTGCCCACGGTCATGGTCAGCGCCGCGGTGATCCACAGAATCGTGTGCATCGGCTGCGGCAACCCAGATGATGTCGCATCCGTGCTCGACCAGCCTACCAGGCTCAGCAGCAAAATGAGCGCGAAAAAACCAGCCGTCTTGGGCACAAACGCCAGAAAGGCCGTCACTGCTGAGTGTGCACCCTGATACACATCGGCCGTGTAGAAGTGCATTGGCACCGCAGCAATCTTAAAGCAGATGCCGATGATGGACAGCACAAGCCCTGCAACGGCCAGGCCCGAAAGACCACCAGAGGCCATCTGGGCCTGAAACAGTTCGGCAATTTTGGGCAGGTATGTCGTACCGGTTGCGCCGTAAATCAGAGCGAAACCGTACAGGAACGTGGCAGCGCCCATGGCACCCAGGAAAAAGTACTTCACGCCCGCTTCCATGGAGCGGTTGTGCGGCGTGCTCATGGTCACCATCACATACGTGGGCAGCGACACAAGTTCAAGAGCCAAAAAGAGCCAGATCAGGTCATCAGCACTGGCGCACAGCATGAGCCCGGCGATGGAGAACAGGAAAAAGGCATAAAACTCGCCACGGGTGTTCCGCAGAGCATCAAATGCGCCGCTCCGCGAAACGTTGCGGGCCAGCCGCGCCTCATACGCCCGATCAGGCAAGCCCACCACCAGCAATAGAAGCAGCAGCCCGACACCGGCAGCGAGTACCGTGCCGTACGTCGAAAGATTCGGCATCATGCTCACCGATGTGTGCTCGCTGCTGAAGGCGAGCACACCGGCGATGGCCAGCGCAACACCGGCGATCGGCGCACAAAGCCTGCGCACCGCCAGTTTGGGCGATACGCCAAGAATCATGGTCAGTGTCGCGGCGATCAGCAGCGTGACCTCCGGCCAGAGAGTCGAAAGTTTCTCGATCACGAATGAGACTCCAGAGCAGCCGCCCCGCCTGCCCCGTTGTGGGCGGGCACGGAATCAGATGCGGGGACCAAAGCAGGGACCAATGCAGGAACCAATGCCGGAATAACCAAAGCCGCACTGGCGGAGGTCGCCTCACCAGCTGACGCTTGTTTTTGAGGGACCGAGTGCGGATCCGATGGGCTTGCAGGCGCCGCCGGAAGGCCCGACGGCATCTCGCGACGAACAGCCTCGACCATCTTGACCTGGTTCATCACCGGTGTCTCGATCAGCCGCATCAGCGTGCCCGGGAACAGGCCAAAGAACAAGCAGGCAAAGGCGATCGGCAGCAGGATTCCAATCTCGCGGCCGGTCAGGTCCGCAGGAAGGTGAACGGCAGCGCCATCATCGCTTTCGTGCCCAGTACCAGTACCAGCACCAGTGCCAGTGCCGTGCCCACCACCATGATGGCCGTGCCCAACAGGCTCCTTCAGCGGACCGAAGCAGACCCGGCCCAGCATGTACAGCAGGTAAATCGCGCCGATGATCATGCCGCTCCCAGCAGCCGCGGCGTACCACGGGCCAAGGTTGCCACCAGTAGAGCCGGCAAAGCCCGTGAGGCTGCCGCCGGCCTGGAAAGCGCCCAGCACACAAAGGAACTCAGAGACAAAGCCGTTGGTACCCGGCAGGCCCACCGAAGCCATGGTAAACAGCACAAAGAAGCTGGCCCAAATGGGCATCTTCATGGCAAGCCCACCAATTTCGGCCATGTTCCGCGTGTGGTAACGCTCGTACATCATGCCGATGCACAGGAACAGTGCTCCAGTCGAGAGGCCGTGGTTGATCATGTACAGCACGCTGCCCTGCAGGCCGGCGGCGTTGAACGCGAACATGCCGAGAATACAGAATCCCAAGTGGGCGACGGAGGAATACGCCACCAATTTTTTGACGTCAGTCTGCACCCAGCAGATGAGCCCACCATAGATGCAGCCGATGATGGCCAGCACCGCCACCACCGGGGCGTAGGTTACAGCCGCCAGCGGAGCCATCGGAATAGCCAGCGTGAAAATCGCAAAGGTGCCAAGCTTCAGCAGCACACCGGCCAGCACGACTGACCCCGCCGTCGGAGCCTCGGTGTGGGCCAGCGGCAGCCATGTGTGCAGCGGGAACAGCGGAACCTTGACGGCAAACCCGGCCATGAGCCCTGCAAACACCCAAGTCTGCTGCAGCGTGCTCATCCGCTGACCGGCGCTGGTGAGGGCCGCGACATTGAACGTCCAACTCCCAGCGCCCTGGAAGAGCTTGGAATCAAGCGTGGTGTTGAACCAGGCGAGGTACACGATGCCAGCAAGCGCAAGTACCGAGCCGGTGAAGGTGTACAGGAAAAACTTAATCGCCGCGGCTTTGCGGTTGGTCGAGCCAAACAGCGAGATCAGCACAAACATCGGAACGAGCGTGAACTCGAACATCACATAAAACACCACAGCATCGCGGGCCAGAAACACGCCCGTCATCACGGCCTGCAGCACAAGCAGCCAGCCGTAATACGTGCGCAGCCGCGTTGTAATGGCCGTGAATGATGCGAGCACGCAGATTGGCCCCAGAAACGCCGTCAGCGTTACCAGCGCCATCGACAGGCCATCAATATCAAGCGTGAACCGAACGCCAAGCTGCGGCACCCACGGCAGGTCCATCCGCGCATCGGTGGGCGCGCCAGCATACCAGTTGTGCGTGGCCAGCCAAAACGTCACCAGTGCCAGCGGCACCAGCGTGCCCACCAGCGCCAGCGGCTTGACAGAGTTTTTGGGCATCAGCGGCACCAGCAGTGCGGCGATCAGCGGAGTTAATAGAAGCGTCAGGAGCATGAGGGGCGGTCTCCGCAGGGTGCGGCGGTGATGCGGTTAAAGTGCGGTTAGAACAAGGCAGCTTGGCAGGACATGGACGTTGAACCAAAGCTTGAAAACTCAAAGACTTAGCAATCGAAACCGAAGGGTTTTAATTCACAAGAAAGTACGCGATCACCACAATCACGGCGATGCCGCCGGCCATTCCCACGGCGTAGCCGTGCAAGATGCCGGACTGGCCAACCCGGGCACCCTCGCCAGTGGCCCGCGGAAGGCGCCCGACAAGGTTGACTAGGCCATCAACCAGCAGCTTGTCGATGAGGTGGAAGATGTGCGAAACGACCAACAGCGGGATGCGGATCAAATAGTTGTAAATCTCATCAACAAACCACTTGTTTCGCGCACCATTGACGAGCGGCCGGATGATCGCCAGCGAGGCCAGCTTGTCGGCGCCAGGCGAGGTCGCGGACTCTTTGCGACCGACATAGTGCAGCAGGAACGCGATGCCGATGCCGAGCGCACCGACAACCCCGGAGACGTAGTACATGACCTTGTGCGGGTCTTGCCCGAAAATGGTGCCGTGGGCAGCGACGTGCGCACCCCCACCGGCCGCCGCGCCGTGAACCGTCTCACCATGAGCCGCCGCGCCATGAGCCGCCTCACCATGAGCCGCCTCCATCTTGGCGGAGCTCGTCAGCGTCATGCCCTCAACCCAGTTGGCCCCCTGCTTGCCGAATGATGAGGGAACGACATACAGCGCCGCCGCGGCGATGGTGCTGAGCATGAGAATCACCAGCACCGTGTTCACAGCCCAACCTGGAGCGTGCGGGTGGAAGTGGTCATCGTGACCATGACCGTCTCCAGCGGCGTGTCCAGTCGCATGTCCACCAGCATCCGCAGCAGCCGCATGGCCGTGGGCATCGACTTGAGCATGTTCACCATGGCCCGCATGTGCTGCAGGGCCCGCATGCGCTGCATGGGCCGCATGTGCTGCGTGGTACCCGTGCGGGCTGTCCGGCTCATCGCCCGGCACATAACTTTGCGGGCCAACAAACACCCGGAAGAACACCCGGAAGGTGTAGTACGCCGTCATACCCGCCGTCAGCAGCAGCAGCCAGCCGATGTACTGCGCACCGGCGATCTGCCCGCCACCCTGCGCAAACGCATCGGCCAGGATCACATCCTTACTAAAGAACCCAGCGGTAAACGGGAAGCCCGAGAGATTCAAGCAGCCAACCAGCATGGCCAAGCCCACGATCAGCCAGCCCTTCATCCGCATCACACCAGAGAGCTTGCGAAGATCGAGCTGGCCTCTAAACCCGTGCATGACCGCACCGCAGCACAAGAACAGCGTGGCCTTGAAGAACGCGTGCGTGAACACATGGAACGCTGCTCCATAGCTAGACATCACGCCCAGCCCGGCAAACATGTATCCAAGCTGCGACACCGTTGAGTAGCCCATCACACGCTTGATGTCGTAGTGGGCCATGCCAATCGTCGCCGCCCAGAACGCCGTGATCGCACCCGACCAAGCCACAACCGTCAGAATCGTGCGGCTGTCATCAATTAGGTACACCGGATACAACCGGGCAATCAGGTACACACCCGCCGTCACCATGGTCGCGGCGTGAATCAGGGCAGATACAGGCGTGGGCCCTTCCATCGCATCCGGCAGCCACACATAAAAGAAAATCTGAGCCGACTTGCCAAACGCACCACCCATAAACAGCACCGGCAGCACCCACCCAGCCCACTCCGGCAGGGCCGCACCGTTGGCATCAACACCCGCCGCGATCATCGGAAACAGCCGGGCGTACTCAATCGTGCCAAATAGCACGAACGTGGTCATCATGCCCATCAGCAGCGCTAGGTCGCCGATGCGGTTCATGATAAAGGCCTTCTTCGCGGCCGCAACCGCGGCTGGCCTCGTATAGAAGTACCCAATCAGCAGGTAGCTGCAAAGGCCCACGCCTTCCCAGCCCAGGAACATCAGCAGCAGCGAGTCGCCCATCACGAGGCAGGCCATCGAGAACACGAACAAGTTGAACGCGAAGAAAAAGCGGCAGTAGCCCGTGCCCTGATCATGGCTCATGTACTCACTGGCGTAAAGCGCAATCAGCGTGGCAAGGCCGGTGACAAACAGCATCCACAGTGCCGTCAGCGAGTCAAGATAAAAACCGAAGCTGGCAACAAACGTCTGGCCAGGGCCAGAACCCCACGAGAACCGGAACCAGTCCAGCGAGTGCGTCACCAGCGGGCCGCCACCAGCATTCACCACGGCCAGGTACGCCATGACCGAGAGCACAAAGCTCGCTCCCAGCAGGCCCACAGTCAAAAACGCGGGCAGCTTGCTGCGAACCTTAAACACAGCGCACAACGTGCACAGCACCGCTCCAATGATTGGTAGCAGCGGAATCAGCCCCGCATACGCCGGGCCCTCCTTCGCCGCGGCGACGGCAACGGCCACGGGCGAACCCGCTGCGGCAGTAGCAATCGCCGGCAGTGAGCCGGTCAAACAAGCAAGAGATTCAATCAGCGTCATCGTGTGCAGCACGAGTGTGGTTTCCTTAGCAAACTACCCCAGAATCGAGAAGCTGCCCCCTGTATGAATTCGAACCGATCAAACCGCCCCCCCACTCTTACTTAACCCTTCATTTCAGTCCAAGCGTCGCCATCCAGCGATTCCTTGCGGCGGAACAGCAGAACAACAAGTGCCAGCGCAAGCGCTGCCTCCGCCGCGGCGACGGTGAGCACAAAGATCACAAACGTCTCGCCGGTGTGGTTCATGTGGAAGCGGCTAAAGGCAATAAACGCAATTCCCGCGGCTTGGAACATGAGCTCCGTACACAGGAACATGATGATCAGGTTTCGGCGTGTCAAGAACCCGATGATGCCGATGCAGAACATCGCAGCGGAGGTCACCAGATAGTGATACAGCGTGATGCTGCTCATCAGCTGAGGCAGCGGGCCCTGCGCCAAAGTGGGCGCAAAGGTTGGAACTAGGCTTGAGAGAAAGCTGAAACTGTTCACGCGGCACCTCCTTCGCCAGTACCAGGACGGGCAAACGGCCCTTCGGTTCCAAGGTCATCTTCACCCCCGGCACGCTGGCGGGAAATCGCGGCGTTCAGCGCCACCTCATCCAGCTCTACCTTCTTGCGGGCCAGCACCACCGCCCCAAGCATGGCCATAAGCAGGATCACACCGGCAATCTCAATCGCACCGGGGTGGTTGTTAATCAGCGAGAACGCGACCCCCTCGGTGTTAGAAAGCACCAGCGTCGGTGGCCACTCCGCCCGGGGCAGCAGGCGTTCTTTGCCGTCCGCAGCCTTGATCTTGATTGCATCCAGCGTGGTATCCCCATCCTTGGGCATGCCGTAGCTTGTTGTTTCAACCCGGGTCGGCACCACACTCTCGCCAACCTTCAGCAGCCCCGCCTGCTTCAAAATCGGCTCTACCTTCTTACTCATAAACGCAAGCTGCCGGTCACCCGCATCCAGCTTGTCGCCCGGCTTCACATTGGGCAGGCCCACGGCAAACAGCGTTGTGAGCCCGGCAAGCAACACAAACCCCGCAAAGGTCGCCACAATCGGCTCCCGGCTCACCCGGTCATATTCAGTTAGAATGTCCGGCTGCTCCTCACTGGGGGCCTCGGTGGCGAGCATAATCACAAACAGATACGTAATTAGAATCGCGCCCGCGTAGACAATAATCAGCGCGAAGGTCATAAACTCGGCCGACAGGATCAGGTAAAGCCCTGAAGATGCCAGAATCGTCAGCACAAAGTACAACGCCGAGTACACCGGCCGCTGATGCGTGATCACGCGAAGGCTGGCCGCCAGCGCAATAGCAGAGAAAATATAGAAATAGTAATTCGGGACCGCTTCAGGGTTCTTTAGCCCCAAACCCAGCATCACCAGGCCAAAGGCAACCCCGGCGATGATGACACCGAATATATAGGGGCTGACGCTCTTGCGTGGCATGGAAAGTGCCACACCGATAGCTCCGAGGCCACAGCCCGCGAACAGAAGAATGGGTGAAAGCGGTAAGTCCAAGGACCGATCTCCGCGAGCAGCCCGGGTGCGATGTGCAGGACCACGCACGGTTCAAACCGTGCGTCGGTGCGGCGTGCGCTGACGCGATAACTGATCGCGGACGCAACCGGACCTTTCCCGGGGAAGGCGGAGGGTAGATGGGGGGGGCGAGAATGTCGAACGCGGAGGGGAGTTCATCACGGTTCCAAGCCCGGGATATGCACCGCTTGCGTCAGGCTTGCCACGTGAAGGCAGCCACGATCGCTTGCCACTTTCAATGCCCGTGAAGCAGCGACCACCCAAGTCGCAAACCAAACATCAGAACCACCCGCGCGAAATGCCGGTCGCTTCAACGACTCCGCCTTGTTCGTGCGCACAGTTCCTGCAACGACTGGTCCGTGGCCCCAGCTTTTAACTCGGGCGGGACTTGATTGCTTTCAAAAGCTTACCCCATTATCCGGACCTTTCCCATCCGGAGGCCTCAGCTTGGCGTTTATGGTCCGGATAATCGCACCTGCGGACAGATTCCCCCGCCCACCCACACAAACGAGAATTTTCTTGCGTTTCCTTGACGAAATACCAATCATAGTACAAACTAATGCGTACGGTAAAAAGAAGGATACTTAGGAGGTCACATGTCATCAGCACCCCGCCCGCACATCTCGGCCAACCCCGCCCGCGTGCCCCCGCCCGTAGCCTGGGCACCATCCGCGGAACTGCTCGAGCTCACCGAAATGCTCACCCGGGCCAACTTGGTCTCCGTGGGGCATCGAACCTCCGGCCTGCGCCACTTGCAGGCCCTCACCGCGAGCGCTGCGGCATCCCCGATCGAGCAGCTTCGCACATGCGGCACAATCAAGACTCTGCCCTTCCTGCGCATCAGCAAAAGACTGCGGGTTGACAGGCTGCACACCGAGTTTGTCGCCGCGGGCCGTGCGTTTAATCGTGAGCTGCTGGCCGCCAAAATCGCTGCGGGTGACCGGCTCGAGCAAATCGCCAAGGACACCACCATGCCGCACGAGGTGCAGCGCCTCGCCGCGGCAGTGAGCGTGCGAGCATCAACCAACATGAAGGTGGAATGGGCGGAGCTGACCGATCGCGAGATACCGGAGCATCTGCTGCCGCCACCGCTTGATGAGATACCGGGCGGCAGCACGCCCGCACCCGTGGCCGATGCACTCTCACGCGCCGCGAACAGCCCAGAGCGAGCCCACGCCCGAGCCGTACTGGCGGCGATTATGCCCGAGGTACCGGTTGATGAGCTTTACGCAAGTTTGGGTGAAGAAAAAGTCGCAGAGTTGGTTGCCGGGATGGAAGCTGGGCTAAGCGTTGAAATGGGCGATGGACCGACCGACATAATCTTTAAAGCGGCAATGCAGATGGGGCAGTCCTCAAACCAACTGACCGAAGCGCTGCCGAGCCGAGGTGGAGGAATGCATGGTGGGCATGGTGGGCATGGTGAGTTTGGTGAGTTTGGTGGGCATGGTGGCAAGCGGGGCAACGGGTTTAAGGAGCGCAAGCGGGTGAGCCGGTAATGCAGTGGTCACTCATTGACCGACTCCAACACCATTTCAGAGCCGTGCGGTTCAGTGTGTACACGGCGCCCTGTGTTGCGCAGCGATACGGGTTCGCAGCCGTAAGGCGCCGCGCTTCGCCGCAACAGCAGCACCTGCGGTTGCGCGCCGTCCCGCCGCGATTTGGCGGAGCGATGCAGGCCACGCACAACCGCCATTGACCAGTGACGAGGTGGCAATACCGGTGCGCTCATTCCTGAATCGTTCCGAAGCCAATCGTTGTCAGATTTGGCTCAAAGCTCCGCAAACTCAAAAGAGCTGGATGAAAAGTAACGACCGTTCAAAGTGGCTTGAACTTCTTCAGCACCCGAATCTTGCTGAGCATCTGGTTCATTGTGGCGATATCGAGATACGCCGGGCGCCAGCCGATGCCAAGCCATTGGAGGTGCTCACGGAAGTGGGCGGGCAGCCGCCGGCTTGGTGTTCGCTCGATGGAATCATCACCGCCAAGCGCGACCAGCTCGTTGTACGTATGAATCCCACCGCAGTCGTCCGGAGGGGCGGAGCGCTTGCCGTCGCTGCACATCACCGTGCGCTCCCTGTTGGTAATCAAACCACGACCGGCAACGATGAAACTCTCGCCGCAGTATTCGGCCGTTTCACTGTCCACAGGCTTTTCAAACTCGATGATGACCTGCCATCCATCACCAAAGTCATAGTCATACACCAGTTTGGCACCCGGCTTGTCGAACACCTCGAACAACTGAACGGACGTCTCCCTGATCGCACCTTCCATAAAATCCGGATCAGCCGGCAACGGCGAGGCATACCGCGTGCCGCTTTTGCCACGAAACTGGTGCAGGTGGCAGTTCTGCCACTCATACGCACACTGCAAGGCAGAGTGCAACTGCCCAAGCGTTAGCCGCGGGTCAAGCACCAGCCGCCGCCAGATTTCTGGCGTGGAATGGTTGATCCACGTGCGAAGCTGGAGCATGTTCGCCATGGCAAGAGAGTAGGGACTCTTCAGGCGGGTTCCAAACCCGCCAACGTGGGCAGTAGCGATCACTTAGTGTTGTGCGACTCGACGGCACCACCGGCCTTCCCGAGCTAGACCCAAGTTGGCGTGCGTTTTTGGGCTTCGTCGCCAACGGCACCCGCTACGCGTATCTGTACAAAGACAGACTCTGGCTCGTACCCGTACCGGCGAACCCATATTTGCCAGCCAAGCCTGATGCACGACCAGCCAATTCCTCAGCCGCCGGTGCGGAGCCGGGGCTGGCGCCGAAGCCGTGATGCATGTGAAGCGTCGCCAATGCAATCTGCCGGACAACCCGATGACCCCTTCGGTGTCAAACAGATGCGCACGCCCAGCCCGGGGGCATGGCCGGGGGCGTGGCCGGGGGCGTGGCTTCGCAGATTCCCGCGACCCTGAAAGCGGCATCGTGGTGGATTCGTGATTCACGATCACGATGGCGGCCTCCTCCCCCCATGCGTCTTGCCGTTCTTTTTCCCTGCCCGATGTCTTCCTCTGCGTACCTCTGCGCCCTCCGTTTCCTCCGCGTTCCATGCCCCTCGCTGAATGGAACACCGTTCCAAGTACGTTTGCCCGCATCTGCACGCTCCCTCACCCGGCCCCCCGGCAACCACTATCCTCCCGCCTCTATGAAGCCCCCCCGCTGCTTGCTTACTTCTTGCCTTGGCTGCGTCACCCAGAACGGTGCGGGCCGCCATCGCTCGTTCACTGCCTCCCGGCTGGTTGGCGGGGCCATCATCGCCGCGGCGGTGTTGGCTCTGGCCGCGCTGCCGGGCTGTTCATCGTGGAAGCGATCCGGTGCGGAGCTTGAGGCCAAGAGCGAGGCCACCGGCCGGGTACTCAAGCCAAATTTTCAGACCGCCGTGTACCGATACATCGATCCATCAACGGCTGATATTTTTCTGTCTGATCTGCCGCTGGACAGGCTGATGGACCCCAAGGATGAACTCACCGACGTGAGCGGGAACATCGTTCACTTTTACATGTTCATCGTGCCGCAGGCCGGCAAGACACCGATTGATGCCACCGCCTGCAACATCACGGTGCGTCATGCGGTGTACTCACAAGGGGCGATGGGCATTTACGCTGGTGCGGGCTTCGCAGACATTGACGCACCGGGCAAATCCAGAATCTCAGGAGATTTGCTGGGAGCGACGCTGCGACTGGCAGAAGCGGGGCCAACTTTTAACGATCCGCTCGGGCCCAGCCGCATGGTTGGCAGCTTCAAGGCCGACCTAGATGAGGAGGCAGCACTGGCCATTGGTGACCGGCTGGCAAAGTTGGCGGCAAAGCTGCCGGATTTGCGAACGCCACCGGCAAAGGGGAAGTAGGAGAGAAAGGGTGAGGTGATGGAGAGGCGGTATTTGGTTGTGGCGTCCTTAGAACATAGTTTGGTTTACGGCTTGATTTGTCATGAAACTGCACACTCCCTCACTCCTGCTTGGCGCGCTGCTCACCTCTTGCTTGGTCCTGGGCGGCTTGGGGCTGGGCTCCGACTTGGCATCTGCACGCGCGCAGCCCGTTGGCAAAGACCAAATTCGCCCTGCGGACTTAAAGCGGCCCGCGGCAACGCCGGCGGCTTCATACACCACCCGGGGCGAGGTTGTAGCGCTGCCGGAAAAAGGCAAGCCCAGTACCGAGCTGATGGTCAAGCATCAGGCAATTGATGATTTTAAGAATAAAGACGGCAAAGTTGTGGGCATGTCGGCCATGACTATGGAGTTCCCGCCGGAGCAGGGTGTTGATGTCACGATGCTGGCGATTGGTGACAAGGTTGAACTGGAGTTTGCGGTGTGGTGGGCGCAGTCTCCCCCGTGGCTGGCGACCAAGCTCACCAAGCTGCCGGCTGATACCAAACTTGAGTTCCGCAAGGCCGATATTGCCAGAGCGAACGCGCCGGCAGCGAACGCGCCCGCACCAGTCGCCCCGGCAAAACCAGAAACTCCCGCGGCAGTACCGGCGATGGCCTCACCCGGGACACCGGCGGCACCGGTGGTTTTGATAGACCGGCTTGATGTCGCCGTTGATGATGGCAAAGCACAAGTCGTGCGCGCAGCGCTCGCCAAACTGCTGCCCGGCGGCACGATTGACAGTGTCGAGCGTGATGAGGAATATCCAGACGAAATCGCCGTGTACAACGTGCAGCTCACGACCAAGGCAACGGCTGATGAGCCCGAGACCAGCCACATGGTGCTGCTGACCGATGCGGGCACAATTCTGCTGCACAGCCAGCACGGTGAAAAGCAGAAATTCCCGGCGGAGCTGGCCGCGTTTATCAAGGCCAAGCACCCAGAGGCCAAGATTGTGCACGCCGATGCGACGATAAGCTACGAGTGGCTGGTGCAGTTTAAAGATGGCAAGAGCAGCTTTGTGGCCCTGATGAGTTCTGGCGGTGATTTCCAGATTGAAGAGGGCGACGATGCGGACGATGCGCTGCAGCCAGCCGCGGCCGCGGCCCCGGCACCGGCACCGGCACCGGCCCTACCCAAGAAAAAAGGTCCCGGCTTCTAACGTCGCGGTTTTCAGACGGTGAAATAATCTCAATCACAGTATCTGTGGAACCAAACACCGTTGCCGGAGCGAATAGCCTTGCACGATGGCACCGCTCCAGCACGAACTCGGCAAGAAACGTCCGTTTGAGGAGCCGGCACAGGAGCTTTTTTTATCGATCATGCGCACCGCCGCAACGATTGAGACTCCGGTGGCGGAAGTGCTGCACAACTCCGGATTGTCTGGGGCGACGTACAACGTTTTGCGAATCCTGCGAGGGGCAACCTTGGAGGCAACTTTGGGGGCAAATTTGGGCGAGAAGCCACAAGTCGAGGTCACCTGCGGCCATATTGCAAAGCACTTGGTCTCGCCCGTGCCGGATGTCACACGACTGATTGACCGGCTGGAAAAACTCAAACTCGCCTCACGCCGGCGCAGCACCGATGACCGGCGTGTGGTGTATGTGCAGATAACCCAAGCTGGGCTGGACCTGCTAGCCACATTGGATGAGCCGATACTGGACTGCCACCGGCGGCAGTTTGCACACTTGGGCAAGCCTGAGATTGCAGAGCTCATCCGCCTGCTGGAGCGGGCCCGGGACGATGGAACTGCTGCGGCAGGAGTGCCGATTCCCACCAGCAGCGCCAGCACCAGCAGCGGCAGCGGCAGCGGCAGCGGCAAAGCCGTTAAGCGCTCCCGCACAAAGCCGGCCGATGTGGAGAGCTGATCACGATACCATGTTGTAAATCAAGGCCGCAACTCCATCGGCAACATCTTGCTTAGACAAGACTCTTGACATTGGGCGAGTATGGAACCATCCCCCACCACGCAGGTTGTCTCGGTTGCGGAGTTGGCCCGGCCTGATGGGGCTGCCTCGCCATTGATTGAAGCAGCGGGGACCTCAGGAGCCACGACCGATGCTCAATTGCTGGCGTACTTAGCCAACAGCGACCACCCATGCCCCAACTGCAGCTACAACCTGCGCGGGTTGAAAGCGAGCGCGTGCCCGGAGTGCAATCAGGAGTTGAAGCTAACGATTGGCCTGGTGGACCCCAAGCTGGGAGCGTGGCTGGCTGGCGTGCTTGGGCTGGCGGCGGGTGCGGGGTTTAGCTTGCTGCTGATGGGCTTCGTTTTTTTGGAACTGCTCTCTAGGGGGCGAAGTGACATTGACGGGCGAATACTGGTGTTTAGCATTATCGCGCCAGGCCTCGTTTTGGGCGGAAGCTTGTACGTACTGCTTCGCAGTAGACCGTGGTTTCGGAAAGCCCCGCGATTTGTCCGCATCGCACTAGCGGTCGCTGCATGGCTCCTTTGCCTCGGGAATCTGCTCTGGTTCAGCGCCACCCTTCATTAATCCGACACGAAGCTCTCCCCGCGTTTTCTCGCGTTTGCGCGATCATCTAGGCGTGCCGCCTTATCCGTATTTATGCCCGGGATATGTTGGGTCACCCATCACAACAGCCGCGCGTGCCCGCTATGGTTCGCTCCCCGAGATCCGCCTGTGGACCGGCTGCGAAGGACCGTGCATGACCCCTCAAGTTTGGAGAGCCGTTCGTTGATTCAACCGGTGATTGACCGCCGCAACAAGGATGCCGTGATGGGGCTGGGAGAGCACCTTGATGAGCTGCGCTCCAGACTGATCTGGGCCTTGCTTGGCCTTGCGCCACTGCTGCTGATTGCCCTGTACTTTGCCGACCGGTTGCTGGTAATCATGCTGGCCCCACTGCTGCGGACCCTGAAACAGTTGGGCCAGCCCAACCTGCAGAATACCGGCGTGATGGAAGGCTTCTCGACCTATATCAAGCTCTCGCTTGTGGTCACGATTGTTGTGGGTGTGCCTTGGATCGTCTATCAGTTATGGAAGTTCATCGCCCCGGGCTTGTACACCCACGAGCGACGGTTTGTGTACATTCTGGCCCCGCTCAGCGGCATCCTGACCATTCTGGGAATGCTGACGATGTACTACGTCATGCTCCCAGTTGCGCTGAACTACTTGGTGGACTTTGGCACGAAACTAGTACCGCAGACTGTTGCCACAGCACCGCTGCCGGAAGGGGTCACCCTCAGCAAGCCGCTGACGGTGCTGGCGGCCGACCCACCGGAGCCTGAAATTGGCCAGATGTGGATCAACTCCACCCTGCAGGCAATTCGCGTGGCCCTGCCCAAGGAGGACGGCACCGGAGTCGAAGTCCGCGGCACGACACTGCTGACGGCGAGCCTGATTAACCAGCAGTACCGGGTGAAGGAATACGTTGATTTGTTCTACGGATTGTCGCTGGCATTTATCGTTGCGTTCCAGCTCCCGGTGGTGGTGCTGCTGCTGGGCTGGGCCGGGCTAGTCAATGGCGAATGGCTGCGAAAGTACTGGCGGCATGCGTTGGTGATCTGCGCCGTCGCCGCAGCGATTATTACGCCCACGCCCGACCCACTGTCGATGATGACGCTGATGGTTCCGATGTACATGCTTTATGAGCTTGGCATTGTGCTGCTGTGGCTACTGCCAGCGGAGCGGATCATCGGCAAGCGTGCGGCGGTGAGTGAGGACCCGACGGCGGGGGAAGGGTGAGACGAGGCAGCAAGTTGCCCAATTATCAGATGGCCAAATGACCAAATTGAGGCAGGAATGCAGAAGGCCTGGTCATTCATGGGCGAAAAAATTTCTCTTTTGAGGTGTGCTTCTTGATGCAGACTGAACCAACTGGCAGCGGTGCGGCAAATGGGTTGGATAGTGGGTCTGCCGTGGGCGCGAATGGGGGCGAAGCTCGGGACTTGCCGCGGACTATTGGGTTTTGGGGTGCTTCGGCCGTTATGGTGGGTGTGATCATCGGCAGCGGCATCTTTGCTACGCCGCCGGGGATTGCCGAGAAAATGGGCAGCCCGATGCTGGTGCTTGCGCTTTGGGCCATGGGCGGCGTGCTGGCACTGATGGGCGCGCTGACGTTTGCGGAACTTGCGGCCATGTATCCGCGCAGCGGCGGTGTGTATGTGTTTCTTCGCGAGGGCTTTGGTGCGCCGGTGGCGTTTGTGTTTGGGTGGACGTACATTCTGCTAAGCAAGCCGCTGGCGGCGGCGGGGATTGCCGTGGTCTTTGCCACGTACCTCAACAATCTACTGGGCACAACGTGGGATCCGGCGATTGTGACCTGTCTGGCGATTGTGCTGCTGACGTACATCAACGCGCGGGGAGTGAAGCTGGGCACTGATTTGGCCGTGGTTTTAACGGGCTGCAAGATGCTGGCGCTGGGGGCGATTGTGGTGCTGGCGGTGGTGCTGGTGAAAGGTGATGCGGCGAACTTTGTGAACCAGCCGCAGCCGGCGCACCCAACTTTTTGGGTTGCCGTGGTGCCGGTGATGGCGGCGATTTTGTGGACGTACGACGGATGGAGCGATGTGGGCGCGATCGCTGGGGAAGTGAAAAACCCGCAGAAAATGCTGCCGCGGATTTACCTGGTGGGCACGGCAGCCGTGACGGTGCTGTACGTGGCGATTAACGCCGTGTACTACTGGATGCTGCCGGTGGAGCAAATTGCGGGAAGCAAGACGGTGGCCCCGCTGGTGATGGAGCGGCTGCTTGGCTCTCAGGCCGGCGCTGCGGTGTCGCTGCTGGTGGTGGTGTCAAGCATCGGCTCGACGCATAGCTCCATCATGACCGGAGCCCGCGTCACCTTCGCGCAGGCCCGCGATGGGCTGATGTTTGGATTTTTGGGCGCCGAGCACAAGACCCACCGAACGCCCGCAGTGGCGCTGTGGGTGCAAGCAGCACTGAGCTGCACCGCAGCGGTGTGGCTGGGCACGTTTGAAAAGCTGGCGGGCGGGTTTGTTTTTACGATGTGGATCTGGTACGGGCTGGGCGGGCTGGCAATCTTTGCACTGCGCATGCGCCGGCCCGATGTGGCCCGGCCGTACCGTTGCTGGGGCTATCCGGTGGTGCCAGCCATATTCGTACTAAGCGCCGCGGCGATGACGGGGTTATCGGTTTGGCAGGACCCCGGTGCGACGCTGCCCTGGGTGGGGGTTTTGGTGGCGGGGGTGCCGGTGTATTTTGGATGGAGGTGGATGGGCCGGCGCGCGTGAGGTTTCAGGGTTGTCCGGCCTCCTTCAAAGCCGGGAGGACAAGAAGTAGATGGTCAAGGCTGCGGTGTGTTGCTTGGCTGGCCTGGGGCGGCGACGGCGGCGCGGGCTTTTAAGACTTCATCGAGTTTGCTGACGAGGTCACGGAGGTGGGCATCGGAGATATCGAGTTCACCAGAGTCGATTGCCTTCCTCGAGTGCTCGATGTGCTGGACTTCTTGGTAGTTGTTGAGCACAGCGCCGACGATGAGGTTGATGAGCAGGAAGGTGGAGACGACCATCCATGAGACGTGGTAGGCGGTTGATTTCCAGGCGATCGCGGACTGGTCGGTGCCGGCGACGGTTTCGGCGATTTTGTAGCGGAGGTCTGTCCAATTGTCGCCGGTGAGCACGCGGAAGAGGGTGAAGAGGGCTTCGTGCAGCGAGGCGTACTCTTTGAGGTGCTGGCCGAAAAGTTGCACGCCGATGACGGCGTAGATGTAGAAGATGACGCCGGCGAGCATTGCAATGTACTTCATGCTGACCATGCTCCGGAGCAGAACGGTGACAATCAGGCGAAGCTCTGGGATGCTGCGGACGAGGCGAAAGACGCGCAGCACGCGGACGACGCGGAGGATTGGGCCCATTGGCCCCACGGCCGGGATGAATGAGCCGATGACCACGGCGATGTCAAAGAGGTTCCAGCCATCAGCAAAGAAGGGGCGGAGCGTGCGGGTCTGCACGGCGTGTGTGAGTTTCAGCGTGAGTTCTGCAACGAAGATCCACAGGCAAATCTTCAGGCCAAGCCAGATCCAGAGCGGTGCGGGCTCGGGCGGCACGGCCGCATAGGTTTCCCACCCAACAAGCACCGCGTTGATGAGAATGACCACGAGCACAGCGCTGGAGAATGCTGCGGAAGTCACCAGTCGCGCAAGCGGGCTGAGTGTGAGGGGCGTGGGAGACTGGTGTGGAGAGGGAGCCGGGGCGGGCGGGTTGGGTGGCATGGCAGCGGGGGTGGATTTGGGCTTGCAGCGGTCTCGAACCAACAGCGATGCAGGGTATTCCAAGAATCAGCGGGGCGCTGGTGAGCAGTGTTGAACACCGGAACTCAGATTTTTCTTGGGGGCGACGGGACGCATGGGCTGCGCATCAACCGCCGTGGTGGCTTGGCGGCTCCGTTCCACCGCAAGATCTTCTGCTGTGCAACGGGTTGCGCAGCCCGCCGCGCAGCAGTGCGGGCGGGGTGAGGAGACCCCGGGTTCCGAGCGAGCATAGGAAGTTAGATGCCGCCCGAAGGGGCAACCGCCGCCGTGGAGGCGGAGGGCGCGGCGGTGGGTAACTGGCCCTGAGCCTGGATGGGCGGGGTAGAAACGCTCGCATCACTTGCGGCGGCCTCGACCGAGGCCGAGCCGGTTTGTCCGGAGCCGATCTTCATTTTGGCGGCCTGTTCATCAAACTGCTTGCGGCGGGCGACTTTGAAGGCGGTGACGCCGATGAAGCTCGCCAGCACGATGGTGAGCGCGTAGGTGATGCGGCCGCGCTCCATGCTGAGCAGGACGCCGAAGACTGCGAAGAAGAAGCCCATGAGGTAGAGGACAAGCACGGCACCTTGGACGCCCAGTTTGCGTTTTAGGATGTGGTGAAGGTGCTGATCATCTGCCGCGGAGATTTTTTGGCCCGAGAGCTTTCTGCGGACGATTGCCAGCGAGGTATCCAGCATGGGGATTGCGTAGATGATCAGGCCTGCGAGGACGAGGTTGGTTTGGCCCTGATCACCCAGCATGAGGACGATGACGATGGTGGTGTAACCCAGCAGCAGCGAGCCGGCATCTCCCAAAAATATGGTTGCCGGGTTAAAATTGTGCGGCAGGAAACCCATGACCGAGCCCATAAGGGCCATGCACAGGATGATGCGGGCTGCATCAAGCTGGCCGTTGTCACCCGCGGCCATGCCGATGGCGACGACCAGCAGGCCGCCAGCGCAGATGGCGGTGACGCCGGAGAGGAGGCCATCGAGACCATCAATAAGGTTGGATGCGTTGCATGCGCCGAGTACGAAGACGGCGATGATGAGCGTTCCGGTCCAGTAGACGACATCAATCGGGATTGATGCGCCCATGACAGGAATTTCAAACGGCAGCGGTATGGACCAGAGCAGCGAGGGGTTACCCAGCATCTCACCAACTGGTTGAAGCACCTGCTTGGCAACCTTGACGCCGACATCGTTCATTGCCAGTGCCGCGGCGGCTAGGAGTTGGCCACCGATTTTTTGCAGCGGCGCGACCTTGGCTACATCGTCCCACAGACCGATGAGCATGACGATGGTCATGCCAAAGAGGATGGACATGGGCACGGGGAAGGGCAGGTCGCTGGTTGAGGGCAGGTAGGCGGTTTTGTGGAACGTGATAAGCCCATGCAGCGGGGCCATGTAGCTAAACGCGATGGCCGAAACGATGCCGCAATACACCGCGACGCCGCCCATGTAGGCGATGGGGAACTTGTGGTGTTTGCGGGCCTCATCGGGCCGGTCGATCACGCCGTAGGCGATGGCCATGCGGCGAAACAGCGGCGTGACGCAGAGCGTGGTGAGGAACGCGACGATGAACACCGCGATGTAGCCGTTGAAGATCTCCATCGCGCTGCCGGTGTAGTTGACACCGATGGCGTGCTCAATGTCTTTGGCGCGGGCCATGAGCTGGTTGGTGTCGGTCTGGATTTTCTTGAGCTGGTCGGTGAGCTGCGGCTCATCGAACGGTGAGATCTTTAGTGGTGGCGAAAACTGGGCGCACGCGACCGAGAGGCTGCTGATGAGTGCGGAGATGGTCACGAACGGATCTCCTTACCGGTGGGGGAACCGAGCGTGGGAGCAGCGAGACAGGCAGGACTAGGTGATGCAACGACCACGCGGCTGGCCAAGTTGGATGCTTGATCGGTTGATGAACCGGCAGTCACGACAGAAGTTGCCCCGGAGGATGCCCCGGCTTTAGATGCCGCGGATTCGATTTGCTCGGTCGCGATGTCACGGATGGTCTGGTCGAGGCTGATTCTGGGCCTCCAAGGCGTTGCCGCGTAGATGCGGGAAAGATCGGGCTGGCGCTGGCGGAGATCCTCAAAGCCCGGACCGTACGCCTGATCGTACGAAACAAGACGAATGGCGGACTTGGACCCGAGCACCGAGATGACCCGATTGGCAAGCGCAGCGATTGAGATTGAATCTGCACTGCCGATGTTAAAAACGCGACCGGATGTGCCGCCACCGGCGACTAGGGCCAGCAATGCATCACGCACATCACGTACATCGCAGAAGCATCGCGATTGCTGACCATCACCATGAATAACTAGGTCACGCCCGGCCAGGGCGCTGGACACAAAGTTGGGCAGCACCATGCCGTAGCTGCCAAGCTGCCGGGGGCCGACGGTGTTAAAGAGCCGGGCGACGACGACCGGCATTTGGCGCTCACGGAAGTATGCGAGGGCCAAGAACTCATCAATCGCCTTGGCGCAGGCATAGGACCACCGGTGCACGGTGGTGTTGCCGTAGAGCACATCATCATCTTCACTAAACGGAGCCTTGGCGGACTTGCCATAGACCTCGGAACTGGAGGCGATGAGCACCTTGGCCGCGGCGGGGGTTGGTCGAACATCCGCAGTTGCCACCGGCTGGTGCCGGCGCGACCAATCCTGCCCGGCGGCGACCCAGCGCAGCAGGGTTGAGGTTTCCTCAACATTGGTGCGGATGGATGCGACCTGGTTGTCCATGATCCGCTTGACGCCGACGGATGCGGCCAGGTGATAGATTTCACTGAACAGCCCGCCATCGAGTGTTCCGGATTCGATGGCCTCACCGAGAGCTGACGCAACAAACGTAAAGCCCGGCGCTGCTGCCGGGAGATTCTCGCGGCGGCCGGTCTCCAGCGTGTCAACAACGGTGACCAGCAAGCCTTGAGCCAGCAGCGCGCTGACTAGGTGCGATCCGATGAACCCTGCGCCGCCGGTGACGAGCGCGTGCCGGCCGGGCCGGGCATTGCTCCCGGGCTCGGCCACCACGCTGCCGGACTTGTTTCGATCTGAAACCAAGCTCAATACCACCGCGGAAGAAGGATTCGGGAAGATGAGAGTGAACGCGGGGCGATCAGTTCGGGGTGCCCGCGGTCTGGTAGTCGTACGCCATCTGAATGTTCTTGCGCATGTACCCGCCCGCGGCGGCGCGAACCTGATTGACGATGATGCCGAGCACTTCTGCTCTGCCCTCGGCAAGCTGGTCGCGAAGGCGTGCCACTTGGCCGCGCTTCTCGCCGTAGGCCTTGACGACCAGAATCGCCGCATCGCAGCGGTTGGCCAGGGCCTGCGCATCACCGGCCACCAAGGCGGGGGCGCAGTCAATGATGACCAGATCAAACTTGCCGTGCGCTTCATCGAGCGTGGCGGTGAGGACTTCGGCCGAGAGGCGCTCCGGCACACTGCGGAGGGTTGCCGAACCGGCGGAGAGCAGCGTGAGATTGGGGGTGCTGGTGGCCTGCAGCGCCATTGACAAATCACACTTCTTGGCCAGCACATCGGCGAGACCGGGACCATCGGCCAGCTTAAAGACCTTGTGCAGACCGGGCCTGCGGAGGTTGCCATCGATCACCAGCACACGCAGATCGGAGGCTGCGGCGCCGAGGGCGAGGTTGGAGACCACGGTGGTGGCGCCGGAGCCGGGGGCGGCGGGCACGATCAGCAGCGACTTCTGGTTGGAGGCCTGCATCTTCTTGATGATTCCGGACCGCAACTGGCGGAATGATTCGCTCATGGCGCCGGTTGGGCTGTCACGGAACACTGTTTCCGGTGTGGCCGGACGGGTCGGGTCTTCATCAGCGCGGGGAATGAAACCGAGCAGGCGGCCACGGGCGATGAGGTTGACATCTGCCGGGGTGCGGATGCGGGTATCGAGCAGTTCGCGAAGCACAACCAGGCCAAGGGTGAGGCCCAAGGCACCGATCACACCGAAGATGACCATGATCGGCAAGCGGGGGAAGGCCAGTTCATCCGGCGTCGCGGCGGCTTGGGCGAGGCGGATACGGTCGATGCGATCACCCTTGGACAGCGAGGCGAGTTCCTGAAGATTACCCATCGCACGGTTTAGTCGGTCGATTTCTTCGATGTGCTGCTGCTTCTTGACTTTCTGAGAAGAAAGCTCAACGTACGCCTGCGCGATCTTGACTTTGTCGGCCTTGAGAAGCTCAATGCGGCGGTCCATGTCTCTGATTTCATCCTTGACGCTCTGACTTTGGCGCTGCGAGTTTTCAAGGTCGGCCCGGAAGAGCTTGTCCAGTGCGGCCGAACGTGCCCGGGCAATCTCAGCCTCGGTAGCGCGGATTGTGGCCATCATCCGAACTCTCTCAGGGTGGGTTTCTCCCAGCCCGCGCGTCGCCATCGCCGACTCTGAGATCTGATACTCCGTCAGCCGCTGCTTGACGTTCAGGACGATCGGGTCGCGCTCGGCGGACTCGCGCTGCTCATCGGTGTAGGTGGCCATGCCGCCCTCAGCGGCCTGATTGCCCATCAAGAAGACCAGACGCTGTTCCACCGCGGCCTGACGCTGGAGCGCCTCGGCCCGGCGGGGCTGGAGGCTGCCGATCTCGACCTCGCCAGCGCTTGCGCCGCCGCGTTCACCGGTGTCTTCGAGGCTGTTGTTGGCCATGATCTGGCGGATGCGGCTGTCGGCCGCTTCCACGAGCTTGGTCAGAGCCTGAATCGAGTCGTTCATCGGCACCATTTTTTCATTGGTGATTTTGAGCTTGCGAGAGGCGAGTTCTTCAAAGTACGCGCGGTGTACCGCGGCTGCCAGTGCGGATGAATCGCTGTTCTTGGATGCGCGAACGGTAAAGGAAAAGTATGCCGAGCCGGTGCGCGGCCGGGCTGCAACGAGTTCCTTAAAATCCTTGAGCGCATCGGTTTCTTTGAAGCGGCCCTCGTTGTCCAAATAAGCCTTGCTCCAGTCGGTCGTGAGCACTTCAGCTTTTTGGAGAGCCACCTTCAGGAGCGAGTCGTTGGTGATCGTGATGACTTGTGTGTTGACGAAGCGCTCGAGCTCCTCACGCGAGCCGCCTACGCCGGTTTCACGGATCGTAGTTTCAGCCGCGAGGGCCTCGTACAGCGCCGTTGACTCGAAGCGTGGCGCAACCCGTAGCAGGACGAGATAGGTGCCCACGCCAAGGCCAACGCCGACGAACAGCGACAGCACCAGCGGGATCCAGTACATCTTAACGATCCGTACGGGATCAATCGCCACCGCGCCGCCCTGCGGCTGTGACCCGCGGGGGCCGGAAACGGTTCGGTTGGCTGCAATAGTCGTCATGGTCATTCCTTCGCGAGTCGTAGAAAATACTCACCGTCATCGGGACCGGTAATGGTTCGTCAAAATCGGATCAATCACTTGGCCAATCGCGGATCCGCAGCGAGTTTATCGAGATCTTCTTTGAAAATCGCCGGTATCTGTTTGGGTGCGGGCTCAATATCGATCATCCGGAGCAGTTCGACATAGATCTCGCGGGCTCCGGGCTTGTCGTCCCGGGCGAGTTTAAGATCAATCAGTCGAACGATCGGGGAGGCCCGCTGCACCGGGGTTGTTGCCACGTTCAAGGCGTTCAGCAGGACACTCTCGGCATCATCAAGGCGGTTCAAGCCGAGATAAATCGTGCCAAGGGTGCCCAGCACAAAGACGTTTTCCGGAGCAAGCTTGACGGCCTGCAGACTTAGCGGGAGCGCTTCGGCCCACTTTTGCTGGTACTTACCGAGCACGTACGCCGTGTCATTGAGGTTCTCAAACGTGCCGGGCTTGACCGACTCTGCCCCGGTGTACGCGGCAATGGCCAGTTCATATTCTTTGCTGCTCACGCGCTCGCCACCGAGCGTGCGGTACGCCTGGTAGCGAACCGCCGGGTCTGCTGCCGAATCGCCAAGCTTCTTGAGGGAGTCTAAGGCCTTGGTCTTGGTGGCCTCATCACCGGACAGCCGCATCGTTGCTAGAGAAAGCTCAACAGCCTCCGAGAAACCGCCAGCGGGGCGCAGAGATTCGATGAATCGCTCGGCATCAACCATTCGCGGGCGGGCATCTCCGGGTTTCCGGAAGACTTGGCGCAGCAACTGCGGGAAGTACGCCGAGACTGCGGCGATGCTCTTGGTGTCGGTGGCGGCCCAGGCGGCGCGGGCTTCGCGGGTCCATTCCGCCTCGCGATTTTCGAGCATGTACGCGCGGGCGCGGACCAGCATTAACTGCGGACTCCTGTCGGTGATGGCGGCCTTGTCAGCGAGCACTTCTTTGGCCTTGACAAGGTCGGGCGTGGGTTTGGCCATGAGCGAAACGGCAAAGCGCTCGGCCACGACCGGGCTCTTTTCGATGTCCCACAGCCGGCCGTACATCTCGGCAGCCTGAACATGGCGCCCGGCCCGGGAGTGCAGGTCACCGGAAACGGCGAGCCACTGACGGGGGTTGCCCGGTCGGCTGATTGCTTCCTCGGCGATGATGATTGCCTCATCGTTGCGGTTGATTGCCATGAGCTGCTGGACGAAGTCCATCCGGAGCTGCTCGTTATCAGGGTCAACGCTTACTCCTTCTCGCATGATTGCGATGGCCTTGTCAACGGCATCTGGAGCGCCGCTTCGCAGTACAATTCCGGCGAGCATGCGGCGTGCGCCGAGCTCTCTGGGGTTTAGTCGGAGGGCGGTTTCAAGATCGGCGATCGCATCTTTGCTGGCGGCGGCATCGCTGGCGAGCTTGGCGGTGCGGGCGGCCTTGAGTTCGGCAGGTTTGTCTGAGTCGCGGGCGGCCTTAACGGCCAGCGCGGTTTTGTCGGTGTATGTTGAAGCGATGATGATCTCGGCCCGGCGGATGAGTCCGAACACAGATTTGGGCTCGAGCTTGAGCACCTCATTGATGCTCACCCGGGCCTCATCGGTACGGCCCTGGGCCTGCTCGGCCTGTGAGCGAAGCAGCAGGATGTTTACCTTATTGGCATCATCGCCCGCTTTGAGCTTGACCAGGATCGCCTCGGCCTCTGCGAATTTGCCCATTCGCAGGAGCGTGTCACTGAGGCGGAGCGCCAGCACGTTGTTCGGATCAACCGAGGACACATCCATCGCACGCTTGTACGCTGTGGCGGCATTCTCAAAGCCGCCGCGGGCGAACTCGGTATCACCGATCGTGCGATCGAGGTCACTGATGCTTGTTGGCTGGAATTTACGACCACGGTCGGCAACGGCCAGCGAAATCTCGGGCAAGCCATTGTCAAGAGCCACCTTGGCGAACTCGTAGTACACGCGCCAGTCACGCTTG
This sequence comes from Phycisphaerales bacterium, assembly GCA_038231815.1. Taxonomy (GTDB): domain Bacteria; phylum Planctomycetota; class Phycisphaerae; order Phycisphaerales; family UBA1924; genus CAILKP01. Next base: position 30,303 of record JBBRKQ010000019.1, read on the forward strand.
TCCTCTGGTACGCTTGCGACACTCACCTCAAACTGCGCAAGCCCTCCCTCAAGGTCGCCCTTGGCTGCCAGTAGCAAAGCCCGGAACCGGGCCGGCTGCTCCTTGGGAACCTCGGGGATTGCTTCCAGCCGCACGAGAGCCTTTTCAAGGGCTGCAAAGTCTTGGGCCTTTAGCAGCGCGAACAGATACTGGGTGGCGTTCTGGGCATCCCGGGGATTGGTGTTGAAGATAACTTCTCGGCGCTGCAGCGCCTCACTTGCATCACCAAAGTTTGATTCGAGCTGCAGCAGGAAATTCGTGAACACCCGGTTTCCGGAATTGATCGACTTGGCGGCGCGGGCGACTCGCAGCGCTTCGGCCGGCTGGGAAGTGCCCACGTAAGCCTGGGCGAGCGGCATGACGGTTTGCACCTGATTTGGTTTGATCGCGTTGGACTGCACCAGCGAGGCGATGCCGTCGGTTGTGCGGCCGGTCTGCAGCTGCAGGCTGCCGAGAATTTGCCAAGCAAGCGCGGAGTTTTTATCTTCCTTCGTGGCCTTTTCGGCGAACTCGACGGCCTGGGGCAGCTTGCCTTCGGCCGCGGCGAGTTGGGTCAGGAACACATTTCCCTTGAGAGTGTCGGCATTTGTCGCGACAGCGCGGTCGGCCTGCGCCCGAGTGGCAGTGAAGTCACGCTTGTCAGGGGGCAGCTTCATCTGAACGGCGAGCGCCGTCTCGAACCGGTTGCTGATGACCAGACGGTGGTCCTTGTCGAGTTTTTCGAGAGCGGTGACCTTTTCCTCCAAGAACTTCCGGCCTTCTTCGCCGCGACCATCAAGGTTTTGCATTGCCAGAACCATCAATTGCACCGCTTTGGTCAGGGGGTCATCCGGACCTTCATCGATCATCTTGGCTGCTGCCTCTACGGTCTGCGGAGCCTTGATTATTGCGTCAAGTTTGGCAGCGACCGGATCGGTGTCCCCGAAACGCTCGCGGGAACGCGCGATGTACGGCGCAACATCGTCGCGGGCGAACTGCATGAGCAGCATTCCGACTTGATACCGCGGAGTCGCGCTTTCCGGAGGATTTTTGGCAAGCTCGCGGATTCGTGCGAGCATCTTCTCCATGTCCACATCGGGCTGCTCGAACGCTTTTTGGATGCTCCTTAGCTCCTTGCCCACCGCAGTCTTTGGCTCATCGAGCTCTAGGATGCCGTCGATGCGTGTCTGTATTGTCGCGCGCACCGCCGGGTCTCGCTCAAGACGCATGCCCTGCTGCAGGGCCGCGACGGCGGCCTGCCTGTTGCCCATGCGGCCCTCCATCTCCGCGAGAAGTTCGAAAGTCTGACGGCTGATTGCCCCGAGCTCTTCAAGCCGCTTGATCTGGGCCCGAGCGGCCCCATCTGAGTCGCGACGCTGGATCAGCGCAAAGGTCAGTAGTTGCAGCGCCTCGACCTCGTTGCGACCGGTCAGGTCGCAGTACTCGGTGAGATACTTGCTGGCCATGGCAAAGTTTTCTTTGTCCATTTCCAGTCGTCCATCAATCAGCAGCTTGAGCCGGCCGAGATCGACGTCGCTGGAGGCTCGCTTCTCGATAGCCTCGCGGAAACCGGCGATTCGCTTCAGCCATTCCTGCTTTTGCTCTTTGGTCTTGGAGGCATCTAGACCGTGCAGCGCTGCACGCGTCTGATAGTTGAGCGCCGAATCGCGCAGACCCCAGAGAATGCTTCCCTGGAAGCTGAGAGGGCGGTTGGGCAAACTCGCGAGCAACTCTAGCTTTTCAATGGCTTTTTGATGCTCGCCGGCTTGGTCTGCCAATTGACCCATCTGAAAGAGCAGCAGCGGATCGGTGTCGCGGGCTGCCGCGGCTGTTTCCATCAGAGCGATGCTCCTGGGGAGCGCCTGGGGCACGCCCAGCGTGACTGCGAACCTCGCCGCTTCCGTGAGCAGAAGCGGATCGAGCACTTTTGGATCGGTCTGCTCAAAATAGTCCAGTGTTTTGCTGGCTCGCGGCATGGTCGAAGTCACGACCTCTTCACGGTAGTTCCGTGCGCGAGCCTGTGGATCCGCCCCGGGTTTGCCCGCATCGGTCCGTGCCGCCTGCCGCGGCGAGTCGACTGCCTGCTTTAGATCCGCGACGCGGATGTTCTCAACAAACTCAAGCAATGTAATTGCGTGCCGGACACCGGCCGCTGGTGGGTTGTTCTCGATAAAGATGGCTGCCAACTTCTGGGCTTCACCGACAGTGGACGCCTGCTCGACACCGCCAACGACTTTGACGCCGCCGATGAGATCAACAGCTTTATCTTCCTCGCCGATTTTACGCAAGTATCTTGCCTGAAAGCCCGCCAGCTCGATCAAGGCGATCGCGACGGCTTCATCCTTGGGATCGGCGGCAAGGGCGGCATCGAGGTCGTTCCGGGCGAAAATGCGGTCTTGATCTTTGAGCTCAAAGTTACCCTTGAGCAGCCCGACTCGCGCGATGCCGCGGTAGCGGCGGAGCTTCGGCTCGGCGGGTGCTGATTTGTCTTCCCCCGTGGCCTCGTCAGCGCTGCCCGGTTTAACGCGATTCATCGCCTTGACTGCGGATTCGATGAGGCTGTTCCACTGCGCTGCCGACGGCTGCAGCCGCGCGACGTAGAGGATCGGGTCGAGCAGCTTGCGGTGCGCATCAATGTTCGTGCGCTGTGCATCAGCTCGCTTTTGAAGCGCTCCGAGGTAATTCTTGCCGTACCGCTCATTGTACAGCAGTCGTGTGGTTGGCTGGGTCTGCTCCATGGCGGCGATCCACGCATCGAGGTATTTCACCTCGTTGGGCTCTTTGTTGACGGCCTTGCCGTAGGTGCCAACCGCCTTTTCGAGCTCCTTGGTCGCGTCCTTCTGCTTTAGCTCAGCTTCGGCCTCCTTGCCGGCGGCCTTTGCCGCTTCGCCCGCTTTGCGGAGGGCGGTGAAGTTCTTCATCATCTCGCCCGCTTCGGCCATGTGCGCATCGGCGGATTTGTTCAGCACGCGGGTACCGACAATGGCCAAGCCCACCAATAGGGCCGCCGCGATACCACCGATGACCAGCACGAACTTTGTATTAACCTTGGTTGCCATAATGCTCGCACGCTCCCGTGGTTGGCCTTGCTGCGGCGGACCACGCTGTTTGCTCTAAAAAAGTGTTTAGTTCGGCCTGTCTTTGCTTTCGGTCCGACCGCTCGTGTTTTCGAGCTTCGGACGCCTCGGGTTATCGGCCGGGTACCGGCCCTCCTGCACCTCGACCCAGTCGGGGACGCAGCGCATGATCTCCGGTAGCAGTTCACCCATGAGCCGTCCGGCATGGACCCCAAGCTCTTCGGCAGTTTGCACATCCCTGCTACCGACTTGCACCTTGAGATAGAACGCGTAATTGTCTGTTAGATTAAACGCTTTGCTGCGCACGCCCTCAGCACTTGGGGTGTGTCCGCCGTTGGCGATGAAGTAGTATCCAACGATGAGCTTTTGCGTGCCCGGCCCGGCGAACTCGCTGGTTCGCAGCTCGATGGTGGCCGGATCAAACGGCAGCCGGACACGGTCGCCCTTGGCATCCTTTGAGACATCAGGCTCAAGCCGCGCGGTAAATACGGTACCCTTGACCTTGTCGGGTACCTCCGTATCGCTCCGCCAAGTGCGGTCATCAAGCTTTAGTGGGACGGACTTTGGGAATCCGACGATCTGCCAGCCCGCGCCGGTCATGCAGCGCTCGGGCACATGTGGCACCGTGTCAATCATGCCGGTGTAGTACGCGATGTGGACATCCAGTCGAGGGTTGCTTCGCCCTTGGTTACCCTCTTTGGCACCATCTTTACCGGCTTCCTTGGCCGCATCTTTGGGGAGCTTGCCTTCCTTGAGTTGGTAAGTTCGCAGGAGGTAGTTGGTTGTTCCCAACTCTTCAACCATTTCCTCACCCATCACTTGGTCCTGACCAACCCGCTGGTAGCTTTGCGTTTCCGCGGCGATCGCCGAGACCCTGCGATTCTCCGGCGGCTCGATGCGCTGCTTGCGGAGGTGCACACCCATCGCCGCCACCGCCGCGTTTAGCGTTGCCGCCGAGACCAGCAGCACCGCCACGGCCGAAACGAACGATGGCTGCCGCATTGCTGCCCAGGAGATACCAGCCAGTTTCACGGCGGCCGCACCGGCGGAGCGCTTGGCACCCGAGCTTGCAACTGGCTTGGGCTTGGCTCCGGAAGCGAGGGGCTGCTCAACCTGCACTGCACGGTTAAAGCACCACACGATGCCCATGTACAAACCAAAGGCTGGCACCAGCAGCAGCGTGCCGATGAGCATGTGGGCCTGGCCAGCCGCCAGATTTGCGTTAAACAGCGTGGCGTAGCCGAGCACACCGACCCGCAGCACGTTCATAAGAATCGCCACCGGAAGTGCTATGACGATTAGCGCGATTCGCTGCCACCAAAGCTGCACACCCGAGAGCGCCACCGCAACACCGAGAGCGGCAAACGCGATGACCATGCGCATGCCGCTGCACGCTTCGGCCACCTTTAAATCATGGACTATCCCTGCGCTGTCGGTCACCTTGAGAACGTTTCCGAAGGCTTCCGTGCTGATGCCGACCAGATTCAGTAGCGCCCAAGCGCCTTTGCTGGCGATGAGCTGCAATTGAAAGGTCACCAGGATCATGATCTTTTCACTGATCGTGATCCCGAAGACTAAAAAGGCGATCGGCAGGAACGAGAGCTTCATCACCCGAGGCCCGCACGTGAGCAGCACCACACCAAACACGCACAGCACAGCCGCCCAACCTTGGGCCATGTGGTTTGACAAAGCCGACACTTGAAACAACGCGTAAGCGGGCACGCCGACGAGTACGGGCAGCAGACCGGGCCAGAACGGGCGGACTTTGGCGACTGCCAGTTCTTTACGGTTTTGCCAGAGCAGGTACAGCGAGATGAACGGGATGAAATACGCGTGCGACCAATCCGCGGAACCAAAGCTGTACAGATGCTGGTTATGCAGAAAGAAAAAGAATAGCAGGCTAAGGCTAAGCCCAAGCACGGCAGTCTTCATCCAACCTGTCGCGGTCATTACATGCATAACGGTCCATCAATCGGTCAAGTCGGTCGCTCATTGGCCTCCAGCCCCCAAAAGCAGTACGGTCCGAAATCACCACAGGAGGTACAAAGCCCATAAACGCTCCCGGCGGAGTCGCTGCTGGCGGCCAGCACGGTGCGAATGCCGCCCAGACAGCCGCGTTGCAAACAGCCGATGCGACCACAGTCGCACCGAAGGAGATCACGGCCCGAGACGCCATGTCCATACGTCTGTCGGGCCCTGCCCGGTTCACTGCCGAAGCTTGGCTCCGGCACCGGGCTGCGAGAGATCGATGCTGGCTCGCACAGCCAGAGGGACTGGGCAAGCCCCATACCGAAACTGCCCGAGATCCTCCGGGCAGCGACCAGCGGCTTACAGCCCGTTGGTCTGCTGAGGGCCGAAGACGTCAAACCCGAAGTTACGATCCAGAATAAATCCGTATCCATAACTGGCGCGGAAGCCGTTGCGAATTACAGCCAGCGGCAACGCCCAGAAGTTGGTGCCGATGTTGACCATGTCATCTGACTTCAAGATGATGTCGGGCTGCGTTCCCTCCGCAATTGCTCGCAGATTCACGCGGACAATTGCCTGACGATCCGGCCCCAGCATCCGGATAATCTCGACACGTTCTGGAATGGCCGTTGAGCCCAAACCACCGGCCGAGGTGACCGCACGATACAAGGTGAGCTTGCCCACTGCCGGGAGTGTGAACACGCCCGGCCGAGAGACTTGCCCGCCGATGTACACCAGCCCTTCGCTGGGCGATGGCACACGAACAATGTCTCCCGGGCGAATAACAATGTTGTAGCGGGCGGACCCGCTCAGCAGCGGTGCCAGCGGCACCTCAATGACGCGCTGCGTCACCAAATCGCCACCGGGTGAGACGCCGGTACCCTGTCCGCCGATCTGCATCGAAGCATTTATCTGCCCGGTGTTAGACCACTGCGATCCATCAAAGTGCCAGTTGGTGCGCCCCAAAGTATCAGGCCCACCGAACATGACCGAGGGCGAGCCGTTCGGCTTTGTAGCGGGCTTGTCATCAATCAGGTCAATCTTGGGAGCAGTGCCGGGCGCTGCGGCTGGCTTGGGTGTTCCTGCTGGCGCTGCAGCTGGGGCGCTCGCCGGAGGAGGAGTTCCCGCCGGCTTGGTGAGTTCATCAATTAAGTCAAGCATTTGGCCGCCGGGCTTGCCTCCCGGAGCCGGAGCGGGTGCCCCACCGGTGGGTGCCGCGCCGCCGAATGGAGCGGCGCCGGGAGAAACCGTTGCCTCGCCACGTCCGCGGCCGGTCACTGAGTCCGACAAGGGAATCTGCCGGATCACAAACACGCTTTGGACCTGCTCGCTGAATCGACCAACCTGCGAGAGGGCTTCAAGAATTCGGTACTCTGGTTTGGGAATTTGATACAGACCCGGGTTGCTGACGCCGCCGATCATGTGAAAAGTCGCCCGACGACGCTGGGCCACTTGCAGAGAAACCACCGCGTTGGACAGCACCTGGGCATCTCGCAAGGCTTGGCTGATTCTCGCCTGGGCCTGCTCAGGCGTTAGGTTATCTAGATTTAGAGGTATCTTGGCCAGCGGCAAGTCGATCACGCCACGCGAATCAATCTCGCGTTCGAACCGCTCAGGCTTGCCCTCGACAAAGAGATCATTAATCTCGATGACGATTCCGTCACCGGCTCCGAGGCGGTAGGCCTCGATGTCTGGAATCAGGTCCTCCGACCGAATCTGGCTCATATCCACACCGTCGCCCGAGACACCCTCCACGCTTGCGAGGCGGTCTAGAACTGGCACGATCGTTGGCGTGTGCTCCCACCGGCCAACCACCGATGGATCGATGAACGAATCCGCCTCGCAACCCCAGAGCAATGCCCCGCCCGCCGCGAGTACCAGCGATGCGATCCGCTTCAGATTGTGACCCCTAAGGGTTCGACCCGCCGCGGCTGTGGACCGGGGGGCAACAGGCTTCCATTCCTTCAACACAGCGAATCTCCTTCAACCGACAAAACGGGGCGGGTCCGATAGGTCCAACGAGCGGTGGCAAGGTTAGCAGCCACTCAACAGCAATCTGTTCCGGTCATACACCAAACCTTGCGTTCAAAATCGCTAATACGTCCTTGCATCGGCTTTTGAACGCCATCGCTGAGATTTACCAGACCACCCAAATAGTCTGAATCACCACAAAGCTTAACAAAAAACAACACTACGGTCGAATAATATTTGCATATACTTCAAATCCCGACCGCCACACCTTCCCCAGCCGCCACAACCCCCGGTCGCAAGCCGAGGGTGTTGCCGTCACTTTGATGCCCGCTCGGCCCATTTCCGTCATCCGAACGGGCGCAGAATAGGCCGATCGTGAATATATATAAAATATACGCGATCCGTGCAAGCGGGCTTGGGCCTCTGCCAAGGATCTCACGTGTCTAGCCGTTCTTCCACGCCACCCGCCGCGGAACTTGCGATCGCACCCACGGCACACTGTGCCGCGGCTGCGTCTAACTCAGCAGTACCCTGACTGCTGGCAACCCGATGGTCGATAACTGGCTTTGCCACCCAAAGCGAACCGAAACCTCACGCTCTCTTAAGAACCCCCATGATGATCATCCGCAAGCCCTTCCCACTGCTGACCGCTGCACTCCTTGTTGGGTCGAGCATTCTGGCACCTTGGAACCTGGTTGCACCATTGGGTAGCCGGGTGTTGGCACAGCAGCCGACGGCAGCGCCTGTAGCGGTAGCCGCACCAGCAACCGCTAAAGTTGAGGCGAACAACCGCGACCAGTGGTACGCACTGCTGCTGATGGGTAAGAAGTCGGGCTCTATCCACAGCACCACCACACAAACCGGTGATGTGATCACCAGCGGCAGCAACTTGACCATCGCGATGAAGCGTGAGGCGCTGAAGATTGAGATTGGGATTGACTCAACATTCATCGAAACTGTCGATGGCAAACCGATTTCGATGAAATCCGTTCGGCGGCTTTCGGCGATTCCAACCACCGAGCTGGTTGAATTCGGCCCGACTGAGATGACCATTACTACGGACCAGGGCGGCTCGAAAACAGTCACGCGACGGCCGATGCCCAAGCAAACGTTTCTTCCACCAGCGGCGGCGGAGCGGTACATGGCCGATGAGCAGCGCAAGGGCAACAAGACCATTGTTGTGCGCACGATCGATGCATCGGATGGACCGAGCATGGTGACGATCACTCGAAAAATTGGCGAGGCAACGACTGTTGATGTGATGGGCAAGACCGTTCCGGCGATCAAGGCGAGTAGCACGGTTGACAAGTACCCCGGTATCACCACCGAGGAGTATCTTTCGGAAAATGGGGATGTTCTGCGGACGGTCGTGAACCTGGGCGGCATCAAGATGGAGCAACTTTTGGCGGACCGTGAACTTGCACTGGCCGAGAAGGATGGGCCGGAACTGCTGCTCTCAACGACGGTGAAAATGGATAAGCCAATCAAGAACCCTCGCGAGTTGCCGCGGGGTGAGTTTGTGCTCACCGTGACCGATGGACAACTTCCGGACCTCCCGAGTGTGGGCTTTCAGACCGTCAAACGCATCAGCGATACCGCTGCGCGTGTGAGCATTGATCTACCCCGGGGCGGCTCAGCGCTCACAGAGGAGGAGGAGAACTCCGGCGACTTCATGGCCGCGAGTTCAATGGTGAACTGGAAGGATGATGCAGTGGAGAAACTCCTACGGCAGGCCCTTCACAAAGAAATCCCTGATGAAGCGGCGCGAGCTGAGGTGCTGCGAAAGTTCGTTCACCAGATCATCAGCACGAAGGACATGTCGGTTGGCTTTGCATCCGCCTCGGAGGTATCCCGCACGCTTACGGGCGACTGCACGGAGCACGCGGTGCTGCTGGCGGCGCTGCTGCGTGGCGCCAACATCCGCTCGCGGGTGGTGTCGGGTCTCGTCTATGTGGATGCGTTTGCGGGTCAGAAGGACCTGTTTGGCTATCACATGTGGACACAGGCCGTGCTGCCCACGGCCGATGGACCGCGCTGGGTGGACCTTGACTCAGCCCTGGGCAGCAAGCAGAGCTTTGATGCCACGCACATTACCCTTGGCACCTCGGCACTGGCCGATGGACAGACGCAAAATTATCTGGTGACACTGGCACCGATCATCGGTCGACTGGTTATCAAAGCCGCGAAATAGTCGGCGGTTGGTCAGGTTTCAGGTGATTCCGAGATCAATTGACTTTGGAACGATTTCTTGATGAGCGGCTCGGGATTGCGCTGGCGGGCACTGTGGCCGGCGGTGGCATGTGCTGCGGAGGTGCCGCTGCCGCGGCAACCCATGGCTATTTACCGGCATCGCTCCGCGATGAGGGCGCGGCTGACACGGTGCGCCGCGTGGTAAAACGATGGTGCTGGGTTGGGCTGAAGAGTGACGACCGTTGCAACTGCATTCTGCGTCACATTTTTCTCTTTTCTCTTTGCTCTTTGCTCTTTTGTTTTTGCTCGTGCGCCTGCCGCCCCTCGCTCACACGGTCGCCATCGCGTGCCAGTGTGAATCACCCGGGCAATCAAAGCACACGAGCTGCCCGATGGGGTAGTCTGCTGCTTTTTGGCGTGCATCGGTTACCTTGGCCGTGAGCACCAAGGCGTTTTCAAAGCCTGGTACTGTGCCACCGCCGCATTCCACGGTAATTGTGCCCGCCGCGGCATCAATTGCCACAACGGTACCTTGGATGCGCCGAGGCCGTCCGGCCAAAGGCTCCACAAAACGGCCGCCACCCTCAACTTTGTCAATGCGCCGGGCATCAGACATGATGCGACCCTTGAGCTTGGCACCCTTGGTTGCTGAGAACGCGGCATCAAAGAGCAAGTGCAGCTTGTATGAAGTGCCGGGCACGGCCAACACGAGGTACGCCGGCTTGGTGGCGGTGGCCGGCAGCACGCCGTCACAAACGCCCTTGCACACCAAGCGGGCCGCAGGGCGGGTGGATATTTGAACGGAAGAATTGGCGACGGTCATGAACGGCTCCGTGAATAGATCTGGAGACGAGTTTACACATCCAACATTCACATCTGTAGCCCAGAATCGGCTTAAATTGCATAGCGGCCGCGGGCGTTGCCTCCGGTTCGGAGCAGCCTGCGGCAGAACCGATACCACCCGTAAAAACACTTGCCTATGCTCCATGAGGATAACTCCCCCCGGCCGGACGCATTGCACGCGGGGCAGAGGGTGCGCAAGCAACTAGGATTGGCGAACGATGGAACCAAGATTGTACATCCTCCTTGCCTTCTCGTTGGCCACGGCTGCGCGCATCGCCCCGCCGGCTGCTGTTCAAACTGAGGCCAATGCTGCTGCACCATCGTGCTGCGTTGGCACCGGCCGCGCGGGTGCGATCGGCGCGATCCTTGCCAGCCAGCGGTCTGATGCAGCGCCAATCGCCGCCCCAACGACCACGGAACAGAGTGGCACGCCGGGTCAGCCCACATCCGCCGAGACGGCAAAGTGGCCGGCAAAGCCTTGGCCAACCGGAATGGTGTGGATCCCTGGTGGCTAGTTTGCGATGGGCAGCACCGATGCGCTGGCCCGGCAAGATGAACGACCAATCCACCGAGTTCGAGTTGGCGGGTTCTGGATGGATACCACCGAACTGACCAATACCCAGTACAGGGCCTTTGTCACAGCGACCGGCTACAAGACTGTTGCCGAGCGACCGGTTGATTGGGAAGAACTCAAGAAACAAGTCCCCGAAGGAACGCCCAAGCCCGACGAAAAAATGCTCTTGCCGGGCTCGCTGGTGTTCACACCACCGAACCGCCCAGTAGATCTTCGCAACGTTGCGGAGTGGTGGACATGGACCAACGGGGCAAACTGGCAGCATCCGGAAGGTCCGGCCTCTTCCATTACAGGCCGGGAAGCGCACCCCGTCGTTCACATCGCTTACGAGGATGCCGCAGCGTACTGCAAATGGGCTGGCAAACGCTTGCCGACCGAGGCGGAGTGGGAGTTTGCAGCGCGGGGAGGGCTTGACGGCAAGCGCAATACATGGGGAGATGAGCCGGTGGATGCCAAACGATGCAATACCTGGCAGGGCCACTTCCCGGATAAGAACACGGCCGAAGATGGCTTCGTACTCGCCGCACCTGTAAAAAGCTTTCCGCCCAACGGGTACGGCCTGTACGAGATGTCCGGCAACGTGTGGGAGTGGTGCAGCGACTTGTACCGGCCCGACACGTACGCCCGCCAAGTACTTGCTGCGGGCAAGGGCGTGGTGCTCGTGAACCCCACCGGACCTGAGAAGAGTTACGACCCGCGGAACCCGCAGGCCGAAGAAGTCCGCATCCATCGCGGCGGATCATTCCTGTGCAACGACAGTTACTGCGCCAGCTACCGACCCAGCGCCCGAATGGCCGCCCCGGTCGACACGGGCTTGCAGCATCTCGGTTTCCGATGCGTGCTCACTCAGGATGAGTGGGCCAAGCAGGCGGCGGAGGCCGCTGCCGCGGCCGCTTTGCCAAATACAGCGGCCTCACCCAAGACTCCGGATTGAATCCCATCTTTCCTTTGAAAGGACACGTATGACTTGTTGGCAATTTCCGTTTCCAGAACAGTTTCTGCGGCGCAAAATCATGAAATCGATCGCGGCGCTGACCACTGGTGCGGCGTGCATCATCGCAGCCTTTGGCATCACGGTTGATGCGCACGCGCAAGCGGCGCCGGCCAAGAAGCCGAACATTCTGATCATCTGGGGTGATGACATTGGACAGTTTAACATCAGCGCGTACAACATGGGCATGATGGGCTACAAGACGCCCAACATTGACCGCATCGCCAAAGAGGGTGCGTTGTTTACAGACTGGTACGGCCAGCAAAGCTGCACCGCTGGCCGAGCCGCGTTTATTACCGGTCAGTCGCCGATTCGTACCGGCTTGACCAAGGTTGGCCTTCCGGGCATGCCCGAGGGGATGAAAAAAGAAGATCCGACTATCGCGACGCTGCTGCGTGCCCAGGGATACATGACCGGGCAGTTCGGCAAGAACCATCTTGGTGATCGCGATGAGATGCTGCCGACAGAGCATGGCTTTGACGAGTTCTTTGGAAACCTCTACCACCTCAATGCAGAAGAGGAACCCGAGAACCCTGACTATCCCAAAGCACCCGAGTTTAAGAAGCGCTTTGGCCCACGCGGAGTGATCCATAGCTTTGCCGGTGGCAAGATCACCGACACAGGCCCGCTGACACGCAAGCGCATGGAGACCATCGATGAGGAGGTCAACGCTAAGGCGCTCGATTTCATGGAGCGGGCCAAGAAGGCCGATAAGCCGTTCTTCCTGTGGTGGAACTCCACCCGCATGCACATCTTCACCCACCTAAAGGCCGAATCCGAGGGCAAGACCGGCCTTGGTCTCTATGCAGACGGCATGGTGGAGCACGATGGCCATATTGGCCTGGTTTTGAACAAACTTGATGAACTCGGACTCAGCGACAACACGATTGTGATGTACTCAAGCGATAATGGCGCTGAGACCTTTACCTGGCCCGATGGCGGCACCACCATGTTCCGTGGCGAAAAGAACACCCAGTGGGAGGGCGGTTACCGCGTCCCATGCGTCATCCGCTGGCCGGGAACAATTAAGCCCGGAACCGTCATCAACGAGATCGGGGCCCATGAGGACATGCTGCCAACGCTCGTCGCGGCAGCCGGAGACCTCACCGCCAAGGACGACCTGCTCAAAGGTCGCAAGATTGGCGACATGAACTACAAGGTCCACATCGACGGTTACGACCTTGGCCCCGCCCTTCGCGGCAAGGGTGCCTGGCCTCGCCAGAATTTCCTGTACTGGACTGATGACGGCAGCGTGGCCGCGCTCCGCTACGGCAACTGGAAGATCACCTTTCTGAAGCAGGACGCTGAAGGCCTGCGGGTTTGGCAGCAGCCGTTCACGGAACTGCGTGCCCCGCTGGTTACCAACCTACGTATGGACCCCTTCGAGCGTGCCGAGCACGAGAACGCGATGGGGTTCCAGCGCTGGTACATGGAACGCATGTTCATGATCGCACCCGCGGGAGCCTTTGTGGGCGAATGGCTCCAGAGTTTCAAGGAGTTCCCGCCGCGCCAGAAGCCCGGAAGCTTTAACTTGAACCGCGTCATGGAAGCGGTGACCAAGCCGCACGGCCAGTAAGGATTTGAAACACACGCCCGCCCCGCCGCCGAAGGGCGACAGGGCGGCTTCGTACTCACGCAACCGTTCAATTCAACACAGATACCATGCGTCAAACACTTTGTTTCTTCGCCGCTGTGCTTTGCTCACTGCCGATTCTCACCGCCTGCTCGCAGGGGCATACTGCTGGGGATTCGGGCGTGGCTACCACCGCGCAAGCCACCGAGCCGTTGCCTTCATGGAACAACACCGCTGCGAAGCGGTCCATTACTGCGTTTGTGAGTCGCACCATCACGCCCGGCGATGATTTCGTCCCGGTAGCCGATCGGATCGCTGTCTTTGACAATGACGGCACGCTCTGGGCGGAGCAGCCGGCCTATTTCCAACTGCTCTTCGCCATCGACCGGGTCAAGGCGATGGCGCCGCAGCACCCAGAGTGGAAGACCACCGAGCCCTTCGCCTCGATTTTGCGGGGCGACCTGAAGACCGCCCTCGCCGGAGGTGAGCACGCCGTGCTGGAAATAGTCATGGCCACCCACGCAGGCATGACCACCGAGCAGTTTGAAGCGATTGTCAAAGACTGGATCGCCACCGCCCGGCACCCCACCACCAATCGGCCATACACCGAGATGGTGTACCAGCCCATGCTCGAGCTGCTCACCTTTCTGCGGGCCAACGGTTTTAAGACCTACATTGTCTCCGGAGGCGGCATCGAGTTCATCCGCCCGTGGGCCGAGAAGGTTTATGGCATCCCGCCGGAGCAAGTCTTTGGCAGCAGCATCAAGACCAAATTTGAGAACCGCGGCGGCACACCCGTCCTGGTGCGTTTGCCGGAGGTCAATTTCATCGACGATAAGGAGGGCAAGCCGGTTGGCATCAACCAGCACATCGGCCGCCGCCCTATTGCGGCATTTGGCAACTCTGATGGTGACCTGCAAATGCTGCAATGGACGGCCGCCGGACCGGGAGCAAGGTTTCTCATGCTCATCCAGCACACCGATGCGCAGCGTGAATGGGCGTACGGCCGTGCATCCTCAATTGGCAAGCTGGATAAAGCCTTGGATGAAGCGGTCGCCCGCGGCTGGACTGTGACGAGCATGAAGGATGACTGGAAAACGGTGTTCCCGGTGGCCAAGTAGAAGGGACCGGTCATGGGGGTGAGTTACAAAAATTTGTTACGGGTAATAGTCACTGGAGTTAGTCCTGTAGGGGACACAGCATCGTTTGGTCGCTCCCGGTATACAACCGCCTTGAGCAGCGATCACAGAGGCCAAGCGAAGGGCGAGCGTGTGAGAAGTTGCTCCTTGGGATGCGGCTTGCCGTTGTCCGTACCTGCGCTTCATCTCTTTTAGCCTTCAGTTTTCTGTTGCCTCTCGCTTTACACCCGGCGACCCACCAGCCGTACGCCAGGGCGGCGGCGACGATTGAGAACATCGCTGCGACTGCGAGAATCAGCATTCTCCAAAAAACCCGGTCGATCAACTGGCTTGAACGCAACTGTACTACCGCCACCGCCGGTGCCATGGCATCGAACTTTTGGTTCAGCACCGGTGATGACAGCAGGTCGTTGATGCTGTTGGCTAAGGCGGTGAGTCGGTCGGCGGCTTGCCCGGTTCGCTCGGTTAAATCACCAAACTTTCTGAGGCCGTTGCGCTCCGGGTCGTTGGATGATTCTGTCGCCGCTGGGTCCACGGTAAGGCGTGCGATGAGGGTGTCGGCAGCATTGGCCACGGTTGTCAATCGGGCGGCAAGTTTAATAAGATACCAAGACCAGGTAACGCGTTGTAGAGATTGGTGGGTGATTGGCCAAGATCATTGCAAGATCCAGTTGCTTCTGATCGGAGTGACTATTCCAGTGGCGACTTGAAACTCGCGTGCTTGACCTTGCGGCCCAGAACGCACGACTGCGGCCATCTTGCCTTTGCTGTTTGCTTAGCACTTTCTCTTTTTTGCTTTGACCTGCGATCCAACGCAAACGCCCCCGATCCTCGGGGGCGTTTGCTGGCTGAAACATGAATCAGTGAATTCGTTGTTCGCTTTCGGGCGATCAGGCGGCCTCGCGCTGCTCGGTCTGGGTGCCCGCCACACCGTCCCGGGTCACCAGGAACAGTTCCGAGCTGATCGGGTAGGGCAGGCGGCGGTAGTCATCGGTGATGCGACCACGGAGGCGGCGGAGGAACGGGTCAGGACCGGCCGAGAGCGCCACGAACATGTCGCGGGCTGGAATGGCCACGTAAAAGTCTCCACCTAAGCGGCCGGCCAAGCGTTTGTGCAGATCACCGAGCAGCAAGCGGGCGGCGTCGTAGCCGTCTTGCTCGCTGAGAATAATTGCCCGGCCGCCGTCTTTGCTGGTGACCATCTGCAGGTCCATCGCTGGTGATGAGTTCTCAAGGTTCTCGCGGGCGATCTGATCGAGATCATCACTTGTCACGCTCCAGCGGATCATCTGCTCGGTTGTTACCGAGACGGTCATCTGCGGGAGGTCAACGACAAACACGATGACCGTTCCGTTGACGTACGGCACGTGCGCGACCTGCTCGCGTGCCAAATGATTGAAAATTGTCTCGGGCTGAATGCGCGGCATGATCCGCCCGCGGACCAGGTCAAAGCTGTGACCACCGATGGCCGAAGCCTCGCCCGAGAACAGTTGGTCAAGATAATGCTCAACGATCTCCACACCCCTGTCGGGATCGTGGTTGACGAGCCGGAACAGGTTTTCCAGATCAAGCCTCCGCCCGTTGACAATCAGCTCACGCGGTCCGGTTAACTCCACGACGTATTCCGGCTGAAGTCTGCGGAGCAGTTCTGCGACTTGCTCTGCGAATGCTTCCGGCTCACTGGGCATGTTGGACATGGATGAACCCTGTCTATGGTCCGCAAAAACACATGTTGCGTGTTGCTGCGGAGCGGAGGACGCATCATTTCTGGTCGGCCGGATGCGAGCGGCTGTGGCGACACACAAAGTCGCCGACGCTGCAGAATCGACCGGCAGGGCCGATCGATGTGCTTGTCAAGGCGAACAGGGGCACTTCCGTGCAATTGTCGTCGTCGCATCCGGCGCAGTCGAGTACAACCGCGTCCGATTAGTTTCGCACACCAAGGGTTCTCGGATCGACCGAGTCATGAGATTCTTGTTTTAAATTCCCTCTCGCTTACGAACGGCTCACCATTGAGCGGTGCGCGCCCCGCACAACCCGAACCTTTGTCGCTGCGCAAAAAAGAACGAGGCCAGCATGATCAGCCCACATGACCATGCCGACCTCGTTTCTCGGACGCCAACACAGCGCCCGTAGATTGGATGCGACCGGCTGGGCTTTCACCCGGGCCGACCGGAACTACCCACCCCACTCCCTACTCGTCACGGGCAATTCGCCTCCTCAAGCGAATGACCCGAGTCATACTCCACCCAAATTTCAGTCGAAGCCTTGCTTGCAATCCGTGTCTTGCTCGCAATCTCTATCTCGTCTCCAGCAGGGCGAAGCTTCTACTCTCTCGATCCCCGGACTCCTCATCGGGGATGGAGACAACAGATCCATTCAGTCCTGCACGCTGTGCTTCAGGCTGACAGAGAGACTAAAGCAACCACCGTGCCACAGTGCAAATTGCCCATCTGGTGTTCGGATCGCCGTTCAAATCTGAATCCGGCAGCACAATGACGATATTTCACCATCGAAATGGTTGCATTTAGTCATTGACAAATGTGGGATGATATGCCATACTTCATCCGCCATGGCCACTCCAACCAATCCTGACTCTGCCGCGGTTGTTCCGTTTGACCTTGCACCGCTCCAACTCATCCGCGGGGCCGCTGTCCTGATAACTAGTCTTGATGGTACCGTGGTTTGGCGCAGCCAAGTCGCCGCGGCACTTCTTGGCCCCCCTGCCGATCCTGGCTCCGCCATCTCCAGCATCTTGGAGCTCAGTGAGGCGACGTGGGGCCGGCTTTGCTTGACGACGGGCATCGAAGGCTCTGCGGCTGGTTCACAGCTCCAACCCGACGCTGCGCCTGCCAGCCCAAACGCGATCGATGGCCCCCAACTGCGTGTGGTCCGAGTTCTGGCCTCCAGCGACAGGCTTGTTGATGTTCTGGCCTGCCGCATTGCGGAGAACATTGTGCTGACCCTGCTGGACTGCACGCAGCTTCGGCGGGCTGAATCAGATCTGGTTGAGGTCCGAGCCCGCTTGGCCGAGAGCGAGCGGACCCGGGCCCGACTCAATGACCTGCGCGCGGAACTGGCCAGTGACCAAGTCGCCGAGCGCACCGGGCAGACGATGATCGGCGAATCTGCGCAGCTTCGTTTCGTTCGCGACAGGGTTAGCAAGGTCGCTAAAAGCAACACAACCGTGCTTATCAACGGTGAAACCGGGTCGGGCAAAGAACTTGTCTCTCGCTCACTGCACGCGCTGAGTCCGCGGCGGCAGCAGGCCTTTGTGGCCCTGAACTGTGCGGCGATGCCCGAATCACTGATTGAGTCAGAACTCTTTGGCCATGAGCGCGGTGCCTTTACCGGTGCAGACCGGCGCAAGCTGGGCAAGTTTGAACTGGCCGACGGCGGCACGCTGTTTCTTGATGAGGTGGCGGAACTGCCGCTGACGGCACAGGCAAAGCTGCTGCGAGTGCTGCAGGAACGCACCATTGAGCGTGTGGGCGGCACTGAGCCCGTGAAGGTTGATGTGCGCCTGGTCGCGGCCACACACCGCGACCTTGCCCGCCAAGTTGAGCGCGGCCGATTTCGCGAAGACTTGTATTACCGGCTGGCGGTTTTTACTATTACGGTTCCGCCGCTGCGTGACCGCAAAGAAGACCTGCGGGCCTTGGTTGAGCACCTCCACGAGCATGTGGCCCGGCGAATGGCCAAGCCCGTCTTGCCGCTGAGCGACCGCTGCCTGCGCCGGCTAATGGCCTATTCATGGCCGGGCAATGTGCGTGAGTTGGCCAACGCGGTGGAACGGGCCACGCTGCTGTGCGAGGGGGCGGAGCTTGAAATTGACTTGCCGCAGGGGCCGCTGATTGGTCTGGGCGATGGCAGCCAGGGTGGCCGCAGCGGCACGGCGGGCTCCGGCGTTGAGAGTGACAGCAACTCTGGCGGCGGGGCGAGCGACATCCTGCTGGATTTGTCGCTTGAGCAGCTTCAGCGGCTGCAAATTATTCACGCCCTGGAACGGTGCGGGTACCGGGTGTTTGGTGAGGACGGTGCAGCTGCCCGTATGGAAATTAATCCACGGACGCTGCTCTCTCGGATGGACAAGTTTGGGATACCACGACCAAGGACGGCGCGGGCGAGCGGGAGTTGAATGAAGCGAGCATCATTTCGCGTTCATACGGCACCCGCTCAAGAGGTATCCGCCAATTCCCGCGGCGGTTTTGAGACTGGTGCGACGCCGTTTTTTGGAATTAGTGGGCGAAACGTAGAAAGACGCATGTGCGGTGTTTGAAAGGTAAAAACTGAGAATTCGGTTTCCCTGATGTTCCCGGACCGCTATATTTCCCCCCAACCCCCGTGCCAATCCGGCCGCACCGCCTTGAGGCGGAGTGACCACAGATGATTTGGCCTCCGGTTGACTCGGCCCGCAAAGGCTGTTTGGAGATATGAACCGTGACCGAGCAGGAAATTGAAGTTAAAGTGATCGAAATCGTGTCCAAGCACTTCAAGCAGGACAAGGCCAACATCAAGCGCGAGACCGCGTTTACCACCGATTTGAACGCGGATTCGCTGGAGCAGGTTGAACTGCTGATGAGCTTTGAGGACGAATTTAAGACCAAGATCCCTGATGATCAGGCTGAGAAGATCAACACGGTCGGCACGGCCATTGACTACATCAAGGCCAACATGCCCAAGGCCTAATGGGCCACGTGTCGCGCCCGGCGCGATGGGCTGGACCGGATGGGCGTACCGCTCGCCGGTTGCATGGTCAAACAGATGGGTGGGCCGACGAGCCAACGGGACCGCGTCGGCTGCCCGCTTTCGCCTTTGGCAACGTGCGCGGCTTGCGCACCGTCAGGAAGATGCAATATGGCTGAACCCCGCAGCGGCCCCAAACTGGTTATCACCGGTATGGGAGCGGTGACGAACCTCGCAACCAACGCCCCCGGCACATGGGCGGCCATGCGCGAGGGTCGCAGCGGCATCAGCCGGATTGAGGGCGAAGAGTTTGATGTGTACAAGGGCCGGTGGGTTGTTGAGATTTCCGGCCAGGTCAAGAACTGGACGCCGCCCAACGTTGACTCACGCGAGCAGAAGCGGCTGGACCGCTTCGCGGTGCTGGGTATTGAGGCCGCTGTTGAGGCCGTGACACAGTCAGGCGTTGATTTCTCCAAAGAAGATCCGGAACGCTGCGGCGTGGTGGTTGGCTCGGGCGTGGGCGGCATTAAGACCATTGAAGACGGTGAGATCCTGCTGCGCGAGCGCGGCCCAGAGCGGGTTAGTCCGTTTACCGTTCCGCGCCTGATGGCCAATGCCGCGGCGGGCAATATCTCCATTCGTTACGGTCTGCAAGGGCCTGCCAGCACCCATGCGACGGCGTGCGCCTCATCCGGCCATGCCATGGGTGATGCGCTGCACTCTTTACGCCGGGGCGAGGCCGATGTGATGATCGCTGGCGGCGCTGAGGCGGCGGTTGGCCCCATCTGCGTCGCGGCATTTGCGGCGATGAAGGCACTGTCAACCCGCAACAACGACCCCACCCGAGCTTCACGCCCGTTTGACAAAGACCGTGACGGGTTTGTACTCTCCGAAGGTGCGGCCATGTTTGTGCTGGAAACTGAGGAGCACGCCAAGGCCCGCGGTGCGCAGATCTTTGCTGAAGTCCTTGGCTATGCCAACAGCTGCGATGCGTATCACATTACCGCCCCCGATGCCGATGGCCGCGGTGCGGCCCGAAGCATGAAGTGGGCACTGCGTGATGCTGGCCTGAATGTTGACGATGTTGGGTACATCAACTGCCACGGCACGAGCACCGCGCTTGGTGACAAGGCGGAAGTTGCTGCCGTGCTGAACATATTTGGTGACAACATTCGCAAGAGTGCCGGTGGCAAGATCCTGATGAGCTCAACTAAGAGCATGCACGGCCACTGCCTTGGTGCATCGGGCGCAATCGAGACCATTGCGTGTGTGCACGCGCTGCGTGAGGGCATCATCGCCCCGACGATTAACCTTGACAACCCTGATGAGGGCTTTGATGTGGACCTGGTGCCGCACCACGCCCGCGAGAAGAAGATCAAGTACGCGATGAACAACACCTTCGGCTTCGGCGGCCACAACTGCACGCTGGTGTTTGGCAAATACGAGGGCTAAGCCGTGCCGGCTGGCAGGCGGCGGAATATCTGGCCCCTTTGCCCTATGAAGACCCGCGATGGAGCTGGATTTGCCGGTTTTTCCTGATTCGGCGGCTACAAATAAAAATGATCTGCATCCCGGCGGCTGGCCGGTCAACTCGCGCCTCGCTCGCACCGATAACCCGGGTGTGACTGCCGAGACCCACGCAATCCTGAAGCTTGAAGTGCCGGTCATCGTCGTTCTGGGCGAGAGGCTGATGTCGATTCAAGAACTGCTGGCCATTGCGCCCGGCGGGATCATCGAGATTCCAAAGAACGCTGATGCGGAACTCGAACTTCGCAT
>JBBRKQ010000020.1:0-48781 GCA_038231815.1 Phycisphaerales bacterium
CAGCAGCGGCAGCGAGGCCAGATGGAGGCGGCGCACGACATTCAGGTGGCGGCGCTGCCGAGCCAGACCGGCCGGTATGAGGGGATTGGGTACAACTACCGGATCATTCCGGCGAGGGACGTTGCTGGCGACCTGTTTGGCGTGCAACCGCTTGGTCCGGCTGCTACTGCCGTTTGGTTTGGTGATGTGTCAGGCAAGGGTGTTCCGGCGGCGCTGTTGGGGGTCATGGCCCATGCGTTTTTGTCGGCGGCGCTGCGCGAGGGTGATCCGCAAACGGTACTTGCTGAGGCGATGACCCGACTGGATGGTTTTTTGCGAGCCAAATGTTCGGATGATCGGTTTATCTCACTGTTTTGCGGGATCATTGATGCTCGGAACGACTGTCTGTGGTATATCGACGCTGGGCACGGGTTCTGGCTGACTAAATCTGCCTCCGGCTGGCACCAAGGGGAGGCGACCGATACGGTGCTGCGGCTGGCTGAACCTCCGTTTGTGCCGCATAAGCGGGAGTTTGGTCCGGCGGATGCCCTAGTACTGCTCAGCGACGGCGTGGTTGAGCAGTCGGGGGCTGGCCGATCTCAGTTTGGATTTGAAAGGCTGATTGACCTTGCCCGGCGAACCGGAACACCCAGCGAGGTGCCGCAGGCGGTGGTCAGAGAGGTTGGTGCGTTCGCGGCAAGCGGGCGGCCTGCAAGTGGTTTCAGGGAGGACGCTGGGCCTGATGCGAATGGGGTTGCAGCCGGAGGTGGAAGGAGCCGTCAGAGCTTTGATGACGATTTGTCGGTCGCAAGCGTTTGGCGCGAGGAAATTTCTGTGGGAGGTTCTAGAAGTTGAGGCATTTGAGAGGTCAAACTGAGTTATTTTGGCAAAAAAGCCGAAAAATATTTTGACTTAGGCCAGAAAATCCGATGATTCGGACTTGCTGTAACAGTTTCATGTGGTAAACTGATGGTGTGGTCTCTGTTCTGGAGACGTTTGGGATGGTGGCTGTTCGAGAAAATCATTGGAGATAAGTATGTCCAGCACGCGAATTAACCGCTTACATTCGAAGCACAACCGGTCCGCTTTCACCCTTATTGAGTTGCTTGTGGTGATTGCGATCATCGCGCTGCTCGTTGGCATTTTGCTCCCTGCTCTGGGTAAGGCCCGCAAGGCGTCGCGAACGGTGGTGTGCTCGGCAAGTCTCAAGCAGATCATGACTGGTGTTATTGCCTATGCGGCCGACAACAAAGGTGTCGCCATCGAAGGATACCAGGAAAACAACATTGATCCGGCTACCAATGTCCGCTTCAACCGATATTGGTTTGCCCAGCCCAAGGATGCCCGGCGTGCGCCGACTGGCCTCGTCGGGACCAACCCTTGGGTTCCTGGCCAGATTTTCTCATACCTGTCCGACTCCGACGTCATCTTTGCCTGTCCGGAGAACGCCCGCCGTAAATCATTCTCCGGTGGTGGTACCGCCCCGGATGCAAATATTGAGACCATGCTGCGTACGGTTTTTAAGACCGAGCGCGATGTTCACTTTGACTATACATTTATGTCCGGGTCAAGCCTAGTGAGGATCGATGCTTCGACCTTTGTTGGATGGAACCGTCAGTGCCAGAATCTGACTGCCAGCCAGACCGACTTTGGGCCCCGTCCCCGCGTTGTTGAGGCTGCCAACGCGAACTC
Source organism: Phycisphaerales bacterium (assembly GCA_038231815.1). Taxonomy (GTDB): domain Bacteria; phylum Planctomycetota; class Phycisphaerae; order Phycisphaerales; family UBA1924; genus CAILKP01. Next base: position 1,672 of record JBBRKQ010000020.1, read on the forward strand.
CGTAATTACACGATTCACTGGTATTCCGGTATTCATCGAAGAGGACGGATACTGGTGGAACTCAGCCGTGACCGACGGCCTCTGGTCCAACGAGGATCAGTTGACCAATCGCCACGACAAGACGGGCATGATCGGGTTCCTCCAGGGCCATGTTGAACAGATGAAACTGCCCAAGGGCCCAGTTGATGGTGCGGGCGGCAACCAAGACCGCGGCGACTTCACCGCGAACGATGTTTACGCGGCGGGTGCTGGTGGCCGCTGGTTCCGGGCGGGCTCGCCTTGGAGCATCGCGATGGGTACGGGCGTTTCCGGTGGATACACCCGGGGCTGGATGAATGCTCCGTATTGATTTCGCAATTCGCCTGAATCGAGGAGCCTGATTCTGGCACACAGGTAGCCCGGAGCTGACGTACCGAATTGGGCTTCTGCGATTCGTAAACTGTGTCGAACTTTAACGGCCGCGTTGAACCGAGATCCTTAGTGGATCAATGTTCAACGCGGCCGTTTTCAATGGTGCGTGGCTTTGCTGCGCGCTGGTGAGCTAGGTGATGGATCGCGACCGGCTCAATGGCTGAGCTCGCCTTGGTGCACCACGCGGCATCCCAAGCGAGTTGATTGCCTCCGAATGAGCGAAGCCGGTTGACCTCCCGGAGGATGCTCAGGCCGGGCGAATTCCCATCGTTAGTTGCCGCAGCCGTTCGACTTGCTGCTTGCGAACCTGCTCGAGCACTTCCTTGGCGATTCGATAGGCGCCCTGTTCTTGTGTGGCCTGCGCGCAGTGCTCGATGATGCACTGGTACAAAAATTTGAACGCATCCCGCGGCTGGCGCATTTGTTCCAGTGCCTCAACCAGCCCGGCCCGCCCCACCTCGGGGTCGAATAAATCTGCGAGCGTCAGCATTTGCTTGCCTGAATCACCGGTTGAGAGGCCGCGGCAGGCGATCAGGCGGGCGGTACACAGGTCGTAGAGGGTTGATCCGGTCCAGCCGAGCTGCTCGACGAGGTTCTGTTTGTCTAGGCGGGCCTGCTGAAAGAACGCCGCGGACTCCTTGAACAGCATGTGGCGCAGTTCGATCGGCAAGAGGAGCTTGATGCCAACGGCTTCCTGCTGAAGAAACTTGCTCGTGAGCATCGGCCAGACGATTGACTTCATTCGCTCGGCATCGCCAGCGACGATCAGCGGTTCATCGACGCGGTCAACAACCACCACAAGCCCGCTGTAGCCGAACAAACGAAGCACCCGGCGCAGTCGCTCAAAGGTGCGCAGCCGCAGGTCCTCAGAATCGCTGATTGGCAGGAAGTTGCTGGAGCGTATTGATGCGGGCAACGCCCGTACCGCTTCAAAGACGCTGGACTCACTGCGACCGGTCACCCGCACTTGGCGGTACAACCTTGATGATTGCCGGGCGAGGCGGAAGCGATCTGTCCATGCACGACGCACCAAGAACACGATCCAGATGAGCATGAGTGAGACAAACGCGGTTGTCCACACCACTGTGCGCGGGTCTGCTGAGGCGGAAAGGCCGAAGGTGTCTTGCAACTGCCGCCAAATTGTGCGCAAGAAGGTAGATGAACTGATGATGTTGGTTGAGTCCATCAGCCCACCGCCATCGGTGCCGAGTGGTTTTGGTGCGGTGAAGGCAAGCCAAAGGGCGATGGCCATCGGTGGCACCCACCCAAGGTACGCAACTGTTGCATCCACACGCTCAATCCACGGCCGGCGCACCTGAAGGGCCCAGCGCAGTGGTCGTACACGGGCCGAGCCATCCTCGGCCCGGTCGTACGCAGCGCACAGGGCCATCAGGTCACGTTTAATTGCCGGGTCGGTGCGGCGGAGTGATTTTTTGGGCTCGGCCCCTAGGTCAAGAATCTCGGGGTCGGCCAGGCCTCGCAAGTGGGGGGGTGGGGGCGGCACCATGCCGGTGGGCTGCTCATCTTTGGGCGGGGCCAGTACCCCGTCGATGAGCTTTGGCACCACCAGGTGCATGATGGCATCGATGTGGTCTGCCAAGAGAATTTGGCGAAACGAATCGGCCGGTGTGGTTTCGCCTTTGCGGGTCACTCGCCGGAGCCGGTTGTGAATGCGCTCTAGGAACGGGTGCAGCTCGTCATAGGCCACCATCAGCATTCGCGCATCTGGGTTGCGTGCGTTGTGGACAGCCGCGGCTTGGGCGATTTGCAGCCGCATCGCGGTTTTGCCCGAACCTTTTTCACCAAACACAACGCTGGAAGCGGGCCGCTGAAAGTCGCCGATGAACTTTTCAAGCTCAGCGTGCTGCGCGGCCATTGCCAGTGGCGAGTGCCCGGGTTCGAGGCCGGCGGTGTGGTCGGTGTTGACGGCGAGTTGCTGGGCATCACTGGAGGTGATGCGACAGAACACCGTATCAAGCCGCGCTTCTTCGCCCCGAAAAGGGTTCTCGCGAATGCCGAAGTGGGAGAGAAAAGTCGATGGCGTCACGGGGAGAGGGTACGGGGAGTGGGAGGGGGAGTGGGCCGAATGGTCAAATGGCTAAATTAGCAAACTGCCAAATTGTCAAACTGCCAAGTTGTCAAATCAAAGCATCCCGGATTGAGGCGTGTCGCCGCGGGATTGTGTGCCCTCCGCGGAGTGAGCGGGCTCACGAGCTGCAAGTGTCTTGGATTTGGCTATTTGACTCTTTAGCCACTTGCCGGGCACTGCCCGTCAACCCACCCACATTGCCCGCTGGACTGATGCGCGCACTCTTGCAAGTGAGAAAAACCGGCTTGCCGGATCGGTCGCGCAGGCCCGCAGGGCTGCCAGTGCGTGTGCGCCGCTTGCGAATCCTGGCTCTTGGAGGCCGGTTTCAAAGAGGTGGTCCCAACATTTGTTGAGCCCAGCGATGACGCGACCGGGCAGAATCAGTGGCTCTTCATACCGCAGGCCGGTGATCATTTGGTACAAAATGGCCATCGCGTTTTGCACTTCGCGGCGCTGCTGTTCGGCCAGATCATTTTCGGGATGGCCCAACATGCGGGCGACGCCGTACAGCTCAAGCTTTAACGAGCCGTGGCGGTCAACTAAAATTTCATCCATCGACAGCGGGCCGTGCGGGCAGCCCAGCCGGTGGGCGTGGGCGATGGCCGAGAGGACTTGGTCTGCCCCGCGTTTGGCTTCTTCAAGTGAGAACATGCCGCCTTTGGCGCGGATGAGTTGGCCCAAGGTCAGGACCCCGTCGCGGTCACCGGTGAATGGCGTGACGCAGAACGGTTGGCCCTGATCATCAATATCAAAGTGCTCAATTTTTAGGATGTGCCCGTGATTCAGGGTTGCGGCCCGCTCCATCATGGCCAGGAAGCCATCGCGGTGGGCCGGGGCAAAGCGGTAGATCACATGGCTTGACATCACGCCTTCGTGCAGGGCTAGCCAGCGCTCGCCAAAGGTGCCATCGGTTAGCCGCCGCGTGAGGCGGAACGGACCAAGGCGCAGTCGGGTTGTGATATCGAGCAGCAGCACAAGAAGCGGCGGGCGTAAACGTGGACGGGGCGGGGGCGGAGAACTTTGGCCCTAGAAAACACGAGCCAAGCAGCAGATGCGAGCGAATCAGGAAGGGCTGGAGACAGGAACTTACCTCAATTTTCGGTCTTACAACGCAAACTTCATGAAGTTTGTGGTTACAAACATAGGCGAGTCACTAGGTTGGAGTGTACTACCTTCACATCCAGTTGGGGTTTCAACAGGTATGTATATGCTAGTCCGATTCAATTCAATCCCGGAAGTAGGCTTTCGCTGGTTCTGGTCCGAGCACGCTTGACTCCGCCCGGCCGCCCCCTAACACTTGCCCCCCTGTGGTCTATGCATTGTGCATGACCGGATCTCACCACTCGTCCGCCCGCAGCCGCGGCCACCGGACGGGAGATCGCCAGCCTTTCGGGCGTTAATGCCTGTTTGTTGCTGGCACGCCGGGCCAACCGTGATGGCGCTGATGCCAAGGTTGACCGCCCGCGCGACGGAGCACGTTTTATGGCTCGTTATACTGGTCCCAAAGTTAAGCTTTCTCGGCGCGTCGGCGTACCCATCGCAGACAACCCCAAGCACACAAGCAAGCGGCAGTTGGTTTACCCGGGCATGCACGGTTTTCGTAGCCGCCGCCTGCGTGACTATGGCCTTCGCCTGAACGAGAAACAGAAGGTTCGCTTCCACTACTCGGTGCTGGAGAAGCAGTTCCGCCGGTACATTGACATGGCCGGTAGGGCCAAGGGTAACACTGGTGAGGTGTTGCTCCGTGAACTTGAGACGCGTCTGGACAATGTGGTGCGTCGCTGCGGTCTGGCCCGGACGATCTGGGCTGCTCGCCAGATTGTGGCTCACGGCCACATCAAGGTGAACGGTCGCAAGACCGATCGACCCAGTTACGCCTGCACGGTTGGCGATGTTGTGACACTCAAGGACAAGATCCAGAAGCTCGCCAAAGAGAACATGGAATCGTTGCCCGGCCACGAGGTGCCACAGTGGATCGACTTTAACCCGTCGGAGATGACGGCCAAGATCTTGGCGATGCCGACCTCGGATCAGATTCCGTTTGATGTCAACCCCAACTTGATCATCGAATTCTATCGGTAATTGACGGCGGGCCGGAAGGCTCTTTTATGTTCACCCACACCGCCCCGCTGAAAACGCGGGGCGATGTTTTATCGGCGGAGTCTGCGGGTTCATCCGTTGGAGCGACTGGAGGGGGTGTTGGGTGTTCAACGAACGGCACTGGACGGGGGGGGCGGAGCGATGCAGAGAAAGCCGGGAGATGGGATATTGGGGGATGGATGACTTTATTCGGTGGGAGAGAGCGGCGAAAAGCTTGGTTGGAAGGGTTGATGTGTCGAAAACAGAGCAGGGTCTAAAAAAAGGGAAATGAGGGGTGGGTGGGCTGAGTGGGCAGGGGAAAAAACAAGTGCTTCAGGGCATTTGGCGTGTGCTTGGCCGGTTTGCTTGCTCTGTGACTTCCCGTTTTCTCCGCGGCGCTTCGGTTCCTCTGGGTCTCTTGCGTTTTCGGCCAAACGCCCGAATCGCGAATCTGTGTTCACGCTCTGTTCCGCTTCCCGGCGGTTAAGTCCCGTATCATTGGTCGAATATGGTCAAACTCCTTCAGAAGTACAACCGCTGGATTCTGGTCATCTTCGGCGGCCTGCTGATGATCGCTTTCCTGCTCCCCCAGACGCTGCAGATGATCGGCAACGATGCTTCTGCGGTGACGCGAATCACCGTGAACGGGAAGATAATTACCGTTCGCCAGCTCAATGATGCTTCGGCAAAGTTGAAGGAGGTTCGCAGCTACGCGCCCACTCTGGCCACGGCATTTAATGGTGAGCACTGGCTGATGCTCAATGAGCTCACCCGCCGCGCTGGTGTGGAGGGAAACCGGATTGACGGCATCGCCATGATTCCCGATATCGCCGGTTCGGCGTTTGACCAGAACGTCCAGTCGTTGGCACGCTCTGACATGCAGCGTGCCATTGACATGTACGGCAAGCGCGATGAGTACATCAAAGGTGTCGAGCGTGAGTTGCAGAATCGCGTTCCCGTCCTCCTGACCCAGGGTGGCGAGGCGACGTTCGGTGATGCCTTGGCCGAAGCGCGCGGACTCTCACGGCTTATCACCGCCTTCGGCAATGCCCCAAAGCTGGGTGAAGGTCGCCTGATCGCCGCAGCACGCAAGCAGTTTGATGAAGCTGTTGTGTCGTATATTCTGATCACCCCGGATGCCAAGGCACTGGCTGAAGTGGGCGAGGTTGATCAGGCCGCTATTGATGAGCACTTTGCCAAGTTCAAGGACACGCCGATTGGTGGTGGTGAGCTTGGTATTGGCTACACATTCCCGGACCGGATAGCGGTGCAGTATCTAACGATTGATCGCAACCAGATTGCCATGAGGGTCACGGTTGATCCAGTTGAGGTGCAGCGTCGCCTGCTGGACAAGCCCGCCGATGACAAGCTCCCTGCGGACCAGCGCCGCGCTGAAGTTGAGCGCACAATTCGCGACGAGAAGATTGACACCATTTTCAAAGAGGCTGTCGCCACAGTTCGCGGTGAGCTGCTCAAGCTTTCCTCAGTATTGCCTGAGCAGGACGGCTACAAGACCCTCCCGGCCGATGGCTCCTTTGTCGCCAAGGCCGATCTGAAGCCCATCGCTGAAAAAGCCGCGGCCAAGATCAAGAAAGAAACAGGCATCGAACTGCAGATCAACGTTTCTGGTAGCCCGGTGACCCTGCTAAGCCGCAGCGAATTTGCGACCATGACGGGTGTGGGTGGGGCGAACGCTCGCATCGGCACGCTGAATATCTCGGCAGCGGATGCCGTGTTTGGCGCGCGTGAATTGCGTGCTCCGGATAGCAAAGAGCGTCCGCGGCTGGTCACCCAAGTTGGTGTGCCGATTACCGCGAGCTTCGAGGATCAGGGTCGCTCGGCCCACTTTATCTCGATCGCCTCGGCCAAACGTTCTGCCCCGGCGGCCAGCGCTAGCGAGGTTCGCGACCAAGTGGTTGCCAACATCAAGCGGCTCCGCGCGTTTGACAAGATGAAGGCAGAGATGGAAAGCTGGGCGATAAATAGCGGTGTGCTCGGCTTGGCTGACTACACCGGCGTGCTGCGAGCGGGTGGGTTCACTGTCACAGAAGTGAAGAATGATGTTCGTGTGAGCCGCAAGAACGGCGCATCACCATCTGAGAAGGGTGTGACCGATGAAGCGTTTGCCGAGGCCGTGATGGTTCGTGCCGAGCTGATTGACCCGACTCAGCCCATCGAAACTACTGATGCGACAGCACGCACCTTCGCCGTGCCGGCTCCGGCTCGGCAGGGAGTTGTGGTTGCACAGATCACGCAATTCTCACCGCTGACGGTGGACCGGCTTCGCAGCGAACTGGCGGCCCGTCCTGGCACACCCGGCAATCAGGGCTACGAGGCCTTTTCGGTCCGCTCCTTTGCGGATGCCCGAGCCGCTGGTCAGCAGTTCATTGGCATTGATGCGGTGACCAAGCGGCTAAAGGTCAAGGGTATGGAAAAAGCTGCTGAAGGTAAGGATGCTGCGGTCGAGTGAATTCGTGGTGGCTGATTGAGTGGTGAGCACTGGCTCTGGAAGCTGCCACATATAGCTAGAACTTCTTTTAGGCTCTACGCCCGCTGGTGACGCGGTTGGCGATTGATCGATTCATTGTGGCTGACGATCAACGTGCGTTGGAGTTGGTTCTGTGCATCGATACACCACGCCGCGTTTGGCCTGCTGCTCCAGCAGGCGAGCCACCAACGGGGCATCCTGGCCGAGGTACTCCGGGACAATCACGCCGCGCCGGGCGTAGCGGCCGGAGAGTACTTCCCGGGCCATGACGGCGCACGGAAACGCTGTGGTGCGAGCCATGGATGTGAAGCCGGTTGCGGTATCGAGCTTGTCGAGCACATCAAACCGCACCGACGCGGGGCTGCCAGTGCGCTGGCCGGTTGCCTCGACTCGCATTACGGTGAGGTCGGCCTCGCCGGGCTGGTATGTCCACATCGGGAACATCAGCGTGGCGATAAGCTCTCGCGGCACGATCTTGGTACCCTTGACATCAACCGCCTCGGTGCTGAACAGGCCCATTTCGCGGAGCACACGCATCTGCTCGATATGGCCGGGGTACCGCAGCGTCTTTTCCTTCATGTGCGGGATTCGCCCGAGGTACGTGCGTGCCATTGAGCGCAGGCCGTCGGTGTTGAAGGCCTCAAGCGTGCCGACACCGGGAAAGTCCATGAGTTCCGGCTCGCTGAGGGCCGGCTTGACGACGACCCGGTTGTGCTCGACGATGCGCGATGGACGGGTGTACTCCTCGATCACATCTGCCGGCGAGAACGCTGCTTTGTAGCTAAACGGCCAGCGCCGCTCTACCGGCAGCCCGCCAACGTACATCGACACCGATTCGCAGGTGTCAAGCTGTGCCGCGGCATATGCCGCCAGAATGTGGCTCATGCCCGGCGCGACTCCGCAGTCTACAACCGCGGTGACTCCCTTGGACTTGGCCAAGCCGTCGAGGTCTAAAAGGTCCTCGGCGACGAAGCTGATGTCGCAAACATGTTTGCCCGCCTCGATGAGCGTTGCAACGGTGCGGTACGCAAAGCGGCTGGGCAGCGCACAGCAGACTAGGTCAAAGCTCGCCGCCAGTCGGCGGACATCTGCCGGGTCTGAGGCATCAACCGTGGTCGTAGTCAGCGGCAGACTCATCGCCTTGGCGCGGGCGTGCAACCCGGCCACCGCGGCGGCTGATGCGTCCGCAGCGGTGACGCGAAGCGATGAATCCGTCGCCAGATCCAGTGCCATGACCGATCCAACCATGCCGCAGCCGAGGACTAACACGTTTGCCATGAGGCATTTGTACGCGCGCCGGGCGGGGGGGATGGTGAGGGCAGGAAGTTGCGGAGATGCTGATTGTTGATCGGCGTACTGGACGGGGCGATTGCTGCTTCGATGCCTGAAGCTTGGTGGTTCCATAAAAAAGCCGCCCCGAATGTTCGGGGCGGCTTGATCAATTCTCGAGTACCAGCGGGGCTTAGCGGCCCAGCAGGGTGTAGAGGCGGTTCTCGTTGAGGACCGGGATGCTGGTCGCGGCGGCCTGAGCCAGAAGGCGGTCATACTCCTCGGCCGTGCGTTTGGCGAGGGTGAAGGCCTGCACGATGTTGGCCGGCGCACCGGTGGGGGGGGCGGGCGGGATGACTGGGCGGGCGCCCAGGACGATGAAGTCAACATCGCCAGCGAGGGTCGGAGCGATCTTGCCGCCCCAGCCTTCGATCAGGGTGCGAATCTCGCCCTGGCCGACTGGGCTTGGGTTACCGGTGCGGGAGGGGTCAAAGTCACCGAAGATCAGGAACGAGTAGGTCTTGGAGGGGTCGTACACCGGGTTGGCGATGACATCGCCCTTGGCCACGCCGCTGGAGCGGCTCTGGCGGACGATGCGTGCGGCGGCCGATGACTCATCGATACGGATGATCTCAACGGTTGCTTTGCCTGGGCTGTATTCGCCGGTGCGCTCGTTGACACGCAGTTGGGTTGGGTCGGCGTAGACTTGGAAGGTCATGCCCAAGACCAGCTTGTCTTTGAGGCCGCGGCTGATGGTGACCAGCTTGGCGTTGATGGGGTCAAGGTCGATGATTGAACCATCGATCAGTGCGTATTCATCCTGCGGCTTGATGGCATCTTTGCTGCGGGCCTTTGAGAGCTCGCGGACCTTACCCTGTGTGATGAGCAGCTCTTCGCGGATGCGGGAAAGCTCGCTGTTGAGTGCGACCTTTTCACGGTCTGCCTCTTCTTTGACTTTGCTCACTTGCGACTGCACGTTGTCACGCGCTTTGCCGAGTTCACCCACTTGGGTGTCCAACTTCTTCTTGTAATCATCGATACCGCTGGACAGGGCCGTGGCATCATTCTTACGGGTTGTTTCGCTGGCAGTGAACCGGGCGACTGCCTCCTGCAGCTTGCTCTGGGCCAAGGTGCTGGACGCATCGGCCTGAGCGACCTTGCTCGTGGCATCGGCCAGTGCTTTTTCCTTCTCGGCCAAAAGGGCGAGGAGATTGCCGCCGGATTCACCAAGGCGGTTGGAAACCTTGGCCGTCATAGAGCCCAGGGTGTCACCACGTCCGCCGGTGACCTTCTCACCGAGCGTGCCACTGGCCTCGAGCACATAGCCCATGAGGGACTTGTTGGCCTTTTTGGCTTCTTCGATCATGAGCCGAACAGCCGGGTCGCTGCTCTCGGAGACGCGCACGATTTCCTGTGTCTCTTTGGTCTGCTGCTCGAGCTGCTTCCGGGCGGCATCTGCCTGGCCGTAGAAGATGATCGTGCTGACCATAAAGCCGACCGCGGCGACGCCGCAAAGACCGACCGTAATGCCCATTCCAACGCTGGTGCCAGTGCGAGCCATGATCACCTCAAAAGCAAGTACGAGAAAAGCTGCCGCCGCCTACGTGTCGGTGCATCCGATACGAAGACGGCCCTGAGTCGGTTGCCGCCGCGGGGCTTGGTTTGTTCGGGTCGCAATGCGACCGGTCTGGCCAAGCCGGCGGGCGGGTTTACCGTCCGGGTGGCAAGTGTCGGCAGGCTGGGCGGAGATTTCCACCCTGCCGGGTCGCAGAACCGCACAAATGACAAATTGCGGATGTTGACAGGTTTTCGCCGGGTGATCGGTTTTGGGGGGCGGCGCGCGTGTTTGGCCGCTCGGGGGTATCGCAGGTTGCCCGGTTTTTTTCCGTGTTCTGGTACGGCTTGGTGTGTTCCGGAGCGCTCGAGCCCGTGTAGACTTGCCTGTCTGCAGAGCGGCATGGATGCCGCCAAACCCCGATTGTGCCGGTGGCCACGGGCGATGAGCAAGGAACCTGCCATGGATCTGGGCCTGCTGATCTCTGATTTTCCTGAAGGGCTGGTCACGCCAGCAGCGATGGGCGGCCCGGCTGGTGCTGTGGTTGCTGGTCCGACACGAATTACTGACATTACCGAAGATTCCCGGTCGGTCATGCCCGGCTCGCTTTTTATTGCCCGCAAGGGTGAAAAATCAGACGGGCGGGTGTTTATCAAGGCCGCCGTGGCAGCAGGGGCCGCCGCGGTGCTTGTTGATGCCGGCGCGTTGCCTGCCGATGCCCAGGCCGCAATTGCTCACGCGGGGCGGCTGGGCACTTTGGTGCTGACCAGTACTGACATACCGCTGGCCACAGCACTGCTGGCCGAACGATTTTACGGCCAGCCAAGCTCGAAGTTGAAACTGATTGGGGCAACTGGAACCAACGGCAAGACGACGACAACCTTTCTTATTCACCAGCTATTAAATAAAGTGCACGTTCGCTGTGGGCTGATGGGCACCGTGCTGATTGATGACGGTGTGGAGACCGCGCCGGCACAGTTGACGACGGCCCCGGCACTTGAAATTTCACGGACACTTGCCCGCATGCATGAATCTGGATGCCGGGCATGCAGCTTTGAGGTGAGTTCCCACGCGCTTGATCAGCAGCGGGTTGGCGCACTGAGCATTCAAGCCGGGGTCTTTAGCAACCTGACGCACGATCACTTGGATTACCACAAAACCATGGAAAACTACGCCGCCGCTAAGGCCCGGCTGTTTGCCATGCTGCCCAGCGCAGCCCAGGGCGGTGTGGCGGTGGTCAATACCGATGACCCTTGGCACAAACGCATGTTGCAGGACTGCAAGGCCAGAGTGGTTCGATGCAGCATGAAATCACGGCATGATGCGGCCCAGCCCGCGGCGGATTGGTCGGCCCGTATTGTGGCGCTCACGCTTTCGGGAATGGATGTTGAATTTACGCCGCCAACAGGAAGGCCGGTGCGGGTGCACCTGCCGCTGATTGGTGAGTTTAATGTGATGAACGCGATGCAGGCTGCGGCGGTGGCGAGCGCGTGCTATCCGGATCACTTGACGGAGCAGGCGGCGGCCGAGGCGTTAGCGCATGTTCATGCACCGCCGGGGCGGCTGCAACCGGTGACGGGGCCGAAAGATGCCGCGGCTGCCTTTGTGGATTATGCGCACACGGATGATGCACTCTCACGCGTGCTGACTGTGCTGCGCAAGGCGCTTGTGGGTAGTGGCAGTGGGGGGCGACTGCTGTGCGTGTTTGGATGCGGGGGCGACCGCGACACCACCAAACGACCGAAAATGGCGAGGGTGGCGGCGAGTTTGGCGGATAAGGCTTTTGCAACCAGCGACAATCCGCGGTCGGAAAATCCGGAGGCGATTTTGGACCAAGTGGTTGCCGGTGTGCCTGCGGACCGTCGATCTGCCGTCGTTCGCATCACTGATCGGGCCGAGGCCATTCGTCAAGCCGTTGCAGATTTGCACCCGGGGGATATTCTCGTGGTTGCTGGGAAGGGGCACGAGGATTACCAAATTGTGGCTGACGGGCGAGGGGGCACTGTAAAGAACAAGTTTGATGATCGCGATGAGGTGCGAAAGGCGATGGCATCGCGGAAGTTGGGTGGACGCGGGTAAAAGGGCGTGCGAATAGTGTTGGTAGACTCATTTGCCTCGGTCGCGGCACGCTTGGTTTCTAAGAACGTTGTTCAATCCTCGGTGATTGTTTTGTGCTTAAAAGCTTGGTCGTCCGGTCGGTGAATCTCTCCCTGAAAGGTGGCAGCAGCGTGTCGTTCTTCCGAATTGAGAATCTCAAGGCCGTGTGCGCGGGGCAGTACCTCAGCCGGGGTGTTGCTGGGGCGACAGAAGCCATTGGCGACGGGGTGAGCATTGACTCACGGGCAATTTTGCCGGGGCAGGTGTTTGTGGCCTTGGCGGGGGAGCGGTTTGATGGGCACAAGTTTGTGGCCGAGGTCGCGGCGGCGGGTGCCTCGGCGATTGTGGTGCAGCATGATGTGCCCGGTGCTGCGGAGTTGCCGGTGCCGGTGATCAAGGTTGAATCGACGCGGAAGTCGCTGCTGCGACTGGCGGCGGCGTATCGCAAGACGCTGCGGGAGACCAAGGTAATCGCGGTATGCGGCTCAAACGGCAAATCGACGACGGTTCGGCTGATTGAGACGACCTTGGCGACGAAGCTGCGTGGCACTGCCAGCAAGAAGAGCCACAACAACGACATTGGCGTGCCGCTGACGATTCTGGCGGCCAAGCCGACGGACCAGTACTTGATCTGTGAGGTGGGGACGAACCATCCCGGAGAGATCGCGGCGCTTGGCTCAGTGGTTGAGCCGGATATCGCGGTGATTACATCTATCGGTCGTGAGCATCTGGAGTTCTTTGGTGATGTTGCGGGTGTGGCGCGCGAGGAGGCTTCGATCCTGCCGTGCATACGGGCGGGTGGGCTGGCGGTGGTGACGGCCGATGCGCCGGAGCTGCTGCCGCTGCTGAAGCCGGCGCCATCGGTGGTTCGCTTTGGGCTCTCGCCGCAGGCGGAGTTGCGGCTTACGGCGTTTGAGTACATCTGGGATGCGGCGGGCAATCCGGTGGCGTGGTTTTCGTGCTCTGACAGGCTGAACCTGCACATGGCATTGCCGGGGCGGCACAACGCGTGCAACGCGCTGGCGGCAGTGGCGGTTGGGCGCCGGCTGGGGCTTGATGATGCGACGATTGCCGGTGCGTTGGCGACTGCTCGCGGGCCGGAGATGCGCTGGCAGGCGGAGCGGATTGTGCTGCACGACGCGGGCGCGGGTGATACAACGTTGATGCTGATTAACGATGCGTACAACGCGAATCCGGATTCGCTGGCGGCCGGTCTGGCGACGTTTGCGGAGTTATTTGGCCCGGCTGCTGCGGCGGGCTCGGCTGCTGCGGTGCGCCGGCGGGTGGTGGTGCTGGGCGACATGCTGGAACTGGGAGCCACCAGCGATGCGGCGCACGATGAAGCCGGGCGACTGGTGGCCAAGTGCGGGTGTGTTGATGTGCTGGTGGCCGTTGGCCCGGCGGCCCAGCGGGCCGCGGCGAGCGCGCAGGCGGTGTGGGGCACGCAGGCTAGCGCCAAGATTGTGCGCATTGCTGAGGCGACGGACGCGGCGGTTTCGGGGATTGCTGGCTTGCTCGGCCCGGGCGATGCGGTGCTGCTCAAGGGCTCACGCGGGATGAAGTTGGAGCGGATTGCCAAGGCCTTGAAGTCTGGCGCTGTGGTGAGCATGAAGCTCGATGCAGCGCGGCAGGTGGCGGCGTCATGAGAAGCTGTCTTTTTTATCTTGTGGCGGAATGGAGAGATGAACGCAGAGGGCGCAGAGGTGCGGAAAAGGAACGCAGAGTATTTGGGGAAAAGAGGTGGTCAAGGCACTTGCTCCGTTGTGCACTAGGCAAAATTCCAAATCATCACCGCTCTGACAATCTCTCCGGGCAATCCCTTTCACCTGCCTTCCTCTGCGTCCCTTTTCTTTCGCTCTGCGTGCTCTGCGTTCATCTCTCCGTTCCGCTCAGACTTCACCAGTTTTAACCTAAGGCCACGACATGTTTTCTTTTTACGACATCATCGGGCGGACTTGGGCGGAGAGGGCGGGGATTGACTCGGTCCTTCAGATACTTGATCAGCAGGTGTTTCGCGCTTTCTTTTCGGTGGTGCTTTCGTTTCTGTTTGTTGTTGCGCTGGGGCCCAAAGTCATCGCGGTGCTGCGGCACAAAAAGATTGGTGACACGGGAGTTACCGATGCGGCCAGCTTGCAGGATGTGGCCAGCAAGAAGAAGAACACGCCCACGATGGGCGGCATTCTCATTGTCGCGGCGATTTTGTTCAGCACGGTGATGATGGCCGATTTGTCGAATTTTTATGTGCTGCTGGGCATCATCGTCATGGTCTGGCTGGCGGTACTGGGGGGGGTAGATGATTACTTCAAGCTGACTGCGGCCATGCGGCAAGGTGGCCGGCAGGGGTTGTACGGCTGGGAGAAGCTGGTGTTTCAGTTTGGCCTTGGCGCGCTGGTGTGCTGGTTCTGCTTCAACCACGGAGACTCGGGCAAGGGTGTTGACATGGCCCATGTGCTGAACGTGCCGTTTCAGAAAACCTACAAGAGCGTGCTGGGCGAGCCTGCCGAGGGGCTGGTGCACATGTCGCGACTGTGGTTTGTAGTGCTGGGCATGCTGATGATCACCGGCCTCTCCAACGCCGTGAACATCACCGATGGGCTTGATGGCCTGGCCTCGGGCGTGACGTCCGCAGTTGGGCTGGGTTTGCTGGTGCTGGTACTCATCGCCGGGAAGGACACGTGGGCCAATTACCTTCTGGTGCCGCACGTTCCGGCCTCCGGCGAGCTGGCGATCATCGCAGGTGGCATGGCCGGCGCGTGCCTGGGCTTTTTATGGTTCAACTGCTCACCGGCTGATGTGTTCATGGGAGACACCGGTGCGCTGGCGCTGGGCGGGTTGATTGGCTATATCGCCACCGTCGTGCGGCAGGAGATACTGGTCCTGTTCATGTGCGGCGTGTTCCTGTTTGAGATTCTCTCGGTGGTCATGCAGGTGGGCTACTTCAAGGCCACGGGCAAGCGCATCTTTAAGTGTGCGCCGGTGCACCACCATTTGCACCAGAGCGGCTGGCAGGAGACGCGCATTGTGACGCGGGCTTGGATTGTGGCGGTGTTGCTGGTGGTGCTGTCGCTGGCGCTGATTAAGCTGCGGTAGCGAGGGATGGGTAAACGAGCAATGGAGGGGTTGAGCGTTTTTACGGTCAGTAAATCGCAGGAGCCCGCGGTCAAGGCGTCCATCGCCAATCAGCGCGAGCACCACAAGCAGGGGATTTTAAGTCAGAGCCTCTGCGGCTGCTTCGCGCTCCGAGTGTCGCGTTTGATGAGTGTTATGTGTTTGATTGAGCGGCCCCGATCCGGTAAGCCCGGCACACGCCAGATGCATCAGCAGGTTCATTGCCTTCCGCCCCAGCGGGGCGGAAGGCGGAGTGACGGTTGCTGAAGGCGTGGCAATAAGGGCGGAAGGTGGAATGCTGGGATCCGAAGGCGGCATGCGTGGACCCGATGGGGTGACGCCGGGGGCTTCAGGCCAAGTGCGGTGAGCCGGAGGGGGAGTCCCGGGAGATGTGATGTTTCGGGTCGAGCAGCGTGGTTGATTGTCCGCGGGTGCGGGTATCGGCTCCGATCGAACGCGATCTGACTCTTGATTGTGACCCTCTGAATATTTTACGCTTGACCATTTTTGATGCAGCCACCGTCGCCGCACGCGCAGCGGCCGATTGGTACTGCGATTTGCACGCGTTCACCCACCGCAACAGTTGTGCGGCGGTCTTAGCGGTGTGCGATTCGAGGGATTGGTGCGCTCTCGGGGGTTAGGAGCGGAGCAAGGCGGGAGACATCGCCTGGAAAGGCGATGGCACGGGTGCGGGGGCGGGTGTTTGTGGGTTGTGGCTGCTGCTGTCATGCGGTTTTGCCGGTCTGGGTTGTGCTTCGCCAGCCTCGGAACCGAAGTGCAGCGGCCAACCCATCCGGGCCTGCCAGACCGCGGCGGCTGGATCGGCCTGAAGGCCAACCCCGCCGCGGTTGTGCAAATCTTTTTCGGGCACGCCAATGTCGCTGCCAGCCCCAGAATCCTCGGCCCCGCCGGTATCGGCGCTGCTGGTTCTGAATTCTCCGCGATTTCCGCTTCCATTGCTTCGTTCCGCCGGGCTGAAGCCCGCCTATCTTGTGGACACCACCGGCCCGGCCGGGAACCGAACCGGACCGATGAAACCACGCCCCGCCCCGCCAATTCGCAGCCCGAAAACCACAGCACGTACAACCGAGGATCGACGCATGGATGCGCCAGGAATGTTGATGCCGGCAGAGGAAGCCGAACTCGAAGCAGCTCGCCAGCGGAGCGCCGCAAAGAGAGGCGCAGGCGGTGGCAGCGCTGGGGGCGGCGGAGGATCTGGCGGTGACAGCGGCCGCAGCGCTGGCAAGGTGACCGCCGAGACCATGGCGACCAAGCAGCGGGACATTTCTGTCTCGGAGTTTTTTGCCAAGAACCGCCACCTGCTGGGCTTTGACAATCCGCGCAAGGCGTTGCTGACGACGGTGAAGGAAGCGGTTGACAACTCGCTGGATGCGTGCGAGGAAGCGGGGATATTGCCGGAGGTGGTGATCGCCCTTGAAGACCTGCAGCCCGATCGGCCATCAACGGCTAAGCAGAGCCGCTACCGCATTACGGTTCTGGACAACGGGCCCGGAATTGTGCGCAAACAAGTTGAGAATGTCTTCGGTCGGCTGCTCTTTGGCAGCAAGTTTCACCGTCTCAAGATGAGCCGGGGCCAGCAGGGCATCGGTATCTCGGCCGCGGGCATGTACGGGCTGATTACCACCGGCAAGCCGATGGTGATTCACACCAAGCCCAAGGCCAACACGCCCGCCCACCACATTGAGCTGGCGATGAACACCAAGACCAACCGGGCCGAGGTGACGGTGGACCGCGAGACGGAGGACTTTCCGCCGAAGCGATTGGCCACGCTGAACCAGGGTGTGCGTGAGCTGGTGGAACAGGGCCAGCTCTTTGGCAAGTACGACTACCCCACCGGCACCAGCGTGGCGGTGGAGCTTGAAGGCAAGTACCAGCGCGGCCGCGGCAGCATTGATGAGTTCCTTGAACTCACCGCCATTGCCAACCCGCACGCCAAGTTTATCTTTATGCGGCCATCGCGTCAGACCGATGAGGAAGAGGAACTCTCAGCTCCGGCGGCTAAGGCCGCTAAGGCTGGGGCCAAGCCCTTTGCGGTGACCGATGATGATGGCAAGCCGATGATTGCCGGGGCGGTAGTGGCCAGTGAGGCCGAGCCCGAGCCGCTGGCGGTGGCGGCGATTACTAAAGACT
The DNA here is from genome assembly GCA_038231815.1 of Phycisphaerales bacterium. Lineage (GTDB taxonomy): Bacteria > Planctomycetota > Phycisphaerae > Phycisphaerales > UBA1924 > CAILKP01. Next base: position 18,919 of record JBBRKQ010000020.1, read on the forward strand.
TGGGCGGGGTGGTGCTGTTCCCACGTGGCGTTGATGAGCTGCCACCGGAGACCCGTGAGATTCAGCCCCACCCAAAGGGAATTGAACTTGGCACCTTGCTGCAGATGCTCAAAGACTATGAGGCCGCGGAAAAGGGCGGCACGCTGTACACGTTCCTGCAGGAAAAGTTCTGCCGGATCTCACCGGCCAGCGCCTCGCAAATGTGCGAGAAAATCGGTGCAACCAGCCGGACCAAGGCGGGTGATATTGACCTCGCCAAGGCCGAGAAGCTGTACGCGGCGTTTATGGATGCCAAGCTGCCGCCGCCACCGACGGACTGTTTGGCGCCGATTGGTGTGCAGCAGATGCTCAAGGGAATGTTCAAGGGCGTGCGTGCGGAGTTTTACGCCGCCAGCAGCCGCGAGCCGGAGATTTATCGCGGCAGGCCGTTTCAGATTGAGGCGGCCATTGCCTTTGGCGGCGCGCTGCCGGGGGATGATTCGGCCCGTGTGATTCGCTTTGCCAACCGCGTACCGCTGCTGTTTCAGCAATCGGCCTGCTCGAGTTTTAAGAGCGTGACGGAGACCAACTGGCGGAACTATGACTTGGCCCAGCCTCGGGCGAGTTTGCCGCAGGGTGCGCTGGTGATCATGATTCACATGGCAAGCGTGTGGGTGCCGTTTACCAGCGAGAGCAAAGAGGCGATTGCCGATTACGATGAGATTCGCAAGGAGATGAAGCTGGCACTGATGGAGTGCGGCCGTAAGCTGGGCACGTACCTGCGCAAGCGGGCCAAGATGCGCCGCGAGGGCGAACGCCGCGACGTGTTTGAGCGGTATATTGGCGAGATCGCCAAGGCCGTCAACGCCATCAACGGAGTTGATGCCAAGCAGTTGTACGAAACGCTGCAGGTGCAGGCCCGCAAGCGCACCGCCGTTGCGGATTTGCAGCTTGATGATGAGGGCAAGGCGATCAAGGAGAAGCGCGAGGCCGAGGACAACGATGAGGAAGGCATCATCATTGTTGAATCCGCGCAGGTGCCGGTGGGTGGCAAATCTCTACCCCCGGTTGACCCCGATGGGCAGGCGGCGCTGCTGGAAGTTGCCCCGGTGAGGCGTGGTAGTGCTAAGCCGGAGAAGAAGAGTAAAGCCGTAAAGCCGGGTGCGGAAAAGCCGGGCACGACAGGGAAAGCGGGGAAGGCTGGAAACGCGGGGAAAGTAGCAAAGGCTCCGGTTGCCGCGCTAGTGGCGAGCAAGCCGGCGCAGCCTGCCGCTGCGCCATCCCGAGCCACGCCCACGCCGGAGAAGGCCGCGAAGCCCAAAATGCGGCTGAACTCAAAGACGGGCAAGCTGGAACCAGTTGATGATGGACCCCGGCTTTTCTAGATCTTGGCCGAGGCCGGTTCGAGCAGCGTGCCGAAGCTTGGCGCAGTGAGACGGTGGATCGTCCACTCGGTTAGTGCTGCTGCGCCGATGGAGCGGTAGAACGCTAGTGCGGGCTCGTTCCAGTCAAGCACGTTCCAGTCGATCCGTCCGCAGCCCCGGCTATGGGCGATTTTGGCGATTTCCGTGAGCAGAGCCTTACCCGCGCCAAGCCCGCGTGCGGCCGGTGTGATGTAGAGATCCTCAAGATAGATGCCGCTGCGTCCCTGCCAGGTGGAGTAGTTGGCAAAGAACAGGGCAAAGCCGATGGCTTGTGTGGCAAGCTGGCCCGGGGCCGCATCGGTGCGCACAATCTCGGCCATCAGGGCCTCGCACACGGGGCCTTTGCCGTAACCCGCGCCAAAGAGGTCGCGGAGCAAGTCGGCCTCGGTGGCCACGGCCTGTTCCGGGGCCCGCTCGTACTCGGCAAGCTCAGCAATGAAGCGCAGGATTGCGAGAACATCAGCCGGGGTGGCCGGGCGGATGGTGACAGGTGTGGATTTGGACTTGGGGCCGTGCGACATGAATACAACGTAGTCACGTTCGCGGCGTGCTGTGGACGCTAACCTCCGGCGATGGATCAGCCCGCAGGACAGCGAGTGTTTGTATTGATCCCGACGCACACCACCCGGCACTTGGCGGCGTGCTTGGCGTCGCTGGCGCACCAAAGCCGTTTGCCTGATGGCGTGGTGCTGACGTGCGACAATGACCTGCCCGAGATCGCAGCGCTGGTGCGGGACTGGTGGCCCAAGGTGTGCAGGCGGGCGGGGGGGCAGGTGCCCTTGTGGCATGCAGCACGGCCGCACCAAGGGCAGCCAAGGCTGAATCAGGTTCGCAACAACGGGCTGCGGGCCCTGATTGGCTGGGCGGGCGCTGTGGACAGCGATTTGGTGATTGTGCTCGATGGCGACACGATGCTGGAGCCAAGAGCCGCGGAGAAGCACGCGGCCTTGCGTGATGCGGGAGCGGAGCTTGTGATTCCGTTTCGCGTGATGCTTGGCGAGGGTGTGACCGCTGGGCTGACGGCCGAAGCGCTGCTGCACAGCGGCGTACCCGACACGCTACTGACGGCGGACGATTTGCTGGCCCTGCGCCAGCGGCACAGGCGGTACCTGCGGCAGGTTTTTTTGCGGTATTTTGGCATCGGCAAGCCGCAGAAGCCCAAGATCATCGGCGGGCATCACGCGGCGACGGTTGGCCTGTTGCAGCGGGTGAACGGGTTTGATGAGCAGTACACCGGCTACGGCTTTGATGATGATGATCTGTCCCGACGAATCAATGGGCTGCGGCCCCGGGCCCGGGTTCGCATTGCGGTGCGGGACATCATGTCGTATCACCTGTGGCACCCAACTCGCGCTACTGGTAAGCCGGCGGAGTTCAGCGGGTTTGCAAGGTTCAGCCAGCCGGGCCTGCCGCTGCGGGCTGAGCGTGGGATTGTAAACCCGATGCCGCAGCCTGAAGTAAGTGTGATGCAACTGTAGTTCCAGTCACGTACCATCAAGGCGATGCAACCACCGGCCGTTGACCTTAATGTGTGGATCGCCCGCCTGCAGCGGGCTTCGGAACTGACGCTCGGCCAAGGCGGCGAGGGTGGGAGTGTGGCGTTGCCGGACCCGAATCACTTTCGTGATGAGGCGGGGCACCGGCGGCATGTGGATGGGCCGTTTCTGGCGGCCGTCACGGGCCAAGCCAGTGTCTGCCCGCCGGTTCGCGAGGGGGCGCAGGTTGATGAATTGCTCTGGCACGCGGTGTGCGAAAATTTTTCGCTCCATCAGCTCGGAGCGTTGCTGCGGCCGGCAGGTTCGGCCCCCGGCCCGTTGTTTGGTGAGGCGTTTGCTGGCACGGTGGAGGTTTTTACCGAGACACAATTGTGCGCCATGCACGCATTGCACCGGCTGGCCGTGACGCACAACAGGCCAGAGTGGCTTGACCTTGTGTACAGCACCTGCCGATGGATTGAGCAGAACATGCAGCCCGACAACGCAACGAACCATCCGTGGGCGGCCCACGTCTTTCTGATGAGCGATGCGGCCGGAGTGACCAGTGGCGGGGTGATGTACGCCGACACGATGCTGATGAACTGCCAAGTGCAGCAGGGCAGGCCGGATGCGCTGTCGGCATGGATCTTGCGTGATGCGGCTGCTCGGTTGAAGCTGGCGGGGGCAGCGGTGCAGTGAATGGGGGGCGGGCGTCAAGGCGCTCGGGGCGGCTTCGCCCGGCGGATCTCACAGTGGCCGCGAACCAGAGAATTTGGATCCTCTTACCATCCGCTTCGCATTTCCGCGACGATATTGGCGGCCATTCGCGCGATCGATGCGTTCTGGCCGACTTCGATCCGTTCGCCGATGCCTTTACTGGCCGTAAACGATTCGGATGTGGTGAAGTTGCGGCGGGCCGTGAGCACCTTGCCGGTACGGGCATTCTTCCAAGTGAAGTCAACGACCAGTTCCACCGCTAAGGTCTCGGCCAGTCCGGTATCGCGAGCGGTTGAGAGTTTGCGGAGCTTGGCTTCTGTAATTGTGCCTGTCAGGACTGTCTGGGCTGCATCGATGCCCACGAGCTTGTACGGCGTTTGCTTCTTTACTTCACTGACCACAGCCGCCGTTAGTTCCTGCTCTAGGGCAAACTCTTGCGACAAGTTGTTGAACATGGGCACGGCGATCGATGTCACATCCGTGCGGTGCGTGGTGGCAAACGAGTAGCCCTCACGCGGATCATCCGCGCAGCCGCACAAAGTTGCTCCGTACATCGCGGCCATGCCCATCGCCAGAGCCGTCAGACACAGTTGTTTCATGGTGCTCACTTCTGGGCTCCAGCCGGTGCGGGTGCCGGTGCCGGTGCCGGTGCGGGTGCCGGTGCGGAGGCCGGTGCGGAGGCCGGTGCTGTGCCGGATTTGCCCGGTCTCTTGGCCGGCTTAGTATCATCCTCGCTGGGGTTTAGCGGGGCGTTCTCATCAACGGGCATCACCAGCATGGCCGGTTCGTGCTTCAGCGGCCAGCCGCGGGCTTCAAGCTCAATAATCGCTTTGCCAGCCGCGGCGGACTGCGGGTGCAATCGCACCAGCCGCTGCAAGGTGGCGCGGCCGGAGACTAGGTCGCCGCGGTAAATGTACCAGTCAGCAACCTCGATAAGCTGCTGCGCAGCAGATTCATCGATGCGATTGAGTAGCGCCTGATCTAACCCCGCAGCGTTGGCCTGGGCCGGGTACAGAGACATGTACCGCCGGATGAGTACGCTGGCATCGACCAGCGATGAGCCATCGTACCGAGGGCCCTTGAAGCGGCCGATGTTGGAGTAAATGCGCCGCTGCATCGCTTTGTTGCGATACGGCGAGTTCGGAAAGTTGGCCAAGAACAGCTCATACGCCTCGCCCGCAAGGTTGAGCTCACGCTCTCGGTAGTAGTGGTCGGCAAGTTCAATGCCGGCGCGCTCTGCCATGCGGCTACCCGGCAGGCGTTCCTGCACGCGAATCAGCAGTTCTTCGCCTTCATCCTCAGCGCCTGCAAACCGCATTCCCAGCCACTTGCGCTTGGTGCCGGTCACGTACCGCACCGCAATATCAAGCTCGCGCTCGATGGCGGTAACAAACTCCGGCGTCGCGGCGTAGGACTTGATCACCGTCTCGTAGTCGTACAAGGCTTTGTATTCATTGCCGCCAGCCGTGATGGCGTCACCCCGCAGCAGATACGCCTGAGCGAGCAGCGCATTGTTCGTGTTCTCGTTGCGGTCGATAAAACCATCGAGCAGCTTTTCAGCCTGGGCGGGCTGGTCATCGGCCAGCAGCCGACGAGCTTCGGCAATCAACGCCGCATCCGAGCCCTCGACCGGCCTGCCGGTTTCAACCCAACGGCCTTGGTCATCAAGCGTGAACCGCGGTGTGGTTGCGGGTGTTGCGGGCTTTGGCACGGCCGGGGCAGCCGGTGTGGGCGTGGCGGGGGTTGTTGTCACCGGTGCGCCCGGTGTGCCGCCGGGGCCGCCGGGGCCGCTTGGGCCGCTTGGGCCGCTTGGGCCGCTTGGGTTGGGTGCATTCGGCGGCGGTGGCGCAGGTGCGCTCGGCCCGAGAGGAGCCGCAGGCCCGAGATTGGGCAGCGTGGGCTGCCCCGAGCCAGCGAGCATAAAAACCAGCAATGCGGAGGCCGGATGAATCATCGGCCAACCTTACGCCGCCGCGGCGGCAACCGTTGGCGAACCTGCCGGTGATTTTACGATTCCGTCCCGCAGCGGATGAGGCTATCTGTTCAGGGGTATGCTCGGGCTTGGCAGGTGTGGGTGGCACGGCGGTTGGTTCGTGTACCAGACCAAGCCCCGGCGCGGCAGCGGTCAAGAATGCGCCCATGGAACTTACCCCGCTTCGCTACTTCCAAGCCATCGCCAAGCATGAGCACCTGACCAAGGCTGCTCAGGTGCTTGGTGTGACGCAGCCGGCTCTTTCTGCAATGGTCAAAAAGTTGGAGGCCGAGGTGGGCACCCCGCTGCTCCATCGCTCCGGGCGTGGCGTTGCCCTGACCGATCCCGGGCGAGCGTTTCTGGCCCACGCCGAAGAAGCACTCCGCAAGGCCGATCAGGCGATTCAGATTGCCCGTGAAATGGCCGGACTGCAGCAGGGGCACATCCGGGTTGGTGCGGGCGCAACGGCCACCGGATATCTGCTCCCCAAGGTCATCGGTGCCCTCCGGCACGACCATCCGGGGCTTCGGTTTTACATCCGTGAATCGGGTTCGGCGGCTGTGGCAGAGGCCGTCGCCAGCGGAGAGCTTGACCTTGGTATCGTCACGCTGCCGGTCCATGTGGCAGACTCCGGCTCGGTCACGACGCGACCGTTGATCGACGACAATCTTCGACTGATTCTGCCTCCAAATCACAATCTCTCCGGCAAGAAGCAGTTTCGCTGGTCTGACATCGCCGGCGAGCCGGTTGTTGCGTTTGAGGCTGGCTCGGCAGTACGGGAGCTCATTGATGCCGCGGCCAGCGCAGCGGACGTCTCGCTGACTGTGGTGATGGAGCTTCGCAGCATCGAAGCAATTCGGGCGATGGTGGCCGAAGGCATCGGCGTGGGCCTAGTCAGCCGCTTTGCCCTGCCCCCAAGTGAGGGGCTGGTTTGCCGTGACAGCGATTTGAAGCGGAAACTGGCGATCATCAAGCCCGCAGCGCGGAGGTTGTCCCCTGCGGCACAGGCTTTTGAGACGATGCTGCTCAAGACGGTTCGAGGTGGATGATTTCATCTGGGAATGGCAGGTTTACTCTGCACAAATCGTCAGCGAAACATCCACTGCATGAAGCCTGCAAAGCGTCGGATAAACTTTTCGTCCTGTTTTTCCAGTGGGGCACGCAGCCGCAGTGAGGTGTTCGAAACACACATCTGGCGCGTCATGGCCAGCAGCCCTTCGCCCCCGCGTGATGCACCCCAGCCTGATGGACCAGCACCGGCGATTGAACTGCCCGGGATGGCCGTCGGCAGCAGTGTGTCGTTGATGTTGACCTGTGATGCGCCGAGCAAACCGGCCAGTTCCTGCCGCACGCGTTTTGGGTTGCCGGTGTAAATGCTCGCTGAGAGATGTTGGCCAAACGTGTGCTGAAGCCGCAGTGCTTCGGCCTCATCGCCAACACGGATGATGCACAGCAGCGGGCCAAAATGGTCGCCCGCCGCGGCCGGGCAATCGGGCGGACAGTCCAGCAGGCACAGTGGTCTGATGCTTGCACCAACAGGCGCTTCCAGCGTGCCGGAAGCGCTTGTTGCCCCGCGGCGGACGGCGTCCTGTGCTAGCCCAAAGCACCGTTCCGCAGCCGCCGCATCAATAAGAGTCCGCACCTCGGCTGCGGCAGCTAGGGGCCGTAGCGCGCGCACAAAATCGTCCGCCACACCCGGGGTCACGAGTACTCGGCGTGGGGCCATGCAAGTTTGCCCGGCGTTCATTGTCACGCCATGCCAGATGGATTTTGCAGCGAGGGCCACGAGCGCCGGTGGGCAGTCGCCAAGCACTACGGCTGAGTCGCAGCCCGAGAGTTCCAGCGTCGTTGGCACCAGTGCTTTGGCCCCCCACGCCGCGATGCTGCGTCCGATGGTCGTTGAGCCGGTGAACACGACGTGATCCAGTGGCCGGTTGCCGGAGTCATGGGCCGCCAGCATCTCAGCGCCAGCCTCACGCGTTGCGGGCAGCACGGTGATGGTTTGCGGATGCATGCCTGCCTTTTGAATGGCCTGCCTGGCCAGGTCAAGCAGCAGGGACTGGGTCTGCGGGCATCGCTCGGAAGGTTTTACGACCACTTTGTTGCCGGCGATAATCGCAGCGACGAGTTGAATGCCCAGCAATTGGATGGGGTAGTTCCATGTCGCGATGATGCCCACCGTGCCCAGCGGCTCGCGGGTGAGCACCGCCCGTTGACCCACTAAAAACCACGGCGTGCCGGGGGCGGTACGGGTTGCCAGCACCCGCCGGGCATGTTTGGAATGCCAGCGAATGCTTGCCAACAACGGCAGTACATCGCCGGTCAGGGCCTCAAAGTACGGCTTATGCACCTCCTGCCCGGCCAGCTCGCAAAGCTGCGGGGTGTGAGCATTCACCAGCCTGCCAAAGGCCGTCAGCCAGTGCATCCGGAGTTCGGGGTCAGACCGAAACCCTACCAGGCCAACTTCTAAGGTGTGTTCGGTCTGTTTGATCACGTTCGGTCTATTGTAGAGTCCTTCACCTGCCCAGTGAGCGTCTTTAACTGGGCCAAAGGCCCGAGTCATTATGGGAAGTTCAGTGCTGACGTCAAGTCCTGTATCTGTTTCTGACAAGTCGCGGCGTGCATCACCAGCATCCGGCAGCGTGGCGATTGTTGGTGCCGGGCCCGGTGGCTTAGGTACGGCCATGCTCTTGGCTGCCAAGGGTGTCAAGGTCACGATTTACGAGTCGGCCCCGGTTATTGGCGGCCGCACTTCAAGATTGAGCCTGCTCGCCGAAAACGCACCGGAAGGCTCATTTGAGAGCTATCACTTTGACCAAGGGCCAACGTTTTTTCTGATGCCGTACGTGCTCGATGAGATTTTCGCCGCCAGTGGCCGCCGGCTCTGTGATTACGTCAAACTCACAAGGCTTGACCCGATGTACCGCCTGGTCATGGGCCGGGCCGGACAACTGCCGATCACTATTGACTGCACCCAGAACGTTGAGGTGATGTGCCGACAGATCAGCGAGAGGATTAACCCGGCTGATGGAGCAGCGTTTGCGGGCTTTATTGCCGAGAATCGCAAGAAGCTCTCTGCTTTCGAGCCGATCCTGCGAAAGCCCTTTGCCAGTGTGCTTGACTTGCTGGATCCCAAACTGCTGGCCGCCCTGCCCCGCTTGGGCGCGGGCACCTCGGTCTACGGAGATTTATCCAAGCGATTCACCAGCGAATACACCAAGCTGATTACAAGCTTCCAGAGCAAGTACTTGGGCATGAGTCCGATGAAGTGTCCGAGCCTGTTTACGATCCTGCCGTTTATTGAATATGAGTACGGTGTGTGGCACCCCGAGGGCGGCTGCAACGCGCTCATGGCAGCGATGGCCAAGGCGTGCGGCGAGATGGGCGTTGACATTCGCTGTGACAGCCCGGTCGAGCGACTCACCCTCAGCGGCAAGACCGCAGATGGTGTGGTAGTGGGGGGCAAGCGGCTGGCCCATGAACATGTTGTAATCAACGCTGATGCCAGTTGGGCAATTAAGAACCTGATTCCGGCGGAAATGCGGACCGGTGTTCCTGGGCTGCCGACGGCAATCGGTGGTGGAGGCTGGACCGACAAACGGCTCGATAAAATGGGCTACTCCTGCAGCACCTTCATGCTGTACCTGGGGCTCGCAGGTCAGGTGAGCATGCCTCACCACACGATTTACATCAGCGAGCGATACCAAGACAACCTGGCGGACATCTCCGACCGCGGTGTGCTGAGCACGGATCCCAGTATTTACATCTGCAACACCGCGGCGACAGACAGCACCATGGCCCCTGCGGGTCATACCGCCATGTACGTGCTGGTGCCAACACCCAACATGCGCGACGGCAAAGTTGATTGGCCGACGGCTACGGCAACGCTCCGTGAGCAGGCGCTTGACAGGATCAGTTCGCTAGCGAATGCGGATGTGCGAAAGATGATCCGGGCCGAGCGCATCTACACGCCGCTCACTTGGCAGCAGCAGAACATCAACTTTGGCGCAACTTTTAATCTCGCGCACAACCTCACGCAGATGCTCATGCTGCGTCCTCAGCACGAGCTGGCCGGGATGCACAACGTTTGGATGGCCGGCGGCGGGACGCACCCAGGTTCCGGGCTACCGGTAATTTTTCTTTCATGCCAGATTGCCGCGAGCAAGATCCTGCAGCGCATGGGTGCTGCTGGTGCGGATTGCTCCTTTGCGACAACACCTGTTTCCCTGGGCACCGGTTCGCATCGCAGCGCTGTAGCCTTCCACCGGCAAAACACCAAAGTCGCCGCAGGGGTCTAGCCCATGAGAGTTGTTCGATGCTCCAACCCATCGCCAATCGTGACTTGTAAACACTGTCCCGCCCCGGTGGATGGCAGTTATCTTTAAGAGTGTGGCAACAGCCGCCATTTCGAGTCCTCCACCTTCGTGGCTCGCCCAACGATGCGGCCCACGCGTATGGCCTTGCCTTTGCCGACACATACCGCTCAACACGGGTGGTTTATCTGGCCGAGCTCGCCCGGATAGCCCGGCTCAGCGAGTCTCAGGTGCGAGACCAAGCGCAGGTTTGGCTGTCACGGCTGCCCAATAGAGACCAAATGCAAATCGAATGCATGGCCCATGCCATGGGAGCGGAACCACTTGAATTTGCTGAGTATCTTTACGCGGACATCGCCGGCAACTCCGCGAACCCGGCGGCAATGTGCTCGCCCGAGGATCTCGCCCGTCTGACAGGGGCAATGCCGACAACACAAATCCAGCCGCAAGCTACCCAAACGGGTAGCGAAGCTCAAGGCGGGCCAATGTGTACCACAGTAGTGACGGCCTGCCCCGCGGTGGCCGCCCATGCCGGGCTTGATGCGCGTCCGTGGATCGCCCGGAACTGCGACTGGCTGCCTGTCACGCTGGTCCGCGGCACCTGCGCGGTGTTCCATCACAACCCGGGTCCGGGCCGCATCGCGTTTGTTGCCCTCGGCATTATGGGTGATCTTGACTGTGATACCGGCATGAACCGAGCTGGATTGTGGCTGCACATGCACACCATGTACGCTGGTGACTTGCCGCGCCCGGCTTCCGCAGGTGTGCCAAGCATCTCTTGGCTCTTTTGGATGCGTCACGCCCTTGAGACCTGCGAGACCATTGCAGATGTTGAAGCCTTCATCGCAGCGCATGACCGTGACCGTGGGGTCATTCTCATCGCAGTCTCGGGCCGCACTGGTGAGGCGGCGATGTTTGAATGCACACGCCGCTCATACCAGCGGCTCGATCCGCTCGCCTGCGATGACCCCGTGGCCGGCCCCGCCGGGGCGTTGCTGGTCACCAACCACTGTCGCGACAAGCACCCAGAAATGCCCGAGAGTGTGCGGCGTGCCGCGGGAATCTCCCGGCCCAACTCAACCGTGCGCAGGTACAACCGGTTGCTGGAGATCATGGCTCAGCACCCGCCCGAGCATGGCCCGGATGATCTGATGGACATGCTTGCCGATGATGAAATCGAGATGCGCACCGCCGAAACTGTGCGCACGATTTACAGCGCGGTTGCCCAACCAGGCTCCGGACGAATCTGGTTTGCCAGCGGCGCCGTACCGGCGGCGAGCCGGGGCACTTGGCACAACATCACGCTGGATTGGCACTGATGACCATATCCGGGCCCATCGCGGCTTACGCTATGGGCTATGGCAACTCCAGCGCCTTATGTCCTTGGCACCGGTGATGATGAACTGGCCCGTCTTGGCCTTCAGCATCAACTCTGGTCAGATGCAGCGCACGCAGCTTGGCGGCTGGCTCGGATCGGCCCCGGGCAGTCGTGGCTGGATGTCGGCTGCGGCCCCGGCTATGCATCGTTTGATCTGGCCCAGTTTGTTACCGGCTCAGGGCACATTGTCGCGGTTGATGAATCAAAGCCTTTTATCGAGTTTGCGAGGCAGCAGGCGAGCGTCCGGGGACAAACCAACCTCACGCTTGCGGTGGCGGATGTGACGCGGCTGACCGAGTGTGCCGAGGTTCATGCCCACAACTTGGCCGTGAGCGCGGGCTTTGGCTCCAGCCTGCACTCGGAGTACGGAGGGTTTGATGGGGCGTACATTCGCTGGGTGCTGTGCTTCTTAAAGCAGCCGGAGCTGGTCCTGCGCGAGCTTGCCAAGCTCACAAAGAAGGGTGGGCAGGTTGTGATTCACGACTACTTTAATTACACCGCTATGACCATGGCTCCGCGTCGGAAGGCGTTTGATAAGGCCGTGGCCGCAACGGCTGAAAGTTGGCGGGAGCGAGGCGGCGACCCTGATGTCATGGCCCGCGTGCCAGCCATGCTGGCAGCCGCGGGCTTTAGTGTGCGGCACCTGAGCATTCACGCCCGAATCGCACGCGGCAGCAGCACGGGGCAACCCGATAGCATGTACCACTGGATGGCCAACTGGTGGCGCACCTACGCGCCAAAGTTGGTGGCCTTGGGCAAGCTGACGCAGGCTGACTGTGATGAGCTGCTGGCCGATATTGACCACGCTGAGCACAGCGACACCGATTTTGTGGCATGCCCCACGGTGTACGAGATCGTTGCCGAGCGGGTATAACAGTTGGTTTTTATGCGAGAATCGTCTCGGTTGCACTTGGGCCAGCTTCTGCCCCAGCTCCAAGCCCTGCCCCTGCTCCCGTCCCATGGGCTACTTGTTGTTTCTGTACCACTCAATCGTGGTCCGTAGCCCCTGTTCAAATCCGACCTGTGCCTTCCACCCGAGCAGCCTTTGGGCCTTCTCTGTCGAGAGGCACCGGCGTGGCTGACCATCTGGCTTGGTGGCGTCCCACTCAATGCTTCCATGAAATCCGGTCAGCTTCACGATCAGTTCCACCAGGTCCTTGATCTTGATTTCAAAGCTCGCTCCGAGGTTCAGCGGCGTCGGATCATCCATCATTTCAGTCGCCCGAACGATGCCCTCTGCAGCATCTTCGCTGTACAGGAACTCACGAGACGCACCGCCCGTGCCCCAGCACACAATCTTGTCATCACCGCGATCCTGCGCTTCAACACACTTGCGAATGAGCGCCGGAATAACGTGCGAGGATTGCAAGTCAAAGTTGTCATGTGGGCCGTACAGGTTTACCGGCAGCAAGTAGCTGCTTTTCATGCCGTACTGCAACTTGTACGCATCAAGCATCTGCCACGCCGCCTTCTTGGCTACGCCGTACGGTGCGTTGGTCTCCTCCGGGTAGCCGTTCCATAAGTCCTCCTCAACAAACGGCACCGGTGTGAACTTGGGATAGGCACAAATTGTGCCAACCTGCACGAACTTGCCGCCCCGCTCAATAAGCCCATCCACCCGAGCCTGCTCTATGAGGTGCAGCGCCATGGCCATGTTTGCAAAAAAGTACCGCCCAGGGTTCTTCAGGTTCGCACCAATCCCGCCCACCTCCGCGGCCATGTGCATCACCACATCCACCTTGGCTCCCCTAAATGCCTCGTTGTACAGGCGCACCACCGCGTCCTTTTCAGTGAGGTCAAAGTCCTTGCGACGCGGAATGAAGATGTCGGCCATCGCAACGCCCCGCTTGGTAAGGGCCGCGACAACCGCCTTGCCCAAAAAGCCCGCGCCGCCGGTAATCACGATTTTCTTGCCAGTCAGGTTCATAGTGGTGTTCGGTGTCGGGTTTGCAGGTGCGTGTACGGCGGGGTTCGATGGGCGGCAGGGTAACCAGCACACTGGCACCACGGCACCGCGGTGTCATACTTCGGCCCGGCTGGTATTGTAAACACTTGTTTGAGTTTAGTTTTGCCACTCTGTCGCTAACTTTGGTCTGGGCTACACCTCAAAGGTGTACTGGCGGTACCGGGCGATGCAGCGCGGCAGGTAACTTTCGCGGCACCGTGAATGTTGATGCTCTTGCTGCCAGCTCGCTCAAAATCGTAAAGAATTTTTCAAACGCGTTCTCCCCACCCCCTCGGGCCGTCGTGCCATCACATCCACAACCGGTTGTGGTTGGCAACGAGCGGTTCACCGTATCCACCGTTTATCCCCATAAATCCCACTGCAGTGGGCGAAACACCCCGTCCGATATGTCCGTATCGTCTTATATTCGGGCGTGACCATGGATGGTCGCACCCCGAATCAAGGCTTGGTTTCTGACTCAGCTTCGCTTCATCTGGCACGGAGAGCCACCCATGTTCGCACTTTTTACCTCGCTGCAATCATCCCTGCCCTTTTCGTTCTCACCTTCCGGCTCGCCGGTTGTTGATGCGGAGCTTCGTGATGCGGCAGCACAGCTTGCCATGGAGCCGGCAGTCTCTCCCCGGCGCCGCCAACTCATTAACCAGATTCTCTCGACCAACCACTCCGCGACGTACGGTTTCCTTGAGCAGTTTGATGATGCGGAGCTCGACTTGTACGCTCGGCATCTGGACATGCTCAACGGCCCGCGTGGCCGTACATCAGCGTGGTGCCGCCCCACAGGCACGCCAGCCTTCTGCGGCTCCGTTGCGGCGATTTGATTTGCTTGATCGCACTCCCTCGTTAATCACTAGTCACTCCCTCGGCGTGGGCCTGCCGCCAAGCTTCACTGCATGCGACCGGCTTGCCCAAGTTCAACAACCTTTTTGAACGTTTTCCGGAAGTACTCGGTGTAGGCGATCCGCACCTCCGGGGTGCGTTTTCCGTCGCGCCAGCGCTTGATGTCACTCCGAATCGCATCGTGGTTCGCCGCGCTCATGAGCTTGCTGGAGCCATCGGCCATCGGGTGCTCCGGAAAGCTGTAGAACAGACGGTCCATCTCGGCGAGTGTGGCTGGGTCAAAGCTTGGGTTCGTCCGGGCTTGGCTGAGTGCTGTCCACGCGGCCCGCAGTTCCGATGCCGCATCGACCCCGAATGAGCCCATCATCACCGTCATTGCATCACGCCAGCCGATGGGCTTGGCGGCGCTTGCCAGTACAAACGGATCAACCTTGTCCGCAAACAAATCAATGTACTTCGCGTACATTTCCCGGCGAATCGGCAGCCGGCGCAGCCTGCTTTGCTGCGGCCCAAGTTCAACATCCGCACTGGTGCGCTTTCCCGGCTCGGTGCTGCCGGTTTTCGCGGCTATGCGGCGGGGCTCAAACTGCCAAAGCGCTTGGGCCTGCTCGGTCATGCAGAACTCCACAAACCGCCGCGCAAGCTCCGGCTTTGGGCCGCCCCGAATGATCGACACTGGGTCCGCATCTATGTACACCGCCCCCGCCGGATCTACATAACCAACCCGCCCGGTTGCCGCATCTTGGCCTGGAGCAAGCACCGCCTGCTGCTGGCCGCGACCGTAAAAATCAATTGCGAGCGCCGCCGCCGCGTCGCCCTGCGACACATCCATCGGTGGCTGGGTAGAGCTTGATGAGAAGTATCGGGCGTTGGCCGAGAGGTCACGCAGTGTGTTCCAACCCAGTTCCCACCCGGCGGCCAGCCCTTCGGCTTCCGGCCGTCCTTGCGATTTGGCGTTGGCCACCGCCGCCCGGGCGGCCTCGTTGAGCACTGAGTCGTATGCCGTTGCCACTGAGCCTGACTGCCTGGGGTCCGCCAGTGCGATCATGCCGTAGTACTTAAAATCCCGCAGGTCGCCGAAGGTCTTGGGCTCGCCAGCGATGCCAAGTTGCCTTAGCACATCCCGGTTGTACACGATTCCAAATCCTGAGAGCGCGGTGCCAGTCCAATATTGCCAGTCGTTGGGCTTTGCGGCGGTTCGATCATCCTGATACATCTGCCCGGCCCCGATTTTGTTCTCGCCAAAGATCGACGTGAGTTCCTCCTGCGAAAACACCGGTGAGGGTGGCACCGACATGCTCACACTTATGCGTACCAGCTTGCCGTCTTTGTCTTTTTCACCAGTCGGCGAAGCGACTGATACTCCGGTCCGCAGGCGCGAGTGTTCAAACGTGCCGCCACCCATCATCGCGTCAAAGTCAATCGTTCCTTTCGCGCACGTTCCATCCGGCTTAATCGCCCCGGCGGAGATCCGCTCGGCAAACTGTGCTTCGAGCAGCTTTAGAATCTCACTGGTGCCCCCCGGTGAACGCCAGTCAATCATCACGTCCTGTCCGTATTTTTTCTTGTGCCACTCCGCAAACGCGCGCCCAAATTCCACCCGAATCTGCTCGATGTGCGGCGTCACGACGATCAGACTGTTCTCCCGGGCCTCAGCCGTTGGTGCTGCATCCCCGCTGCGGGTGAACTGACGGGCCACAAACGGCACGCCGATGATCACTAGAAACGCAAAGGCGATGAGAATTCGTGCCATGGGGAGAGAGAAAAGACAAAAGACAACGGGAAGAGTGAAGAAGGCTTCGGCAAGGCAAAGTTCTGGTTCGAGTCAATCAGGCCAAAGCCGCCCCGCACCCCAAGCACTCAGCCTCAAACTCCAACTCGCAACTTCTGCGATTTGGCCATTTGGCCATTTTGTAATTTGACCATTTCGCGCTAGCGCAGCTCCGCCAAGAACTCCCCCAGGCGCTTGCAGCCTTCGATGATCTGCTCCTCCGAGCACGCAAAGCTCATGCGAACACAGGTGATGCCGCACCCGCCAAAGTCCTCGCCCGGTACCACCGCCATCTGCTTGTTTTCAAGCAGTGCGGAGGCAAACTCTGCAGCGGTGTTCAGCTTCTGCCCCGTCGCCGTGCTCTTGCCTAGGTAGGTTGAGATGTCCGGGAACACGTAAAAAGCTCCCTGCGGCTTGGCCACCGAGATTCCGGGGATCTTCGACAACGCTGAGAAGATAACCTCTGCCCGCTTGGCAAATTGTGTTTTAAAGCCGTCAAGGTCGCTCTGGCACTCGGTCAGCGCCGCGCGCACGCCTGCCAGCACAAAGCCGGGAACGCTCGTCACTGTCTGCCCCTGCAGCTTGGTGAGGCCGTCAATAAACGCCTTGCCCGCAGCGCCAGAGCCGCTGACCCAGCCGATGCGCCACCCCGTCATCGCAAAGCTCTTGCCCGGCCCGCTCACAGTCAGCGTGCGCTCCGCGATTGATGCGATTGAACCGATGGACTTAAACGGCACCGCACCGAAGACGATGTTCTGATACAGCTCATCTGCGATCACCGCCAAGTCAGGTGCCACGGTGCGAGCCGCCTCATCAATCACCTGTGCTAGGGCTTCAAGCTCGGCCGGTGTGTACATGGTCGAGCATGGATTGCTCGGCGAGTTCAGCAAAATCGCCCGCGTCCGCGGAGTAATCGCGGCCTTCAGCTGCTCCGCAGTGATCTTAAACCCGCTCGCCGCATTGGTTGGCACCGCAACGGTCTTGCCTCCGGCCAGTTCAGCGATCGGCGCAAAGCTTACCCAGGACGGCACCGGCAGCACAAACTCCTGCTGCTCCGCCCCGCTGGCGGCCACATCAAACAAACCTTGGCACGTCAGGTACAACGCCATCTTCACGCCGCAAGTAATGAGCACGTGATCGGGGGTCACATTAGGGATGTGATTGTTCTTGGTTAAAAGGTCCGCGATCAGCTTGCGGGTCTCGGGGTCGCCCGCCGTGGGCAGGTACTTGGTGTTGTTCGCCTCAATGCTGGCAATGAGCGCCCGCTTGGCTTTCTCCGGACTGTTAAAATCAGGCTCCCCGGCAGAGAAGTTCAGCACCTTAACGCCCTGCGCTTGCAGAGCCTTGGCCTTGTTCATCACGGCAACGGTCGAGGACGGTTTCAGCGAAGAGATACGTCGGGACAGCTTCATGCTCCCAGCGTAGCGACGCCGAGGCCGTCACTTCCACTGTCACTCGACAAGCAAGCCTGTACAGGCCGCACGCGATCGCAGTTACCGTGGATAATTGCGGCCTGAACCGGTTCCGCATCCGCCCGGCTCTTGCAGCCTATTTGAACTTGTCCCAGTACGGCTGGGCAAAGTCGGTCGGTGCCCGCTTGTCCTCCGCACGCCACAGCCGCCCCAGCCCCTGCACCTTCTCGCGCAGCCCGCTTGAGCTGTACTTTTCACGCGAATATCCGCGTTTGATTAGCACCATCAGATCTTTGCTGCTGGCAGAACCAGAAAACTCCTTGGCAGGAACAATCACCGCTGGCAACCCCTTTGACACCAGATACGCTGCGGACTTGTCCGCATCCTCTTGGCGTTTAAAAACGCCACAAATCAAATAGTTCAGCCCAACTTGCAGCTGCGCATCTGGCTCGTTGGTAGCTGGCGTCGCAACGGTCGGTATCACCGCAGCACCCGGCGTGCGACCGGGCACCGGCTCGATGCCGCCTAAGCCCGGGGTTGCGGGCTGCGGCACTGTTCCCACACCACCTTGACCCGCTTGCTCGGCACCGCCCTGCGGCAAAATCGGTACGGTTTGCGGTCCGGCGGCCACCAGCTCCTTGGCACGCCGCTGCTCATCCGTCTCGGCCTTGGTGGATTTGCCGTTGGTAAAGCCGAACCAGTATCCAGCAGCCGATACCACAATAACCGCAGTCATAACATACCACATCACCGGCGGAATCTTGGCAAGCTGTGCCAGCCAATTCATGCCCAGCAGCGGCCCGCCCTTGCCCGACCGTGGCGGCATCGCCATCCCGCCCACCAGCGTCTGACCGGTTTGTCCCGTCTGGCTGCTTGGCTTTGCCTCGATCTGCTCCATGGGAGCCAGCCGCAATTGCGGAGCTTCTTCCGCGGCGGCAGAATCCGCTCCGGTCTTCATTAACTCAATCAGAACTGGAGCGCCGCGTTTGCGTGCCATGATGAAGGATAGGGGGTCCCCAGCACAAAGCGTTCACAATCGAGCCGCCGGATGGATTCTGTTTGGAGGGCACGTTTCGGGTTCTTTTTGCCCGCTTTTTCTCGGAGCTGCGGCCCTTACGCAGTTTGCACCACCAACTCTTCAGCCATCTCGCTTCCGCAAAAAGACCACCGTGCCCCCAAAGAACGATGCCAAGCCAACTCCGAGCAAAATCGCGCACGGCAGCAGCATGTTCACGGGGGCCGTCCCACGCCAGATACCCCCCTCAAACGCCAAGATCAGCCACTTCATCGGGCTGATGTTCGACAGCGTTTGCATCCACCCCGGCATCACAAACAGTGGCACCGCCGCACCCCCCAGGAACGAGAACATCATCATCACCCCCCACGCCAGCCCGCCGCCGGAGCGTTCACTGGGTGAGGCGGCGGCGACCAGCATCATCAGCCCCACAAAGCAGACCATCCCGCACATCGTGGCCATGACCAGCGAGACCGGCTCTGCGAACGCCACGCCAAAGGCAAACTTGGCCATGGCCAGCAGCAGGCCCACCACCATCAGCACCGTCACGCCGCACGCGGCGGCCTTGCCCAGCAGAATCTGCATCACACTCAGCGGTGCGCACCGCAGCCGGGCCAGCGTTCCACGTTGGCGCTCGCCCACCAGTGAAGTGCCAAAGCCCATCGCCGCGCCCATAAAGCCCCACACTACCGCCTGTGAAAAGCTTACAGCAAACGCGTTGGGGGTCAGTGTGTTCTTGGCCCGCACCTCGCGTGAGCTGATCGTCATCGGAGTGAAGCCCACTGCTGCGGCGGGTTTCTTTTGCCCTGTCTTCTCATCGGTCCCGGCTTTAGTGGCGGTTCCATCTTTGCCGCCAGTCAGCCCTTCATCCATCGGCGTGTTGGCAGGCATTGTTCTAATTCCGTCCTTCTCGGCTTGGGCCAGCACATCCTCCATTCCTCCAAGAAACTTGTCAAGTTTGGCGTTGCTTCCGGCCAGCTTGGCCAGTGTGCGGGCGTTGGTCAGTTGCGATCGCGCCATGCCCGGGTCCTGAAACGTGCGGGTCATGCCCATAAACGCGTACTTCTGCAGTACCCCCATGAGCATGCCCGTCTCGGCCTGCCGCGATGGGTCCACACCCACATCCAGCTCTGGCGGCTTACCACCAAAGATCGCCTTCTGCTTCTCGCCAAAATCCTTTGGCACCACTACCACCGCAGCCGCCTTGCGGGATAGCACCCGCTGCTCTCCAAGCTCCAAAGTCGCAACTTGCTCCGCTTTGAACTCTTCGGCATCCAACAGGTCCCGCACGAACGCCTTCGATGAAGCGGAGTTATCCATGTCCACTACCGCCACCGGGATCTTGCGATCCTCCTTGCTACCGCCGGAGAACACCATCCCGAAGAAAATTGCAAACAGCACAGGGAATGCGAACACAAAGAAGCACCCCGAGCGGTCTCGGAATAGCAGCTTTAGGTCTTTGGCGGCGATTGACCAGATGATCATTGGTTTGGCTCAGTAAATCCGTATCCCGGCACGACGAACCGAACATTAGTGCCACGGACCCGACCGTGGCGGCGGGAGAGAAACGGTGATCAGCAGTCTCAATCCCGCAGCGTGCGGCCAGTAAGGTTCAGAAAAACCGACTCTAAATCCGGCCGCTGAATCGTCGCTTCAGAAAGATCGCCATGGCCGATTGCCGCCGACAGCACCGCCAGCGGATCATCGGTGGTGATTCGCTGCGGCTGGCGACCTGCATGATGCAACTGCACGGTACTCGAGCCGCCACTGGACTTGATCAGATCATCAACCGTGCCAAGCGCCAGCACGCGACCCTTGTCAACAATCGCAATCCGGCTGCACATCTTCTGCGCCTCTTCCATGTAGTGCGTGCAGTACACGATCGTGCACCCCGTCGCCTTCAGTCGCTCGACAATGTTCACAATCGCGTGCCGGGATTGTGGGTCCACGCCAGCGGTTGGCTCATCCATAAACAGCAGCGATGGCCTGTGCAGTATCGCCGCGGCAAGGTTTAGCCGCCGCTTCATCCCGCCCGAGTAGGTCCCCGCCCGGTGCCCACCGCGGTCCGTCAGCCCCGTCAGGTCCAGCGCCTCATCAACACGGTTTGTAAGCACTTCGCCCTTTAGCCCGTACAGGCTGCCGAAGAACTTCAGGTTCTCAACGCCGGTTAACTCGTCGTACAGCGCCAGCGCCTGCGGGGCCACTCCAATCATCGCCCTCGCCCGCACGTCTGTCGGTGGAAGTTGGGCTCCGGCGGGGCCGATCAAAATCTGGCCCGAATCCGGTGCAAGCAGCCCGATGGCCATCGAAATCGAAGTTGTCTTGCCCGCCCCGTTGGGACCGAGCAGCCCAAAAATCTCACCCTTGGCAACCTCCAGCGACAACCCATCAACCGCATGCACGGTGCCAAAGCTCTTTCTGACATTTATCCAACTAAGCACGTGGTAAGTCCTGTCGTGTGAACCGAAGGCGAAGTGTGGGGAATCAAGCTCGAGGGGTTTTAGGCCTCGACCGCGGGCGTCGTACAAAGCTCGGCTTCACGCCGAGATGAACGCCGAGTTTGATGAGAACATGCAACGAGCTGAACGCCTAGAAACAGATGAACTCAAGGGTGAACGGCCGACTCCGACCGCATTGCAAACCAGCCCATGCCTCGCTCTCTCCGTGTACCGTTGCCTTGCACATTTGCTCTGCGATTTTGGCGTTTGTTTCTCCGTTTCGCTTCGTAATACAAGATCACACCGGTAGCGCCGCCAGATCGGCTTCAATTGCAGCCCACGTGCTGGTGATACGCTCCGGCGAGAAATCAAACTTCAGGCCAGCGGCTGCAAAGAGTTCGGGCAAGGGCTTGCTCCCGCCCAAACCAAGCGCGTGCTTGTAGGCATCAAGCGCCGCCTTGGGGTTGGCTTTGTAGCTGCCATAAAGCTGAATCGCGCCCAACTGCGCGATCCCGTACTCAATGTAGTAAAACGGCGATGTAAACAGGTGGGCCTGGCGGTGCCACAGCGAGCCAAGTTCCTGCTCCAGACCGGTCCAGTCGGCTCCGCCGCCCAGCCGCGACATCAAATCAACCCAAGCCTCGCGCCGCTGCTGGCGGGTGTGACCGATGTTGGTATAGATCCAATGCTGGAATTGATCAATCGTCGCGATCCAGCACAGAATGCTAGCGATGCCTTCAAGATGCACCCGCTTGGCCCGGGCCGCATCTGCTGGTGAGTAGAACTCATCGAGGAACGGATGGCTCGTCAGCTCCATGCTCATCGAGGCGACCTCGCAGAACTCGATTGGAATGTCGGCCCGGTAACTCACCAGCGGGTCGGCCCGCGCTAGCAGGGCGTGAAACGCGTGGCCTGCCTCGTGCACCATGGTCTCCACATCCCGCTGCAGGCCCGCGGCGTTCATGAAGATAAACGGCACCCGCTTGCGGTCCATGTTCATCTGGTACCCGCCCGGCGCCTTGCCCGCTCGGGAATCAAGGTCAAGGCTGCTGCCGTCCTTGAGCACCGCAAACAGTTCTCCTAGCCCCGTATCCATGCGGTTGAACAACTTCTGCGAACGTTCGAAGAGTTCATCGCCGCCGGTAAACGGCCGCAGCGGGGCCCGCCCTTTGACATCAACAGCCATGTCCCAAGGTCGGGCCGCTTTGAGTCCCAGCGCTTTGGCACGCTCGCCAGTCAGGTGTCGCGTCGCCGGAACGATTGCAGCCTCAGCACCCTTGGCAAACGCGACGCAGTCGGCCACGCCGTAGTCAAACCGCCGGCGGGCCTTAAATGCGTAATCCCGATAGCTTGAAAACCCCGCGTTCTTGGCGATTTCCTGGCGAAGGATCACAAGTTTATCAAACAACGCCTCAATAGCTTCCGCATCCTGCAGCCTTCGTTTAGCCACCGCACGCCACGCGCTCTCGCGCATCGCCCGGTCAGTCAGTTCCTGGTAGCGTCCCATCTGCGGCAGCGTCTGCACCTTGCCGTCAAACTCCACACTCATCGCGCCGATCAGCGTCTGGTACTCCTGCTCCAGCTTTGATTCCTGCGTCTGCAACTCAATGTTCTCCGGCCGGAACAGCTCAACCCCGGCCGCCAGGTCCCGCAGCAATACCGCGTAGCGTCCCTTGTCCAGCTCCTTGGCAAAAACAGAATTCACAATCTTCTTGTCCAGCTCAAAGCCAATCCGCTTCAGCTCCGGTTGCACTCGCTCGACAAAGTCAGAATAGCTCTTGCTCTTGGCCGCATCATCGGTGTGGCACGTCATGCCGGTGTACAGAATCGCAAACGCCTCCGATGCCGCCGCATCAAGCTCGCTGCGATCAAGCAGCAGCCGCTGCAGACAGTTCCTGCAGTGAAGCTCACGCTCGACCAAAGCCGTGTACAGCGGTCGCAGCGCTTCCCAGTCAGCGCCGTTCAGCTCCGCCGGCACAAAGTCAGAGGCCGGCTGAAACGGCGGGATAATCGAAGTTGCAACCGACGAGATCGTAGCGCTCGCCGAGGATGGTCCAGAAGAAGAAGCAGCGGTTGACATAAGGCGTTCCGTGGTGAACCCAGGTTGAAATTGGCTTGCTGGTTGTCTGGTATGCGGTTCTACTAAATCTGCTGGTACCCTTGGGCGTCGGTTGAATCGGTTCGTTCTGGTGAATCTGGTCAATTTAATCGCCGCAGCACCCATCCACCCCGTACTGTCACAACAACAAAGCATGATAACCATCTCAAAACCGTCCAACGAGTAAACCGCACCATATTTCAGATGCCAGCGGGTACCGTTTCACATGTTCCGGCGAACCAACCAATCAGCCGCCGCAGCTTACCGATCAGTCGCGTACACGCCTCTTAAGGATCGGTATTCCTTTCTTGCTTTAAACCAGCCTGTTTTCGGCCCGAAACTAGGTAGGTGATCCCGCCGCCGCCCGTGTGGTAGCTGCACGCCTTTATGGCCGCACCGGTGGCTTGCTGATGCTGGCCGAGCATGATCCACAAAGCCTCAAACTCCGCGGCGGTGCCGCCCCCTGCGGTGAAATAACCAAGAGTTTCAGGCTTGCTCCACATCCAGAATTCGCGGCTGAGCCAGTCAGAAAATTGCTGAACTTCGGCCCGCTGGGCAGGGCTGGTATAAGGCGGGAACATGTCGGTCGCTTTGTCGTTTAAGTACGTTCGCACATCTTGCGCCCCGAGAGCCGCCAGCATCCCCGGCACCGAGTCGCCGATAGAGTTAAATCCAAGCCCTAGTGCCTGCTTGCCCCGCTGGCAGAGCAGGTGCAGCCGGAGTGTGCGCACAAGTTCATCGCTCGCCACGGTTCCGCTCAGGCTTGACAGCACCGCGGCGTTTGCAAGGTTGTTTGGCTCCGCGGCGAGCACGAGGCCGCCGGGCTTTGCCACCCGAAGCATCTCGCGCAGTACAGCCCGCGGGTCGGGCACATGGATGAGCACGGTCTGGCACGTGACTAGATCAAACGAGTTGTCCGCAAACGGGAGCTTGCCAGCGTCACCGAACTGATAACTAAACCGGCCACCAAGCCCGGCCTGCACAGCGTGCAACGTTGCCTCGGCCACCCATCGCGGTTCAAGGTCTACACCCACAAGCATCGCGCTGGGCGGCAGGGCTGCCGCCAGTGCCCGACCCCAATGCCCCACGCCGCACCCGACATCAAGAACCGATTCCACCTGTACGAATCGGAGTCTTTTCCCCATCAGTTCCAGAAAATCCTGGTTCCACCAATAATTGCGGACCTCGCCAAAGTACTCGGCTGAATGGGGCTGACTGGCAGGATCAGGGCTGGCGGGCGGTTGGGATTGGGTCATACAGGTCTCGCGGACAGGCGGCAGTGAATCGGGCAAACTGCGGGGCGGCAGGTTTAACGCCGTTGAAGGCGAACGCTGAGGCGAAACACATGTCCATCAAGGTGCATGATGCGGCATTCACGCGCGCCCCAAGGTTCATCAGCCGGGCCCCAAAGCACGGCAGCGCCCAGAGACTTTGCCAGTGTTCCGGCCTCATCAACCTCGCCGGAGGTTTCAAGCCAAAGGCTCATCCAAGTAACGCCGATGTCGTCGTGTCCATCAAACCGTAATGTTTTTCCGCCTTGTATGCCGTGTGCATTCTGAGCTAGAACCAGCGTGACTTCGCCGCACCCTACTCCCGCAAAGTTCGCCAGCTCGCTGGCATCGCTAGCCGCGGCGCCAGCTATCACGCCGCCGCTGTTGTGCGTCAAGCCACGCGCAATGCCAAGTTTTTCAAACCATCCGATGCTGGCGGGGACATCTAAGACGTTCAGAATCGGGTTGACGCGGGTGATGTACACAGCCAAGCGTACTCAGTTCCGCATGAACCGTGGACCATGCGACGGAGGTGTGGACTCACCTGAGTAGTCGCAATCGAACTCTTCAGCCAAATCCACCGCTCCAGATCTTTTATCGCTTCTGTCCGTTCCACAACTCCGCTGCTTGGAGCGAGGTTGTGTGCCTTTGTTTCGTCACGCCGTAACGCCCAACCTAGATCAAAGCCGCGGAGGTAACTCTTTAGCCGAATCCAACGTCATTGCAAAGCTGTGCCTTCAATCGAGCTTACGCTGAGGGAACACCCCAGTTCTTCTTGAACCGCAGCGATGAAACGAGCGATGTCTTTATCCGCGGAGCGATACCGGTAAGTAGCCTCTGGTAGCCGCGGCAGCGGCACCCAACTCGCGTTCGACCCTCACCCACCAGCACGAACCGGTGGAAGTAAACGAGGTGCACGGTGCCGCACCAGTCCCGCAAACAATCAAGTTCCACCGCTCCGCGGTGATATAGATCGCGCTCAAACGAACCCGCAGGTGCAGCATCCGCGCGACCCGACAACGACAGAACTCCGTCGCTCCAAGCTGGAGGCGGGGCTCTTCAACAATGCATTATTTAACTGAAGAGTTCACAGTCAGGCAGAACCTTAAACTCAACTGATTTCCCCTATATTTCATGCCAATTCGTCAACCTTGCCCATTTCTAGGCCACCACTTCAGCGGTGGCTTTGTCAGACAAGAATCTGATCTCCAAAGCTCTCTTCCTCCAACCCGTTTCAACCGGGTTCCGCACGCAATGGCCTTAGCGGTGCACGACCCTTCAGTTCACAGCACGAATCAGTAAAAGAGTTTAAAGCGATGATTTCCTGCCAACCGCGCCTCATCTTTTTGCACCAAGAAAATTGGTCTGTTTCATTCAGCCAAAGTGCTGCAGGAATTTCAATCAACCTATCACGCCCCAACTGGGGGAGTACTTTTCTAAAGAGTCAGACCTTTTTACGCTACAGTCATTCGAACAAGCACCGGCGAAGCTTTCGCCACATTCAACTTTGATGATCGGAGTGTATCGATGCAGTTGCCACGGTTGATTCAGGGTGGTATGGGGGCGGGCGTTTCTGGCTGGGTGCTGGCTCGTGAAGTTTCTTCACTCGGCCAACTTGGCGTCGTCTCCGGCACCGCGCTCGATTCAATGCTCGTGCGTCGCCTTCACGATGGCGATGCAGGCGGCCACATGCGCCGTGCGATGTCCGCATTCCCGATCCCCAACGTGGCCGAGCGTGTGCTGACGCGGTATTTTCAGCCGAGCGGCACCGATGGCCAAGGTGCGCCGCACAAAGATGGGCAAAGTCGCTACCAGTTGTTGCCTCTGATGCGAGCCAAACTCTCCATCGAGCGGCAGGGTCTGATCGCGCTGGCTAATTTCGTGGAAGTCTGGCTCGCCAAAGAAGGACACTGCGGTGTGGTCGGCATCAATCTGCTCGAAAAGATTCAGATGCCATCGCTGCCCAGTCTCTACGGCGCGATGCTCGCCGGGGTAGATGTCGTGCTGATGGGTGCCGGTATTCCTGCCGAGATCCCCGCCGTCCTTGATCGATTGACACGCCACCTGAGCGTCTCGATTTCGCTGGCGGTCCTTGATAAGCAGCCCGACGACACGTTTGAACTCACGTTCGACCCTCGTGCACTTGCCGACGAGTCCGTCACCGGTCTGCCCCTCGCCCGCCCACAGTTCCTGCCGATTATCGCTTCCGTCGTGCTGGCCAAGGCTCTGCTCAAGAAAGCGCCAGACGGAATAGACGGCCTCGTGATCGAAGGTCCCACAGCCGGAGGCCACAACGCGCCGCCGCGCGGGCAATTGCAACTCTCCCAGTCGGGAGAGCCCGTCTACGGCGAGCGCGACGTCGTTGACTTGGAGCAGATCAAAGCCCTCGGCGTTCCGTTCTGGCTCGCCGGTGGATACGCCAGCCGAGAAAAATTCGCCGCGGCTATCGCTGCCGGTGCTCGCGGCATCCAGACCGGCACCGTCTTCGCCTTGTGCGCACAATCCGGGCTGGATCCCGCCCTGCGCGAGCGATTCCTGGCCAGTGTGCTGCGGGGAGATTCGCACGTCTTCACCGATCCGCTCGCCTCACCGACCGGCTTCCCGTTCAAGGTTGCAAGGCTTGAGAACACGCTGTCAGAGGCGGATCTATACGCCGAACGTCCGCGGCTGTGCGACTTGGGTTACCTGCGGCGTGCGTGCCGCAAGGATGACGGCACACTCGGGTACCGCTGCCCCGGTGAGCCTGTCGATGACTATGTACACAAGGGCGGCAAGCTGGAGGACACGGTTGGTCGAAAATGCTTATGCAACGGGTTGGTGGCGAATATCGGCCAGCCGCAACGCCGGGCGGATGGGTATGAGGAACTGCCGATGCTGACGGTGGGTGATGATTTGGAGTGTGTGAAGCCGTTTGTCTCAGAAGGAAAACTCCGGTTCACGGCGCGAGATGTGATCGAATCGCTGATGCCCGCGGAGCCAGTTGAGGCCTAGCACCGCCGAGTCATAAACGGTGCGTAAAACGGCGGCGGTGCGGAAGAATCCCTTGATTTTCTCCTAAAAGCCCGCTCTGCGCGTCAATTTTGGCCATTGGTGCGAGAGGCGAAGCGGGTTTCACGGTCGGTTCGCGAAGATTCATCAAGATTTGTCCGATACCGAAGCCAACCCGATTGACCGGGTACACTTGTTTTGCATCAGAAGTGTCTTTGGCGTCTCAGCCAAGCTTCTGGTGCGGCCTCGCACCGGAATTTGCCGCGGTATGGTATTTAACACTTTCGCCCGCTCATGAGCGCGGGCCACGCCAACCCGGTTCCTCTTTGCTCAGTGGCGATCGCGCCGCCTTTTGTTTGTCACCTCGCCGCACCCGGCGTTCGGGTTGCTGCTGGATTGTTCGTTGCGCCGTCGGCGCTGAGTCGTTTCCTCGTTCTTTAAGGAGTTTTCGCCATCTCTCGATTCCCCTCTCGGTTTGGTGCTGGAGGTCCGCCACAGCGGACGCGTGTGAACCACATGATTCGTATGACGCCGATCCGCGTGATCGGTGCCGACGGAGAACAGGTGGGCATCATCGAGACGCCCGTTGCGCTGCGCATGGCCGAGACGGCGGGGCTTGACTTAGTCGAGATCAGCCCGGATGCACGCCCCCCGGTGTGCAAGATCATGGACTACGGCAAGTTCAAGTATGAGACCAGCAAGAACGAGAGCAAGAACAAAAGCAAAGCCAGCGAACTCAAAGAGATTCGGCTCGGCCGCTCCGTCAAGATTGATCCGCACGATGTCGGCATCCGCATCAACCAGGCCCGCAAGTTCCTGCTTGATGGCCACAAAGTGCAAGTCACCCAGCGGTTCAAGGGGCGTGAGATAGCCCACCGCGAACTGGGCATCGCCCACCTTCGCCAGTTCCGTGATGAACTCGCCGACATCGCCAAGTGCGAAAGCGAACCACGCTTCATGGGCCCGCAGGCCAGCATCATTCTGGCCCCTGAAAAGGCCAAGTGCGAGGCGTACAAGCAGAAGCACCAGAAAGTGCTAAATAAAGCCAAAGCGGCAGAGGCCCGCCAGGAGGCCAAAGAAAAGGCCGCCAAGGAAGCCAAGCTCGGACCGGATGGCAAGCCCCTTGATGCGGCGGCGCTCGCTGCGCTTGCCGCCGCTGCCGCCGCTGCCGCCGCGGCACAGCCAGCGGGTCTTCCGAACGCAGCCGCCCCGGCCCATGATGACCTGCACGATACCACCCACGATGACCTGCACGATGACGATGCGGGCGACGACCTGGATGATGACGAGATTGATGATCTCGATGACCAGGACGATGACGGTGATGAAGGCGACGATAGTGATGAAGGTGAAGACGGCCCTGATTCAGATTCCTCTGAAGCCATCGCCGATGGCAATGCCGCCGATCACAATGATAAGAAGGCCTGAGCCAACTCCGGCAACCTAGGCACGTAACCCTCACCAACCAGCAACAGCCCTCCGCCCGGCGGAGGGTTTTTTCATGCCGGTCTTGTTGCCGATGCCGCAACCATATCGCCCCTCAGGGCAAGCGCACGATCGCACCAACTGACAGAGCAGGCACAGGGCACTTGAGCAGCGGAGATTGCGAAGTTGTCGGGCTTGGGAAGGTAATCAGCAGGAAGCAGGCGAGCCGAGAAAGCTGGTCAACTTACCTCCAACACTCTTTCGTATCTTTTCGTGGCTTCCGCCATCATTCGCTTGCCGCTACGACTTTCGTTCCGGTCGCAAGGAATGCCCTCCTTGGCGAATCGCTAGTCGCGAGGCGATGCCGCAGTGGTATTGCCGATCCCCGCCCGCAGCCTTGCCCCGAAGTACGCCCATAAAAAAACCCGGCGCGGGCCGGGTTTGATGGAGTTCTCTACCTCAGCGATCACCGCACGCTCGCTTACTTCACAAACAGCATGTCGCGGTAGCTGGGCAGCGGCCAGAGATCATCCGCCACGATCGTTTCCAAATCGTCCACCACGCTCCGCAGTTCCGCCATCAGCGGCTTGACGTGCTGCTTGATGTGCTTGGCGTGCTCGTGCGGGTCATCGCCGTGGTGCTCGTTGGCATCATCCAGTTTGTTGATCGCGCCCTTGAGCTTGGAGACCTTGATAAGGAACTCATTGAGCTCCGCCCTCTGATCGTCCGCATCCACCTGCGCCGCATCAAGCGATGACACCGCATCGGCCATCGTTGTCTGGTGCGCAATCACGGCAGGAACGATCATGGTCCGGCTGATGGCCACCATCGTCTCAGCTTCAATGGTCACCTGCTTGCAGTACTTTTCAAGCCCGATCACGGCCCGACTGGTGGTCTCAATCCGGCTCAAAACCTTGTGCTTGGCCAGCACATCCAACGCCTTCTTGCTCTTGAGCACCGGCAGCGCATCAACGCTGTCACGCAGGTGCGGCAAGCCGCGCTTTTCGGCCTCTTCATGCCAGGCCTTGGAGTACCCGTCACCGTTAAAGATCACCCGCTTGTGCTGCTTCACCAGTTTCTTGAGTAGGTCTGAAACGGCCGACTTCAGTTTGGCCGGGTTCGGCGTCTTGCCAATGTTCCTCTCAAGCTCGCCTGCGATGTAGTCCAGCGACTCGGCCACGATGGTGTTTAGGATCGTTCCCGGCCAGTTGCTCGTCTGGCTGGAGCCAACAGCTCGGAACTCAAACTTGTTGCCGGTGAAGGCAAATGGCGAGGTGCGGTTGCGATCGCCCGAATCACGCGGCAGCATGGGCAGGGTTGTCGCCCCCAGGTCCAGCTTGCCGCCCTTAATCGTGCGCTTGGTTGCGCCCGTCTCAAGCTGCTC
>JBBRKQ010000021.1:0-48038 GCA_038231815.1 Phycisphaerales bacterium
AAGAGCACCCAGTCTGCCAGAGGGGTTATGGGAGCGCCTTGCCCGCCAGCGGCTAGGTCAGCGGCCCGCAGATCGCTGACTACTGGCACTTGGAGCTCGTGAGCCACTACCGCAGGCGAACACAGTTGCCATGAAACCGGCGGGCGGTGCCACACGGTTTGGCCGTGAAGCACAACCAGATCGATGGACATGCCAGCTTTGCGAGCGGCGGCCTGCACTGCCGCGGCGTGGAGGAGCGAAAAACGGCGTGAAACATCGGCGATGTGGCCTGCGGTGAGGGGCTTTTGCTCGGCGAGTTCGCGGAGCGGGGTTGCGAGCTGGCCGTGTGGGCCATCGAGCTGCATGCTCGTGCTGGTGATGAGTTTGGCACGCATCGCTAGTCCGGTGCCTGTGATGCTCATTACTGCGACATCGATGCCGTCGATGCTTGTGCCGGTCATGCACCCGGCGACGATTCGGGTGCGCGGCTGTTGCGGCGATTGCGGACGGTTGTGCTGTGCGGTCGGATCGCGGGCATCATCTAATCCGGCGTAATAGGCATCGGTGGTCATGATTGCACCATTGCATCGAGCACTCGTTGCCAGAACGTGTTGCTGTGGTCAAGCCCGCCTGGGCGGGATCGCAGGTGCCAGAGCCGAGTGTGTTCGGCCATGAGGCTGCGAACGCGATCGCTCAGGTCGGCCTTGATGGCCGCATGGCTGCGGTGTTCTCGTCGCGCTATGGCGCGGTCTGCGGCGAGCTCGGCCATTGCCAGGGTGTGGCGAAGTTCATCGGCCAGGAGCGACGGGAGAGGTTGCGGCATGGTGGCGCGCAAGTGCTTGAGGTTCGCGGCGGTGGCGTGCCATTGCGGCAGCGAGCCCACTTCGGCACGGTCGCCCCAGACGCAGTTGTGCAGATCTGCAAAGAGTGCGGACTGATTCCACAAGGCAAACTCGCCTTCGTTGTTTGGTCGGGAGAGTCTGCCGGCGACCTTGCGAAGTTCACTATCCGCATCGCCAAGTTCTTCAAGCCACGATCCGACGGTGGTGGCTGCCGGGCCGTAGAGCTGCTGCCCGATGTCACCGGAGAGTGCGCTGGTGGTGCTGCCGGACCATGCCGCTTGCGCACCGTGGGCGATGGCGTGGAGCGCGACTGGCCATTGCTGGTGGTGGCCGGTATCGCCCCAATCACAGATGAGATACCCGTCGGCTCCGGGCTTGCTGGCATGGATTGCAGATGTTCCGGCCGCGTTTAGATTTCCGTTTCGCTCGGTCGAGCGACCGGTGATGGATCGCCAGCTTGATGTGCCGGGGCAGACCCACACATCACGACCGGCCTCTCGAAGCAGCCTGGTCCACTCTTGAAATGGCGAGTGCGGCTCGTACCCCCAGGCCAGTGAAAGCAGCTGGGGTGGGATGTCTTTGATGCAGCCCGGCTCGTGCAGCGCGATGTCTGCCCAGAAC
Source organism: Phycisphaerales bacterium (assembly GCA_038231815.1). Classification (GTDB taxonomy): domain Bacteria; phylum Planctomycetota; class Phycisphaerae; order Phycisphaerales; family UBA1924; genus CAILKP01. Next base: position 1,443 of record JBBRKQ010000021.1, read on the forward strand.
ATCGGGCGTTTGCCGAGGGAGGTGGTGACGTCGCAGATTTTCTTGACAAAATCGAGGTACACCGCCGCCCGTCCGCGTTTGGCCACAATCTCGGCAGAGCGGCCGAAGGCGATGTCGTAGGTTTCATCGGCCCCGATGTTGACCAGCGGGCTGGAGAAATTCGGCGTCAACTGGGTGAGCAGATCGCGGACAAATTCGAGGCTTTTCGGATCGGTCGGGCACAATGAGAAGGGCCCGCTGCGGGGCCAGACTTCAAAGATCCAGTCGCCGTGTGTTTCGGCGAGGTGGGCGTATTCGGGTAGCCGCAGCCAGTGGGCCAGATGGCCGAAGCAGTTTTGGTTTGCCGCCAGTTCGATGCCCAGTTCTTGGCACCAGCCGTCAAGTTCGCGTACTTCTGTGGCGGTGAGGGCTGAGGATTCTTGCCAGGCTTTTTCGTGTCCGGCGTAGGCGAAGGTGTGCTCGGTGTACAGCTGGAGGTGGTTGATTTTGAGGTCTGCCAGCGTGCGCACAATTTGGCGAAATTCCTGCATTGTCGGTATGCGATCGCGTGAGACATCGAGCATGACGCCACGGACGGCGAAGGCGGGGAAATCCTCGATGAGCAGGTGCGGGAGCGGGCATTCGCTGGCATCCGGGTGGCAGTGCTGTGCCATGAGGTGCTTGAGCGTGACGAGTGCGTATCGGAGGCCCAAGTCATCGCGGTGTGTGATTGATATGCCGTAATAGGCAATCTCTAGTTGGTAGCCCTGTGCGGGGAGGTCGGTAGCTTGTGAGACCTTCAATGGTGCGCTGCGGAGGAGCCGGCGATGCGGGCTGGGGCTGGGGTAGAAGACGCTTTGGAAGAGGGATGCGGGCACGCCTGGCAATCCGGTGGCGTCGGCGCCAGTGTCTGCCACGGCACGAAGTTTGAGCTTGCCGGGATGCGCCGTGGTTCGGTGCGGAGTGGGAATCAGATGGATGTTGGTGTGGGCGGCGGTCGCCATAGCTGCGGTTGTAGGCGCCGCGATGCCGGGAGCGTACTTTGTGATGGCTTAGCCGCTGCGTGGCATCGGGGAAATCATCCCTAAAGGAGTCTCGAGAAACCAGCGGGCGGCGCCTGCTATTGTTTGATCGCACGAATGGACAGTTGCGATTGTCCTGCACAACTTTTGAGGAGATCTGTTATGTCTAGCAAAGCCGCCGCGTATGCCGCTCAGTCCGCGACTTCACCTCTCGCGCCGTTTTCGATTGATCGCCGCGACCCGGGCGCTACGGATGTGCAGTTTGAGATTCTCTTTTGCGGGGTTTGCCACTCCGACTTGCACACTGCCCGCGGCGAGTGGCCGGGGATCACGTTTCCGGTGGTGCCGGGGCATGAAATTGTTGGCCGGATCACAAAGGTTGGCAGTGGTGTGACGGGGTTTAAGGTGGGCGACTTGGCCGGTGTGGGCTGCATGGTTGATTCGTGCCGCACTTGTCGGAGCTGCGCTGAGGGGCAAGAGCAGTACTGTGAGAAGGAGATCACCTTCAGCTACAACAGTGCCGACAAGCACTTTCCGGGCAAAATGACCTATGGTGGATACGCTAAGCATATCACGGTGGATCAGAGCTTTTGTTTGCGGGTGCCGGGCAACTTGAACCTGGCGGCGGTGGCACCGCTGCTGTGTGCGGGGATTACGACGTACTCGCCGCTGAAGCACTGGGGCGTGGGCAAGGGGCACAAGGTGGGTATTGTGGGGCTTGGCGGGCTGGGGCACATGGGCGTGAAGTTTGCCCATGCGTTTGGCGCGCACACTGTGCTGTTTACGACGTCTGCGGGCAAGGTTGAGGATGGCAGAAGGCTGGGTGCCGATGAGGTGGTTGTCTCTAAGGATGAGGCGGCGATGAAGCAGCACGTGGGCAGCTTTGATTTTATACTCAGCACGGTTGCGGTCTCGCACAATCTTGATGCGTATACGGAGCTTCTTCGCCGGGATGGCACGCTGTGCCTGGTGGGCGCACCGCAGCATCCGCACCCGTCTCCTTCGATATGGAACCTGCTGTTTCGTCGTCGGCAGATTGCCGGATCCATCATCGGTGGGATTAAAGAGACGCAGGAAATGCTGGACTTCTGTGCGGCCCACAACATCGTCAGTGATATTGAGTTGATCAGCATTCAGCAGATCAACGATGCGTACGAACGGATGCTTCGCAGCGATGTGAAGTACCGGTTCGTGATTGACATGGCTTCATTGACCTGAGCTGGAGTGTGGTCCGGCCGGCTGCGCGGAGCGGGCCTGGTGAGATCTCGCTTCTTGACCGCACGTGTATGGCCTGATCGAAGGCGCCGGGAGATGGTTGTGGCGGTCGGTTGGTCAGCTGGTGACTACCAGCGGAGCCCGGCCTCGAGCGATCTCGTGCCGTCGCGAAGAACATCGAAAGTGGTTCCGCATTCTGGACATCGCCCCGTTTTACCGATGCCTTGGAGGTCATAGAAGCACTTGATGCATCGGCATCCAGCGGATTGGCTCAGGAGTTGGTTCATGCGTGACCGCTGAAAACGTGCTATGAGCCAGACCGATGCGATGGGGAGCCCTGCGCTTGCGATGAAGAGCAGGTTGCGTGCGAACCCTTGCAGCCACGGGCGACGGTACCACAATCGTCGCTATGGCCGCTATGGCCGCTATGGCCCCTCTAGCCCTGATGGCCGCTATGGCTTGGTGCGTTTGTCTGCTTTGACGATGCGGGCTCCGAGTAGTTCCTGGGCTTTTTTCACCAGCGGGTGTTCACGCGTGGCCTCATCAATTGGAGCGGCGACGGGCCTGCTTGGTACGCCTGCGGGCAACGTGGCTTTCAGCCCGATATCCGGACGGACGATTGCCGTCACGCGGCGGCCCAGCATTTTGGTTGCCAGTTCTCCGAGCGGAGCCAGGACAATTTTCTCGACCATGCCGACTGATTCGGCCGGGCAGGTTGTTGCCAGCACATCGCCGTCAAGCCCCTCGCAGCGCATTTGGGTTAGGAACGGGCGCATCGCCATGGTTGAGTATTGACCGAGCGCTGTCCAGAGTTCCTGAGCATCGGCGCCGGTGAGGCGCGGGAGCAGTGGGCCGGTGGGGGCAGCTGCGGCGGTGGCAGCACTTGCTGCGGCGGCCGCCGCGACTGCTGCTGCGGAGGGTCGCTTGGATGCTGCGGCAGCGGCGTGCTGCGAGCGGGAGATGAAGTCAGCAAAGGTGGCGGCGGGCGGCGCATCGGTGGCTGCCGCGGCAGGTGCGGTGGGCAGTGGGGGGTGGGCTGGGCCGGGCGCGGTTGTTTGGCTGTTTGTGGTAGACGGGTTGTATGGCTCGGCTTGGGGGTTTGTATCCGCCCGGGCTGGCGTGGCCACATCCGATGGGGCAGGCAATGTGCTGCGCATCGGTGCTGGCTCGCTGTGCCCGGGCGTTAGTGTTTTTTTGCGGTGGTCGCCCGTACTGCTGCGGCTTGGTTGGCGGCGTTTGAGACTGGGCCCGCTCCGGAGACTATTGCCGTGACGTCGGCGAGTTTTTCGGCCATGCTCAGTCGGACGATCAGGGCATCCATGAGGGCTCGGGGGAAGGAGCTGAGTTTGACTGAGCGGCCGACGGCATCGCACAGCGCGATGTTGTGCACGAGGCCGGCGGCGTCAAACCGCCCGGCTTGGGCGATGAGGACGGCGCGTTGTTCAGCCGCAGCATCGACTAGGTCTGTCTGCTCGCCGCAGGCGGAGAGCACCATCAGGTCACGGAAACGCTCGGCGAGGGCTGTCATCAGTGCATCGGTCGATGCGGAGCGTGTGAGCAGGTCGCTGGAGGTGCCCAGGGCGGCTGCGGCATCACCGACTGAGATTGCATCAACGAGTTTGTTGATGAGCGCTTGTTCGGGCAAGCCCAGCAGGTCTTGGAGAATATCCATCGTCAGCGGGTCTTTTCCGGTGGCCAAGAGGCGATCGAGCAGTGAGAGGCTGTCTCGCATTGAGCCGCCCGCCAGTCGGGCCACGGCGCTGACAACATCAGGGGTGGCTTTGCGGTTCTCGAGCTTGAGCACTTCGGTTAGGTGCTCGGCGATCTTGGACGATTTGATGTTGTGAAACTCAAAACGCTGGCAGCGGCTTTGGATGGTCGCCGGCACTTTGTGTGTCTCGGTGGTGCACAGAATAAACACCACGTGTTCGGGCGGCTCTTCCATGGTTTTGAGCAGCGCATTAAACGCGTTGGTGGTGAGCATGTGCACCTCGTCGATGATGTAGATCTTGCGTCGGCCTCGCAGAGGCAGGTAGCTGGCGTTGGTGATGAGTTCGCGAGCTCCATCTACGCCGCTGTTGCTTGCGGCATCGATTTCGATGGTGTCGGTGTCGCGACCCTCCATGATGGCTTTGGTGATGTCTGGCTTGCGCTCAGGATTGTTCAGGGCGTTGGCGAAGATGCGGGCGGTACTGGTTTTGCCCACGCCGCGAGTGCCGGTGAACAGGTACGCGTGCGCGACCCGGTGCTGCTCTATGGCCGCCTTCAGTGTTTCACTGATGGCGGTCTGGCCGACAAGCTGGTCAAAGGACTGCGATCTGTACCGACGGGCTAGAACGGTGTAAGACATTGCCAGCAGGGTACGTCATCGTCGGCCAAATCGCGAGCGGACAAACGCGCCGCTGTCCCCAGCCCAAAGCCTTAGCCCCCAGTGCCCAGCGTTCAGTGCCCAGCGCCCAGTCCGAAGCCCCGGTCCGAAGCGACCGGTTTTATTTGACTGTTTGGCCGTTGGCGGGCGCTGCGGGTTGCTCTGGATCCCCATAACCCACCGGTGATGTTGCCCAGCCCCATCATCCGGCAAGCTCGCCTCGTTTTGCCCGGCTCGCCCTGATTCTCACGGTGGACTGCCGGTCGCCGGTATCCGACAATGAGTAGACAACATCGTGCAGGCGCTCGGCCGCAAGGCCAGCCGGCACACCAGACGCGACGCCCTCCATCATCACTTTTTCGGTTCTTTGCACAAGCAGGTCCGGTACCAGATTTCTGGACGCCGGCCGCTGGGAGTCCGCCGCATGTCACTGTTTTCACGTACCGCGTTTGTCTCAGTCTCCGCCTTGGTTGTTCTGGCAGGGTCAAGCTTTGCCACGGCCCAGCTCAATTCTCTGCCGCTGCTGGCCAGCGGTTCAGCGGCCCCGGGCGGAGCGCCGGGCGTCCGGTTAGATGAGATGCACGGCCCCTCGGTCGCTGGTAACGGCCAGATCGCGTTTCGCGCCTCGCTGACTGGCTTTGGTGTCAACGTGAACAACAATGCGGCGATCTTTGCTGGTGGCATGGGCCCTGGCGCTCCAATGCGCATGCTCGCCCGGCTTGGAACCCGGCCGACCGGGCTGCCAGCGGGCACCAAGCTGTCAGGTTTGGGTGAGCCGCTGGTCAACGCTGCGGGTGGCACGGTGTATCTCGCAACCATCAGCGGTACTGGTGTGACGTTTAACAATAACAAGGTGGTCATTCTCTCGGACAGCACCGGCACTCGCATTATTGCCCGTACCGGCCAGGCGGCGCCCGGCATGGCATCGAACATCACGATTAGTGATCTCCAGCAGCCGCTGATCTCGGCCAACGGACATGTGGCGTTTTCAGCGTTGTTTGCTGGTCCGCAGATGTGGTCGGGCACCAACCGGGCAATGTATGTTGCAGCTCCCGGCAGCGCGCCGGTGCTCACCGCCCGCCAGAACGGGCAGGTGGCTGGCCAAGCCAGTGGCGTGACGTGGGCGAACTTTAACACGCCGGTTTTGACGTCAACCGGGCAGCTCGTGTTCATGGGCTTCATGCAGGGAACCGGTATCTCCTCCTCCAGCGATGGTGTGGTGTACTCGACGGCGGGTCAGATTCTTGCCCGGGAGGGCGGTTCATTCGGCGTCGAGGGTTTGAGCTTCCGTTCGTTCAGCTCGCCGACGATTAACGGCGAGACGGTTGGCTTCATGGCGATGCTGACGGATGCGAACTCCGCGTCGACACGGGGCGGCGTGTTTACGGCAACGGTGGATGGCGTGCAGCTCATCGCCCGCACGGGCCAGGCTGATTCGTCACTGAGCGGGGGTGCCAGCATGCAGTTGTTTGGCCAGCCCACGCTTGCCAATGCAGGGAAAGTGGCGTTCTTATCGACGCTGACTGGCAGCGGCATCGCCGCGGGTGTGAGTGATATTGCCCTGTGGGCGACTGATTCGTCGGGGCTTCGTCAGGTGGCGCGGACGGGCGGCTCGATTCCGGGATCACCGGAAGTGCTGTTTGATGCGATTGACCAGCCGGCGATGGCCAACAGCGGCCATGTGGTGTTTACGGCGCGGCTGCGTGGCGCGGGCGTTACCAGCACCAATGACAGCGGTATCTTCGCGTTTCACCCGGAGAGCGGGCTGATTACTGTGGCGCGAACGGGCCGGGCGGTGAGTGTTGGCGGTTTGAATCGCACGCCGGTTGAACTGGAGGTTTCGGGAACCAGCGGTGATGGCCGGCCGAGCTGCCTGACCGACACCGGGACGCTTTTGTACTTGCTCAATACGTCGGCATCGAGTGCGGCCGTCAAGACCACGCTGCCGAACACGCTGGCGGATATTGCCGGTGCGGCAAACTTGGGTGCCGATGGTCGGGTTGACCAGGCGGACCTGACGACGTTCTTAAGCGCGTTTGCGGCTGGTACGGTGCCTGCGGATGTGACGGGAGCGGCCAATCCGACCCGGGACGGCCAGGTTACGACTGCGGATATGCAGGCTTTTATGGGTGCGTATGCAGCACGTGCGTTTGCAAGCGTTCGATAAAGCGTGTGAGCGGATGACCTAGTGAAAACCCCAATTCTTGGATGGGGTGTAAGCCGCTTTGACTGAATACCAACGTTTTTAGGACGCCAGCCGGGATTTGATCCCGGCTGGCGTTGTTTTGGGTGCCGCTCTAGGGGCATTTCTTTGCAAGCTTCAAGACTGAATTACTTGCATCTGGGGAAATATCATCTATCTTGATGCACGAGACGTCCTCAAATAAGGCGTGTGATGCCTTAGGAGTCCGTTTGGATGGAGACCCGAGATGCCACGGCAAATGCAGCCGGGGCTGGAGGCGGTCATCTTGTACCCTCGGCAGCGGTGCTGCCCTTCTTCCTCTTCTTGGAAGTCGCCTGAACGTTTGGTATACGTTGGACAAGTGGGGTCGGTTTCCAACTTTCGATTGAATCTGTCAAAGCGTGATATGTTCTCGATAAAATTTCCTGCTGGGGGGGACGCGGTTTGCTTTGCCGCGTCTTTGGGTTGTCCGACCACTGCGGGTTGTCCACTACTTCGGTATCGGCGTCCCGTATCTGTTTTCGCTTTTAGTCGGAGTGTTTGGCGTTCCCGCACCGCGTTCGTTCGAAATCGCGGTTTTGCGTCTTGGTCCCGAGTCGTTCAACAGACCGTCCTCAATTCAGAGTCAACGGTTTGAATTTCTTTGCCCACGTACGTGCGACGCACCGGTCATTCTCGCCGGGTGCAACGCGTTTTTTTTAGAAAATGGAGTGTTTCATGATGGCTTCTCGGTCTCCCATCGCTCTTATCGCCAGTACCGGACTCATGATTTGTGCCACTGCATCGGCCCAGATTAATGTTGATATCCCGCTGGCGGTCGGTTTCCCCGCGCCCGGTCTGCCCTCAGCGACCGTTGTGTCGCTTGCAACGCCGACGACGAATGACTATTCAGTGAAGGCCATGGTCGGCACCATCGCTGGGCCTGGCATCACGGCCGCGAACAACACGGTTCTGTGGCGTGTTGGCACGGTTGCGGAGCTTGTCGCCCGGACGGGTTCGACGCTTGCTGGGCTTCCCAGCGGCGTGACGCTGTCAAACATTGAGACGCCGACGGTCAATAACGTGGGCACGATTGTGTTCACCGGCACGCTGGTGGGCGGCCCCGACGTGGTTGCAACCAACAATCGCGCTATTTTCTCTGGTCGCCCCCGCTCGCTGCATCTGGTTGCCCGTACTGGCAATCAGGCTCCGGCCCAGATCGATGGTGTTCGTTTCGCAAGCTTTGATGCCCCTCGCGTCGGCGATAATGACCAGATTGTTTTCCTGGGCACGGTTGCCGGGCCGCAGATTACTTTTAACAACAATCAGGTTGTGGTTGCTGGCAACGCCTCGCAGCTGAACACGGTGGCCCGGACGGGCACCGTTGTGCCGGGTATTCCTGGTGCGCAGTTTGCGCTGCTGGGTGACCCGGTCATGAGCCCCCAGGGCATTATTGCCTTCACGGGCATCCTGCAGAACTTCATTGGCGGTGTCTCATCGACCAACGATGTGGGTGTCTGGAAGGGCACACCGGACAACATGCAGCTTTCTGACCGTGCGGGCCAGTGGGTTCCCTACCTGACGCAGGCTGGCATTGTCGATAGCTTCTCACCGACGAGCATCAACGAAGACAACGACGTGGGCTTCACCGCGTTCCTGACGCCTCGTCTTGACAACAACGCCCCCAACACTCTGCTGGTTATTCGCAGGGGCACCACCGGTGCACTGATCCCGATCGCCCAAAGCGCTCAGTGGCTGGCTCCCGGCGTGCAGATCGGCTCGATCGGTACCCCGCGCATGAGCGGCCAGGACAACGTTTCGTTCATCGCAACGCTGATGGGTTCGGGTGTCAACAATACCAACAACACCGCTTTGTTCATGCGGCTGGCTGGCGAGCTGTCGATGATCGCCCGGAAGGGATACCAGGCACCGGAGTGTCCGACCGGTGTCCGCTTTGGTGATTTCTCTGGTGTGATTGTCAACCGCAATGGCCGGGTGAGCTTTGTCTGCCGCCTGGTTGGCACGGGTGTTGATTCTACCAACGACCGCGCGTTGTTCTCATGGGATCGTCTCGCCGGGATCAAGCTGGTGGTGCGGACCGGCAACTCGGCCCTGCTGAGCCCGACCGATACGCGTCAGGTTGGCTCGATTGCGGTGGTTATGGATTCTGGCAATCAGGACGGCCGCCCGACCTCACTGGGTGATGACGGTGTGCTGGTCTTCCAGACCGCGTTTACGGACGGCTCGACGGCGGTTGCCGCACGCAACATCAACCGTGCTCTGGCGGACATCGTTGGTGCGGGCGGTATGCCCCCATCCGACGGCATCGTCGATGGTGATGACATCATCGCCTTCATCAACTCGTTTGGCGCCGGTGAATCGACGGCCGATATCGTCAACGGCAGTGGCCAGGAGCCGCCGGATGGCATCGTTGATGGCAGCGACTTCATCGCGTTTATCAATGCGTTCGCCGAGGGCGTGTGATTGTGAGCGAGGCGTTGTGAGGCAGGCGAGGTTGCTTGCCCGGTGCCTCAGACCCGTTTGATTTGTACTTGATACATCAGATCCCCGGCCATGCGGCCGGGGATTTTTTTATTTTCGGCGGTACCATTGATACGGCGGTGCTGCGCGAGGTTCGCTCAAGCCAGCATCACCTGCCACCAGCCTGTGTCGTGCCAACGGTCAAACTTTCTGCCGGACTCGCGGAAGATGCCGACATGCTTGAAGCCCATAGCCTCGTGCAGGGCCACTGATCCGGGGTTGGGCAGCGTGATTCCGCCGATTGCGGAGTGAAAGTTTGCTGCTTGTAGGCGTAAGAGCAGCTCGGCGTACAACGCCCGGCCAACTCCGCAGCGGTGCATCGCTGGCTCGACGTACACGGTGACTTCCGCCGTGGGCAGGTATGCCTCCCGCGTTCGCCACAGGCCGGCTTTGGCGAAGCCTGCAAACGCGCCAGCACTCTCGGCAACCAGCCACGGGTACTTCTCACGCCCGCCCTCCCAGAGACTAAAAAACTCGGCCTCGGTGTGCGGCACGAATCCGAAGTGCACGGCGGTGTGCTCAATGAAGTGGTTGGTCAGGCGACAGGCTGGGGCGACATCACGGGCTTCAAAGCTGCGGACGATCATGGGCCCATGGTACAGGGTCTGTGGTTCAGATCGCATGGTCCAAATCGCATGGTCCAAATTACATGGTCCAAATGACATGGTACAGGATCACATGTTGCCGAGCCCATGGCACCGCTGGATCCGCTGTGGGGCTGCATGGCCGTTGTTCCCGATGTCGAGTACACACGCTTTGGTGAGGCTCACGGAAACGACTGGGGCATTGTCACAGGGCGTAACGCGAACCTGGCCTGGCGCGGGCCTGGCACGGGCCTGACGCGGCGGACCTATTCCTTCACTTCCGCCACTATGCCAATTTTTACGGCTCGCGCCAGCCTCGCTGCGTCCCAGTTTGCCAGCCGGAAGCAACCGTGACTGCCGGTTTTGCCAATGTCTTGCGGGCGAACTGTGCCGTGCATGCCGTAGCCGGGTTTGTCAAGCCCTACCCAGGCTGCGCCGACCGGGTTGCGCGGCCCGGGAGCGATTTTTAGTTTGCTGGTGACGTTGTCAATTTCAGGCCAGTCTTTCGGGTCAAAGGTGTATTCGGGGTCCATCGCTACAACTTTGACTTTGAGTTCGCCGATGGGCCGTTTTTCCTGGGCTTTGGCGATGGAGCAGTGCATCAGCATCACTTGTGCGCCGGATTCATCAAATCCGCAAATGAACTTTTCGGTAAGGTTCACCTCCAGCCGGGAGAGCCGGGGTAGGCCTGCAGCCTTGCCCTTGCCGGTGTGCGCATCGGGAACATCTGGCAGGACAACTTCTTCGCCGGCGGTGAGTGCGGCCAAATTGACGCCGGGGTTTAGCGATGCGACAAACTCCGCCGAGCACCAGCCTCGCTCGCCTAAGAGTTCCTGCACATCGGCGTAGCCGGATTTTTCCAATTGGGCTCGCTCGTTCCAATCTGCCGGGATGGGCCCGGTCACAAGGGCCAGGTCCGCATCGCTGATGCGGTACATTCGGGTCCAGGGACTGCTTGAAGTCGCGGTTGCAACGCAGTCCAGACCGGTTTCGGCCCGCAGCGCTTCAATTGTCGCCTCATCTGGCGAGCCGCTGACGGTGAGTCCCTTGCTCGCTTGATAATGCTCTAAGGCGATCTTGGTTTTGCGTCCGGGTTTGCCGTCTATCAGCCCCGGTGAGAAACCGCTGCGAGCCAGCACGGTTTGCAGGCGGGCTCCGCGGGTGACTTCACTCTCGGTGGAAGTTGCTGCCACAGCTGCCGCGGCGGGTGGCTTTGGGTTTGCCTTTGGTTTGGCCGGTGCGGGGGCTGGGGCGGCAGGGGCGGCTGGGGCCGGAGTGGGTGATGGTGAATCAGTTGTCTGGCGCGCGGTGGCGCAAGGTGTTGCAGCGGCCACACCGCAGGCCGCCAGAATCACCGCTGCAAGAGCACGCGTTTGCATAGGGCCATTATCGGAGGGCAAGGCCTCGAAGAGTGAGCAAGAGGCTTCCGGATATTCGCTTTCTTCGCTGCTATGGATTTGGCTCGCATCTCCCGCCCGGCGAGGGCCTGGTGCTTTGTTTGGCGTCTGGCGCGACCCTGCGTTTTCGCTGTCGGCCGAGGCAAGCGGGCTGACAACTCAGCGGATCCGCAATAGAATCTTCCGGATGATACTGCCCGACGGAGTGTGGTACGGTTACGGCCTCGCGCCATCGCAAGTGGTGAAGTTTTATCTATTTATTGGTTCGCTTATCTTGTTTCTGGTCTCCGGCGTCACTGCGTACAACGAAATCCGGTACCTGTTGTTTGGCCAGACAACCCTCGCCGTGCTGATGGAAGATCCCGGCTCGGTTGGTCACGAGGTGCGAACGCGAACCGGTGGCCGCTCTTCTTTAGGCTACTCGGTGGGCGTTGCAGTCAAGTACGCGTTTAAAGAGAGTGACGGCTCGCTGCGCACCGCTACCGACACGGTTTCGCCGGAGTGGCACACGGACCATATCAAACAGTTTGTAGATGTGCTGCCCACTTCCGAGAACTTTGACATCGCTGGCCATAACGGCATCACGTTCCCGGTGCAGTTCATCCCGGCGATATCGAGCGTTCGCGGCTCAGTGGCCACAACTACGTGCTGCTGACCATCCCGTTTGCGGTGTGCACATTGGCTGTCATTGGCTTTGGTGCCTGGGTGGTCAAGGACGTGCGCCAGTTTGAGCGGCATAAGGCGATGAAGGAACTGGGCCACTGATGCATCGGGTCGAGGGATGCTGAGATGGCAGCGTTGTCAGGCAAGCTATGCAGCGCGATGCAAGGGGAATTTAGTTTGGTTGTTTGAGGCGGTGGGGCGCTGAGTGGATGAAGCGGTGAGTGGATGAAGCGGTGAGGTTGTGACCTGCGTGGGGGGTGTGGGGTATTATGGAGGTGTGGCGTTTGAGCACTATCATTATGAGCGTGCGTTTGAGGCTTCGCTTCGGGCTGGGCGGATTCCGTACGTCAGCGTGAATGAAGCCCGGAAATCATTGCTCCCGCCGATCGGTCGCTTCCCGGATCTGGCCCGGGTGTGCGCTGAAGCCGGGGAGAGCGGGCTTCCGGATGCGATTAAAAACTTCGATTTTATTTTGTACGGTGCCGGTGGTAACACCCTTGTTGATATCAAGGGGCGGCGGCTGCCCAGTCCGCGAGCTCGGGTGGTTCCGCAGATCTTTACGAGCGCAGGCATTGGCCAGCGACGCGCCGGTTGCGGTGGCTCGGGCTCCGGCGCTGCCGGGATGAGCGCTGGTGGCCCGTGTGAGGCGGGGAACTTCGGCAGCAGGGCGCTGCCCGTCGGGGCACTGAACTCATGGGTTACCGCCGAGGACATTGCCTCGCTTCGGCTTTGGCAGCGGCTGTTTGGGCCGGGCTTTACGGCGGAGTTTGTGTTTATGTATTGGTGTGATGCGGCCCCCGGCGACGGGTTGTTTGACGACATCGTCGAGCATGATGGCAAGTGGTACGGCCTGAAACGTGTGGCGGTTGATGAATACGCCGGGGCGTGCAAGCAGCGGAGCGCGCGATGGAAGACGGTGGATGTGCCTTCGGCTGCGTTCGCCCGGATGGGCAGACGGGTGCGAGTGGCGTGAGCTGGTGGATTTGACGCTGCCGGTGACCGAAAAAGAGAATTGGCAGTTGGCTTGCGACCTAGCAAGCGGTACTCGCGACAGCTCTTGGTAACAATTCTTCGTCACGCGGACTGGTGTGGTTTAACTCTTCCCGCCAAACATTCGTCCCCACGGCAGCAGCCCCAGCAGGATGCACCCGCCACCGGCCAGCAGCACCATGGGGCGGGCCTTGTCATCGCGGGCCCAGCGCTCAAGGCTGGAGAGCTTGGCTGGGTCAACCTTTGGTGGTTCGGGCAGCCGCAGAGGTGCGGGCTCAAGCTCGGGCAGGGTTGATGCGGACAGGGGCACCTTTGAATCGGTCAGCAGGTCGGTCTGTCCCTCGGGCCGGGCTGGCAGGATCAGTTCAAGCCCTGCGCGGGCCATGTTTTTCTGGCGCGAGGCCAACGCCTCAACCACTGCTGGCTCGCCGCGGTCTAGGGCCGCGATGTAATCTGTGTAGTTCTTGAGCCGGTCGGAGCGGTGTTTGGCGATGGCATCGACTCTTGACTTGAAGAACTTTGCCTGTTCAAGCTCGCGCTGGGCCGGGATGATGATGGTCGTACCAATCAGGGCAACGCCGGCGATCAGCATTAGCCAGCCCGGATCGAACAGGGCGAACACTCCGTCGTGCTGCTCGTGGCCCTCATGCTCGCTGTTAGACTCGCGTTCGCTGGCAGGCTCGTGTTCGCTGGCAGACTCATGCTCGCTGTTAGACTCAGGCTCGCCAGCTTCTTGCGGCTCGACGGTTGCGGTAGTGGCCACTGCCGGGGTGCCCGGTGCATCCGCCTCGTTGTCGGGGGTTGCGTTTGGTGTGCTGTGTGAGTTGGCGGCGGGAGCATCCACTGTGGGAAGTATAACGGCATGCGTGCCCCCGGTATTTTGGAATCGGCGTGCGCGGTCAAACCCGGTTGAAACCGTGACGGGCTTCGCGGCCTAGTCGCGGTCAAGTCGCGGTCAAGTCGCGGTCAAGTCGCGGTCAAGTCGCGTCCAGTGGGCCGGGCTGCCGCCGCCCCGGTTGCGGTGGTATGGTTCGGTACCATGGTTCCAGCCGGTTCTTACCCTGATGTTGCACGCCTCTCGGCCCAGGACCTGCATATTACCTTGCCGCTGTGCGCCGTCTTTCGCCGCAAGCTCAAGGCAGAGGGGCTGAAATACACGCCGGAGCGGGCCAAGATTTTAGATGCGGTGATTTCCATGCCCGGCACGTTTGATGCGGAGGCACTTTCTGCCATGCTCAAGCCGGGAGGCGGCCGGAGTACGGGAACAACTGCACAATCACTGGCTGCCGGTGTCGGCTCGATGCGCATCAGCAAGGCGACGGTGTATCGCACCATCAAACTGCTGCTGGAAGCGGGCATCCTCCAGCAGGTCTTGGTGGCAAGTGAGCAGGCCCACTATCAGCTTGCGTACGGGCGGGGTCCGGTGGCAACGCTGGTTCGGTTGGATTTGGTCCGGGGGGAAGCTGGCGCGACCGAGCAGGTGCAGCTCCCTGAACTTGATGCTCTGGCCCAAGGGCTGTGCCGCAGGCTTGGCTTACAGCTCCGGGGCCATCGGTTCGTGCTTTATGCTGAAGCTTCGGGACTGGGACAGGCTGGGGAGGGCGGTGGGGAGGGCGGTGGAGTGGGCGGTGGAGTGGGCGGTGGAGTGGGCGGTGGAGTAGGCGGTGGAGTAGGCGGTGGAGTAGGCGGTGGAGTAGGCGGTGCGGCGCGGTGAACACCATCTCCGGCAACAACTTTGGTGATGACCCGCGAGCAGGAACCGGCAGCGGCTTTGCAGGGCCGGGTTCTGGCACTCTGGCCTGGCACCCCCGGACCGGTGTGGCCTGGGGTGGCGGCCGATGTTGGATTCTGGGCATCATCAACGCGACTCCGGACAGCTTTTCTGATGGTGGGGCGGTGCAAAGTGCCGAAGCGGCGGTGTTGGTTGCGCAGCGGATGGTGAAAGCTGGCGCTGATGGGGTGGATATTGGTGGAGAGTCGACCCGTCCAGGTGCTTTGCCGGTTGATGCCGCCGAGCAGGTCCGCAGGGTGGTGCCGCTGATTGCCGCCATCCGGCAAGCCCTGCCCGAACTGGTCATTAGTATCGACACCACGCGGGCGGCGGTTGCCGCGGAGGCCATACGGGCCGGCGCCGACGTGATAAATGATGTGTCGGGCGGGGGTGATGATCCGGAAATGCTGCCGCTGGCGGCGCAGCGCGGGGCAGGGCTGATTCTGATGCACCGGCTTCGGCCGCCACGGCAGGATGTTGCCAGCACGCAGTACGGGGCGGCATCGCCCCCGCCTGTCGCTGGTGATGTGGTGGTGGAGGTGAGGTCGGCATTGGCCGGGATGCTCGCGCGGGCGATTGGGGCGGGGGTGGCCCCGCAGCGGATTCTACTGGACCCCGGCCTGGGCTTCGGTAAGACGGTCCGCCAGAACGCGGAACTGATGGAGCGGTCTGCCGAGTTGCTGGCGCTGGGCAGGCCGCTGCTTTCAGGGCTTTCACGAAAGAGCTTTGTCGGGGCCATGTCAGGGTTGCCAGGCAGCGGAGACCCGAAGGATCGGTTGGCGGGCACGGTTGCGCTTTCTGTCATGCACGCTCTGCGCGGCGCGAGCGTGTTTCGCGTGCATGATGTTGGTCCGTGCCGGGAAGCGCTCAATGTGCTTGCCAATGTTGCGCTGGCGAGTGGTCCATCCGCTGGCTCGGCGTTGGGTGCGGCTGGCCGGTGATTGGGCCCTGCTTGCGACGTGTGGTGGCAATTTTGGCAGATCCGGCGCGGCGAGGGTGCTGCGCGTGGCAATCTGATGTGTGGAGAGCGCAGGATCTGCCAGGAAAGGCTTTATGAGCGTGATTGGTCGGCGATGGCCGGGGTGTTCGCCGGTGGGCCCAGCACTGGTGTTGGCTAGAACGGGGGCTAGGGCGGGGGTTAGGGCGGGGCGGGGGCGGGGCAGGGCGGGGCTGGCGATTCAGTTGATGCGGCGGTGCAGTTGCGGGGTTTGTGGCCCGGTTTGTTTTGGCCCGCCGTTTGTGTATGGACCACCAGCACGGAGCGGCTGCGACGGAGTTCGCAGACGGTGATCCAGCCAGTGGTGGCCGATGACCGATTCAAACGCCACCGTGCCCCATCACCCGCTGGACGGAGCACTGCCTATGTCTGTTACGATCAACTGCGAAGCCATGCTTGAGCGTTTCTTTGAATCCCTTGTCACCGGTGATCGCCCCGGCGCCCGTACCGTCGTCGCTCGCGCTAAAGAAGCCGGGCTGGACAGCGAGCGGATGATTCTGGAACTGTTCTGGCCAACCTACCAGAAGTTGGAGAAGCTGCAGCGGGCTGACCAGATCAGCACCATGTCTCACCACATGGCCACACGCCTGCTGCGGGTGTTGATTGATCAGTGTGCCGCCAGCATGCAGCGAACCGAGAGCCGCGGGCGCACAATTCTGGCGTTCTGCGGCAGCAGTGAGCACGAGGAACTGGGCGCCCAGATGGCCGTTGATGTGCTTGAGGCTGCCGGGTATGACGTGTGCTTTGCCGGTGGCGGCATCGCCAATGATGAGATCATTGCAAGGGCAAGTGAGACCAAGCCTGATGTGCTGCTGATGTTTGCCTCGGCCGCATCGGACCTGCCCAACATTCGCGCCTTAATTGATACCGTCCGCGAGCTTGCGGCGTGCCCTGACATGCAGGTTGCCGTGGGCGCTGGCGTGTTTAATCGGGCCGACGGGCTGGCCGAGGAAATCGGAGCGGACCTGTGGGCCAAGGACCCAATCGAGCTGGCTCAGGTGCTTATCGAGGAGCCAAGCCGCAAGGCCGACAACCTGCAGCGGACGGTGGGTAAGAGCAGAACAAAGCCGACCGGAAAGAAGGCGGCGTAACTCGCAGCGGACCGTGCCATGGACGGCGCGGCAGTTTGATGTTTTTAGCGCAGCACCCGGCAGGCCGCCGGGTGTTGTGCTGCGCGGACGAAGGTGCGCGGTATGGCGTTACTTGACCGGGTCGGTTCGGTACAAAATAGTTGAATGCCCGGCTGTGATGGCGAGGTTGCTGCCGACGGCTACAGCCCGATGCGGTGCAGTGGGCAGCAGTAAAGAACCGGTCCAGAGCGCGCGGGCGGTGGTTGCTTCCAGAGCCGTTACCGAGAAGATCAGCGCATCGTCACGGACACGGGAAGTGACTGTGGCGACTGCAAAGAAGCTGTTGCCAACGCGAACCGGCGGGAGAATACTGCCATCACCCAGGTTCATCGCGTCGGTGGCGATCAGAGTTCCGTCGGGCGCGAGCAGTTTGAGTTCTGAAGTGCTGCGAAGGGCGATGCCGCCTGATGCCAGGCGGGCCGAGGCTGGCGATGGGCTAAAGAAGGTTGGGCCGCTGTGCAGGATCGAGCCGCGCATTGCCGGGCCGGTGTGCATCGTGCCGCTGTCAAGTGAGATTGTCCAAAGCCGCCGGTCGGTATCGGCCAGCAGCAGCGTGCCACCGACGACCCAGGCATCGGAGATTTCCAGCACCAGATCATCGCTGCGCCACAGTGGCTCATCGCTCTCTGGTGAGAAGCACGCCACGGCTTTGCTCTGCACGGCGATGATCTCTCCCCACGCCGTTGCCCGCACGGCCTGAATCGGTCCGGCGATTGTTGGTAAAGAGAGCGATCGGGAGGGCCGGATGGGTTGGTTTGCTTCGCCAACCGGCGGCACCTTATACATCGTCAGCCGGGGTTCATCTCCGGCGCCGCTGGTGCCGAGGGCCAGCACGCCTCCGGTGAGTTTGGAATCTGTGATTTGCTCATTTGGGGCCAAACGAACCGCCAGTTGCACGGCCCCGGTTGCGACTGAAACCACGACGATTAGCCCGGAACGCTGCGTCAGCGCGACGGATGTGCCGTCGTAGCCTGTGAGGACTTCTTCGTTTGCGCGGGGTGGCTCGATGACGCCGTCGGCGGCCTGACCTCGGCTGATCCGCCGCCGGTTGAGCTGGTCGGCGCGGGCATCCGGCTGGGGCACGCCGGCTCGGGCACCGCCCGGCCGCTGCGCGCCGGGTCGGGGCTGATCTCCGCCCGGCTCGGGCGGATTGAGCGCGGGATCGGCTCCGCCGCCGGCTGGGTTGGCGACCGGCTCGGGCGCGAGTGAGGCCAGTGAGCCGGTTGTCCACAGGGGCGCTCCGGTGTCCTTGTTCAGGCACACCATAGAGACATCTCGCCTGTCGATAAGGATCACGGTTTGGCCGTCTGCCACCAGAACTTCTTGGTCCTTGTTGGCTGGAACGGTCCAACGCTCGCTTAAGGGTGCGGCGGGGTCCGGGAGTGCATTTGCAGCCTGAACTGGGGCGAACAGGCCGATGCGTCCATCCTGATGCCGCATCAGCACTTCGCCACGGCGTAGCAGGCTGGTGGGAAGCTCACTGCCGTGCAGCGGCTGGGCGATGGCCCAGCCTGCAAACGCTTGGGTGCCACTGCTGGACAGCCGCACGGCTGCTGGCAGTGCCGGTGGTGGGCTGGCCGGCGTGACTGGCGGGCTTCCTGCGGCCAGCATTGAGTCAAGCTCGGTGACTGCATCAACAAGCCCTCTGGCGTTTAGTCCGGCTTGCAGCGCAGCTGAAATCCGGCGCACCTCAGACTGCGCATCAGGTATTGCCAGAGCCGTGCGCACCGCCGATTGCAGCAGCCGCGACTGGCGAATAGGCAGCCCTTTTGCGGCAGCCGAATCGGACGCCATTGACAGTGCCCGCAGCGTTGATGCTGTAAACGGGTACCGATGGGCGAAGCTTACGAGTTTTTCAATCGATGGTGATGGCGGGGCTGCTAGCAAGGCTGCGAGTTGTGCGGCTGCGGCTGCTTCGATGGTCGCTCGCTGGGGGCGGTCCATCACGGCCATTGCGTCGCGCATCACCGCGGTCGCGGTGTCGCCCAGACGCATCGCCAGCTTGTCATCGCGATAGACCAGTGGGGCCAGGGCCTCGTCACTGGCGACGGATTGGGCGAGTTCAAAGCCGCGCAGCGGCTGCCCGGCTGCGACTGCGATTTTGGCCGTGCCCAGCGTGATGACGCCGCGCTGGTTATCGCTCTGCGCGAGTGCTCGCAGGTCGGTGATGATCTGCTGGGACGACTGCCCGGCGGTGGTGTCCAGCAGCGCTGCGATGCCAAGGGCGACGAGTTCTCGCCGCTCGGTGCTGCTTCGCTCGGTATCAACACCGTTGGCAATCGCGGCCGCGGCGTGCAGGGCCTCGGCCAGAAGCTCAGGCTTGCCAAGTCTGGTCGCCAGTCTGGCCAGTGCCAGCGAACTGGGGAGAACGCGGTCGGGCTCGGCCATTGCTGCTTTGAGGCTGGCCAGTGAACCTTCCAGCGAAAGTACGCTCCAGAGGGTGTTGTCACCGCAGAGCAGTAGGCCGGTTGCCGGAGGCGAAGCGGCCATCGTCTGTGCAGTGGGTGCGATCATCGCCAGCGCGTTGCCGCTGGCATCAAGCCGGACGGTGCGCACCTCCAGCGAACTGAGGTTGACGATGATGAGGCCGGTGCTTTCGGGCAGCACAAGCTCGTTGCCCATGACTGCGGCGCGTGCCCATCCGCCGCGGGCCGTGCTGACGCCCACCGTGGCAATTCCGCTTGCCGGCCTGCGCGGGACATCCGGCGAATCAGCCGGATGTGACAAGGCGCGGTTGAAGCCCGCCGGGAGAGCTGGGGTGTTTGCGGCTGCGAACTGGGCAAACTCGGTGAGGCGGGAGATGTCTGCGATTGCCACGGAGCGCTCGCCAATGGCGATGAGCCGTGCACCAGCGCGGAGCAGGTAGAGCGGGGACTCTAGATACGAGGCGGGGAACGCGCCGATACGTGCGCCGGTTGCCCGGTCCAGCAGGAGGATCGTCCGCTGATCACCGCTCTGCGACTGGCAGATGATCATGGTGTCGGTGATGATGGGCGATGTCGCGGTGAACGGGCGCGTTGACTGGGCAAATTCGCTGAGGGGGGTGCTTACGCGGCGGACCCAGATTGGTCGACCATCGTGGGCGGCGTGTGCGGAGATGGCGCCGAGCCGGTCGGAGCGGTAGATGATGCCAGAGTCGATCGCGGACTGTTCGGTGGCGATCGGCTCGCGGTTGCTTGCCGCCAGACCGGCCGAGGTGACCGGCGCCGTCCAGCGAAGGGCTCCGGTCCAGGCATCAAGGCCCAGAATGAGCGCAGCGCCGAGGCGACGGTCGGGCTGGTATTTGCGGACGCTGAGAACGGCGGTGTCTCCGGAGGCGAGCACGGGGCCACGAACGGTGACGTTTGCATCCAGCGATTTATCGAGTTGTTCAAGCAGCGTCGCCCAGCGTACGAGGCCGGTCTGAGCATCAAGCCCGGCGACAATTTGGGTGGGTGAGCTTGACTGCGCATCTTGGTAGGTCATCACCACCACCAGAACACCGGCGGGAGAACTTTGACTGGCCGGGGTGGATGAGACTTGGCGACCAAACCACGTGATACTGGAAATCTCTTCCAGCAGCGGGTTACTGAGGCGGGGCTTGTAGCCCCCGGTCAGATCGGCCCGACTCTCTTCACTGACGATGGCCGCGAGCACATCGATGCTCCACTTGGGAGTCAGGTCCGGCAGCGTCAGGGCTGAGACTGTTTCGGTCGTCGCGACGAACACCGTTTGATCGGCGATGAGCGGGAACACGCGATGACGCGGCTGGTCGCGACCGCCGGTGTATTCAGAAGGCCCTTCGAGCCGCGTGAGCCCGCGCCGCGGGTTGGGCATGGCATCAATCGGCGGGGTGATACGAAACGATGCCAGCGGCAGTGGAACCAGCGAGTCGAGGCTGACTGGTGGCTGGGGATCTAGGCTGCTCTGGGACGGGGGCAGCGGGGAGGGTGTTGCAGTTGCCAGGGCAAGCGCATCGGTTGCGGCTTTAAGAAGAGCTTGATGTGCAGCGTCGAGCGTTGATGGTTCAAATAGCTCTGCGAGTACGAGGCGGGCCGCATCGAGCCGGCCGGTGGCCAGGTGCGCCCAGGCCAATTGAATTGAGGCGTTTTGGCCAGCTGGCGTAAAAAACCATGAGCGCTCCAGCGGTGCCCAGTCGCCCGCCTGCTCCAGCTTTTCAGTTTCGGCCAGCATGTTGTCGCGCAGCCGCTGCAGCAGCGGGGGGCTCGAGAGAATCAGGCGGCGAGCTCTCGCTCGCACGGTTGTGTGCAAGTCGGCATCGGTCTCCAGCGGGATCAGTGCGTGGGGCTGCTCGGTAAGCAGTTGCCGCAGCAGTGTCGCGGCGGGGTCGATGTTGCTGACGCGAAGATGTTCAGCGATGCGGCGGAGTGTGTCACTGGCAGTGGGCGAATCGGCGATGAAGCCCATCGGCTCTTGCGGGACATTGGGGGCGGCGGGCTGGGGCAAAAAGACGGGAGCGGGCACCGGCACCTGATTCTGTCTGGGAAGTGCGACCCTGGGGGCGGGCTGAATTGGGGCGGGCTGAATTGGGGCAGGCTGAATTTGGGCGGGCTGGGCTGGTGCGGGCTGAATGGCCAGGAGCGGCTGAGCTTCATCGGGGGCTGGCTGATGCAGTCGCGCCGCCATCGCCAGTTCAATGTTGACCATCAGGCCTGCACTTGCAATACAGCACAGGGCAAAACGCCCGGTTCTCGGGGCAAGCCCGCCCATTGCCAAGGTGTAAAGCAGTTTCCCGGCGCTCGTGCCGGTTGAAGAGCGGTTTGGTTGCGAAATCTGAGGTTTTTCAGCCATTGCTACGTGGACCATCGGTTCTCCGGGCCAAGCACCTAAGCGGCGTAGGCGATGCGTCTTTCCCAGCAGGAGTGTACGGATTGGCTTGACGTTGCGTTGCTGAATTCATTGAACCTTTACCTTGACTTGCGGTCTGGATAGGCCGATGCCACTCTGTCAGGAGCCGTTGATGATCACGAGTGGACTTGGCACAATCTCAGCAGTGACGGTGTTCTCTGGTCGCACAGCGGCCGCGGGTGCGGTTCCGTCTGCGAGCGCCGATGCCCGATCGGACCTCATAGCCAAGCGCCGCGGGCTTCGCGTCATTGTGCTGTGCGTAGTCATTTTGATCATCAGTATCGCGGATCTTGAACTGACACTGAGGTTTTTGACCTCCGGTGGCATGTCTGAGGGCAACCCGCTGGCACGGTACATCATGGGTTTTAACTGTCAATGGCTGCTGGGGGCATGGAAAGTCATGCTCACAGCCGTTGCGTGCGGCACATTGCTTGGTCTTCGCACCCGGCTTACGGCAGAGCTTGGAGCATGGCTGTGCGCCGCCGTCATGGTTTGGCTTGCAATTCGATGGGGCTTTTACGCGGACTACGCCGGTCTCGCTGCCGAGCACATGCTCAGTGCGACCCACTCCAAGCCCGCGGACTGGGTTGCGATCACGGTGGACTGACCCCGACGCGGTGCCTGTGAGAACGCTGGCACGTACTATTAATTTATGACGACTGCATGGTTATGCCTATTCGGGGCTGTAGTGGCCGAAGTGCTGATGATCGCCACCACCAAAGCCTCCGATGGATGGACAAAGCTCTGGCCCACGGTCGGGCTTCTGGCCGCATCCTTGGTGGGGCTGTACCTGCTCTCACGGGCCGCGAAGGATATACCGATATCTACTGCATATGCGATATGGACCGGGCTTGGCGGCATCGGCGCGGCCATTTTGGGCATGGCGTACTACAACGAGCCAGCATCTGTGTTGAAGGTGGTATTTATCCTGTGCATTCTCACCGGTGTGGTGGGCCTGAAGTCAATCAGTTGAGGCTCGGCTTTTCAATCTTTGGGGCGCGGCCAGACCATCCAAAGCGACGTGAAGTGGCAAGAGTGTGCAAGGCGATGCCAAGCCAGCGGAATTGCGGGCCGATACGGCTAGCATGTTGTTCAGGCGCCCCATTTAACGTCTGATAACCGGATTCCCATGCAAACAGATTTTCCGAAACACGTCGTCTCCGCGCTTGGCAAGTCTCGGGTGCTCATTACCGGTGGGGCTGGTTTCATTGGAGGCCACATCGGCCGAGCGGTTGCGGCGCTTGGTGGCGAAGTTCGTGTGCTCGATGATCTCTCGGGCGGGTTTGAGGCCAATGTGCCCTCTGGGGCGAAGCTGTTTCAGGCCTCGGTGCTGGATCGTGCCGCCGTTGAGGACGCAGCGGAGGGCTGCCGGTATGTGTTTCATCAGGCCGCGATGGTGTCGGTGCCGGTGAGTGTTGAAAATCCGGAACTCTGCACGCAAGTTAACATTGTTGGTACTCAGAACGTACTTGAAGCCGCCCGCAAGGCGGGCGCTGCGCGGGTGATGTTTGCTGCCTCCGCCGCGGCGTACGGGAACGAGCCGCAACTGCCCTGCCGCGAGGACCGGGCTGCGGATGCGTGGTCGCCGTATGCGATGAGCAAAGTCGCCGGTGAACTGCTGTGCCAGACGTACAGCCGCAACTTTGGGCTGTCAACTTGTGCGCTGCGGTACTTTAACGTGTTCGGCGAGCGGCAAAATGCCAACTCGGCGTATGCCGCGGTGATTTCGGCGTTTGAGAAAGCCCTGCGGGCGGGGGTGCGGCCGAAGATCTTTGGTGACGGCCTGCAAACGCGGGACTTTGTGCACGTCAGCAACGTGGTGCGGGCGAACCTGCTGGCCGCGGCCAGTGAGCGGCCGCTGTGTGGTCAGGCGATCAACATTGGAACAGGTGTGCGCACGACGCTGGTGGGGGTGCTTGAGCAGATGGCCAAGGCACTTGGCAAGCCCGCGGACTGCGAATTTCTGCCAGCGCGAGCCGGGGATATTCGTGACAGTCTGGCGGACATCTCTCGCGCCAGGGAGGTGCTGGGGTACGAGCCGGTGGTGGACTTCGCGGCGGGGATGGGCAGGATGTTCTCCGGTGTGAGTGCGAGTGAATAAGAGTTGGCGAAAGACGCTTTGTTGGCAGTGAGACATGTATCGAACCTGAGACGGGTTAATTCAGTGAGCAGCCATGAGTGAGTCGAACGGACAACACGCCCCCAAGCCGCACCCAGGTGCAGCGAGCCACGAGAGCAGCCGGCACAAGGTTTTCTCTGCGCCGCGGATCGACCCTGTGGTGGGGGTCGAGGCGAATCCGGCCCTGCATATTGCGCGGGCAAAGGATTCGGATTACCCGGCCGGGAAACGGCCGTGCTCGGTGCTGGTGCTTACCAAGAACGAAGAGCAAAACATCACTGAGTGTCTGAAGACTCTGATGTTCAGCGATGACATCGTGGTGCTTGATAGCTACTCAACGGACCGAACCTGCGAGATTGCCGCTTCGTTCCCGAATGTGCGCGTGATTAAGCGAAAGTTTGACACCTGGTCGCGTCACAGCAACTGGGCGCTAGAGAACATCCAGTGGAAGCACGATTGGGTTTATTACTCCGACGCTGATGAACGTGTCCCCCAGGACCTGCGTGATGAGATCGTCGCGAAGTGCAACATCAGCCCGCAACCGTCCAACGCGTACCGGCTGAAGTACAAGAACATGTTCATGGGCCGCTGGCTGCGGTACGGTGGCATCTACCCGGTGTGGATCATCCGGTTGTTCAAGCCCGACCTCATTCGCTATGAGGACCGGGCGGTCAACGCTCACCCGGTTGTCGAGGGCCACCTGGGATCGCTTGACAGCGACTTCATCCATTACTCGTTTAACAAGGGCCTGGTGCCGTGGTTTATCAAGCACAACAGCTACTCGGACATGGAGTCCAAGGAAGCGGTTCGGGTGCGGCAAGGCTCGGTCTGGTCGAAGATTCAGGGCTTGTTCTCGCGTGAGCCCGGCGTCAACCGGCGCTCCGCCAAGGACCTGTCATTTTTTCCGCCGATGCGGGCGTTTATTCGGTTCTTTTACATGTACGTCCTGCGGATGGCGATCTTTGACGGCCGCGCCGGCTTTCATTATGCAGCGATGATCTCGATGTACGAGTACTGGATCGAAGTCAAGATCCGCGAGATTGAGAAAAACTGGAAACGCAAGACCGAGGATCAGGTGCGGGTGCTCTTGGGCTCGGATGTTGGCAAACCTGCCGATGAACCAGCGGATCCTTCGGCCGATGGCAAGGTGCCGGCTTTGGTTTCGGTGATGATCCCGACGTACAACGAGGCGGCTCACATCGCCGAGACTGTGCGGAACGCGCGGCAGCTTGGCCCGGTTTTTGTTCTGGATTCATTCAGCACGGACGGCACGCAGGAACTGGCCCGAAATGCTGGCGCGACGGTGGTCGAGCATAAATTTGAGAACTATTCGAAGCAAAAGAACTTCGGGCTGGATGAACTGCCCTTTGCAAGCCCCTGGGTGTTCATTCTTGATGCCGATGAGCGGCTGACCCCCGAGCTTGTGCGCGAGGTCCGTAAGGTCGCTGCAACGCCATCGTCTGCCAATGGTTTTTATGTCAACCGTGTTGTGATCATGATGGGCCGCGAGATCCGCCATGGTGGGGCGTTCCCATCATGGAACCTGCGGTTCTTTAAACGCGGCACGTGCCGGTATGAGGACCGCTCGGTTCACGAGCACATGCTGTGCGATGGCCCGACGGAGTATCTCTCACATCTGATGCTGCACATCCGAAGGGAGAGCATCAGTGAGTATCTGGCCAAGCACATCCGCTACGCGGATATGGAGAGCGATGAGTGGATCAAGCTGGCCACCGGAGTAGATAAGTCGGCCCGTGCTGGCAGGCTCTTCCGCGACTTGCTGAAGTACAGGCTGCTGCTGCGCCGCGATGTTTGGCCCCGCGTGCCCTTTAAGCCCTTCGTGCGGTTTTTTTGGATGTACATCATCAAGCTTGGCGTGCTTGACGGCAGGCCGGGCTGGCACCTTGCCAACCTCATGGCATGCTATGAGTACATGATCCAACTTCTGTACCACGAGAAGCTCCATCGCATCCGTCATCCAGAGGAGAACGGACTGACGCGGGACGTCTCGGTGCCGGCGGATCAGCCCGGCGTTGCTGCCAGCGCCAAGACCGGTGCGATAAGCCCGGCCCGCTCGGGCGCGGGGGCCTGATTGCTGCCAACGTCACAATGCACTGAATCGCCGCCGTTTTGTTTGTGAATCACCATGCACGTTGTACTGCTCAATCAGGCCTTCGCACCCGACGTCGTCGCCACGGCGCAGATGTCCAAGGACTTGGCCGATGAACTCATCGCCCGGGGGCACACCGTCACGGCCATCGCCTCGCGATCGGTGTACGGTCAGAAAGGCTCGGTACTGCCCGGCCGGGAGACTATGGACGGCATTGATGTGCGACGGCCCGGCGTCTCGGTCTTTGGCAAGTCTGGCTATGCGGCCCGCATTGCCGACTTTGCGTTCTTCTACGCTCTGGCAACGCTTCGCCTGCTGACTCTGAAAAAGCCGGATGTGGTGGTTAGTTTTACCACGCCGCCATTTGTGGCGGGCGCTGGCCTGCTCTGCCGCCTCTTCCGCGGCAGCCGGGCGGTGTACTGGGTCATGGACTTGTACCCCGATTTGCCGGTGGCATGCGGCGTGATGAAGAAGACCGGCCCGGTGACCGGGTTCTTTGAAGGTGTCAATCGCAAGCTTTTACGCTGGAGCTGCATCAACGTTGTGCTCGGCCGCTGCATGGCCGAGCGCGTGATCGCCAAAGGTGTACCGGCCGACAAGGTCAAGCTCATCCCGGTTTGGGCAGACCTGACCGGAATCACCGCGTGCAACCGCGATGCGTCCCCGTTTCGCGAGCAGTGGAAACTGGGTAGCGACTTTACCGTGATGTACTCGGGCAACTTCGGCATCGGCCATGATGCCCGCACGCTTTGCGAGGCGATGAAACTGCTCAAGGATGAGCCCGGATTGCGATTTGTCTTTGTTGGCGGTGGCAAGCGACGGGCGGAGGTTGAGCGGTACATCAAGGAGCACGGCATCGCGAGCGCCTCGTGGCAGGAATACGTGCCGCGTGAGCAACTGGGGCTGTCTCTGGCCGCGGCGGATGTGCACCTGATCTCTCTGAAAGAGGGTGTGGAAGGGATCATGGTGCCCAGCAAGCTCTTCGGTATTTTGGCCGCCGGGCGGCCGGGAATTTTCATTGGCCATGAGACCAGTGAGATCAGCCGGGTGCTGGCCGAGACCAATTCCGGGCTGACCATTCGTGAAGGCCAGCCGCACCTGCTGGCTCAGGCGATTTTGAACCTGAAGAACGATGCGGCGATGCGAGCTGCCATGGGTGAGAACGCCCGAAGCGCAGTTGCGGGCAAGTACGACAAAGCAACCGCCTGCCGCCAGTGGGCGGAGCTGCTTGAGGGGCTCACGGGGGCCCAGCCATCGGGGGTCCAGCGTGTGGCTGCGGGTATGAATTCTACTGCTTCCAGCGAGAGCCCAGCTCGGGCGTGAGCCTCGCAACATTTTTTAGCATCCTTCACATTGGTCTTTGTTATGAACTCAACGTCGGCACACCAATCAGTATCTCCCAGCACCTCGCCCGCCGCTGGGACGCAGTCGGGCAAGTATCCGGGGGCGGCGTATTTGGCCAGTGAATTGCCGTGCCCGCCGGGCGCGGTGGCGGTGCCCGGCCACGAGTTCTTTACCTTAAAGCGGCCCGGTCGCACGCTCAAAAAGTACGTGTTCATTCAGGATGATCCGTTCCTGCTGCCCAAGGTGCTGGATAAGTATCTGCGCGAGTTTGGTGATTCGACGATGGGCATCAACATCCAGCCCAGCACCCAGGGCAAGCGCACCCTGGTGCAGACAGCCTTGGATTTGCTGAAGATGTACGGCCCGTGGTACTTTCAGTGGAAGCTGCGGCATTACATCTGGAAGAAGATTCAGGGCAAGGTCGTCAACGGCATCATGGGTTCGACGGCCACTTGCCACACCGTTGCGGCGGTGGCGAAAAAATACAACGTCGCGGTTGACTATACCGAAGACGTCAATTCCCAAGCCTTCCGCGACATGCTCAAGAGCCGGGGCGTGGAGTTTATTGTGTCTATTTCGGGCACCATGCTCTACAAGAAGGATCTGCGGATGCAGACTCCCTTTGGCATCGTCAACTGTCACGGCGCGCTCCTGCCCAAGTACCGTGGGCTCATGCCAAGCTTTTGGACGCTGGCAAACGATGAGAAGTTCGGCGGCAGCAGCGTGCACTATGTTGACCGCAAACTGGACAACGGGCCGATTGTGGTGCAGAAGAAGTATCGCATCCACAGCCACGACAGGCTGGAGGACATCATGTCGCGGTCCAAGGACCTCGCCGCGGAGGCGATTATCGAGTGTGTTCGATTGGTCGAGGCCGGCGAGCCACCGATGATGGACAATCCGGAGGCGGAGCAGACGCACTTTCACATGCCCACCAAAGAGGATGTCGAGCGCTTCAAGCGTGCCGGGCACAGATTCTTCTAAGCCGGCGCGGAGTATCGTCAACCACCAATGACTAGTAACCCCAAAGCTGTGAGTGTCAAAATCCTAAGCGTCGGGCAGTGTGGTGCGGATTCGCGCGCCATATCACGCGTGCTGACCGATCGCTTTGGAGCATCGGTCATCGCCGCCCACTCCGCCGATGATGCTGAGCGTAAAGCCGCCGGCGGCGGCTTTGCCTTGGTGCTGATCAATCGCATCCTCGATGCTGACGGCTCCAGTGGCCTTGAGCTCGTTGATGCGTTTGTGCGTGCTGGTGGAGCGCCGGTGATGCTGGTCAGCGATCGCGCCGATGCGCAGGATGCGGCGGTCGCGGCTGGCGCTTTGCGTGGGTTTGGCAAATCCGCACTGTCGCGGCCGGAGACGGCGGCGGTTATTGAAAAGGCCCTGAACATGGCCGGTAAGAGATAAAATTGCGATGAGCACGCCGACTGATGTACACGCTGGTTCCGCCGTCGTTGCACCCGCAACCGAGCTTGTGCACGCGCTCTCGTTTGACATCGAAGATTGGTTCCACATCGTTGAGATTCCAGCTGTCGAGGATCCCTCGCTCTGGCCGGGGCTCTCGGCACAGTCATCGCTGGTTGAGCGCTACACCGACTTGATTTTAAAAATCTGCGACGATCACAAGACGCGGGCAACGTTTTATATTCTTGGCTGGATCGCTGACAAGCACCCCGCTTTGGTCAAACGCATCGCCGATGCTGGGCACGAGGTTGGCACGCACTCGTTCTGGCACCGCAAGGTGTACGAACTCACCCCGGAGGTCTTCGCCAAGGACATCGCTGATTCTCTGGCGGCAATCAACTCCGGTGCGGGCCGTCTGCTCGCCATCCGCGGGTTCCGTGCGCCGTCGTTCTCCATCACTGCGGGCACCGAGTGGGCCTTTGATGTGCTCATGGACCACGGCATCACGTACGATGCATCGCTCTTCCCCGCACCCCGTGGCCACGGTGGCTACGCCTGTCCGGAGGGCGCACACACCGTCACCACGCCCAAGGGCCGCACGCTGCCAGAGCTACCGATGTCTATCGCCTCTGTCGGGCTCATTGGCCCGCTAAAAAAGCGCATGTGCTACAGCGGTGGTGGCTACATGCGACTGCTCCCGGGATTCATGATCGAGCAGGGTGTGCAGGCGGAACTCTCCGCCAACCGCCCCACCGTGGTGTATCTGCACCCGCGCGACTTCGCGCCCGATGCGCCCAAGGTGGCCATGCCCATCCACCGCAAGTTCAAGTGCTATGTGGGCACGCACACCACCGAGGGCAAGCTGCGGGCCCTGCTGCGTGCGCACAAGTGGGACACCTGCCAGAGCGTTTTGGAACGGGCGGTCGGGTACTCGCTGGCTAAACCATAGTTGTTGTCGGCCGATCGCTTGCGCGAGCCTGAAAAGCAGCAGCCCTCCCGTATCACCGGAAGGGCTGCGCGAATGCACAGTCTAAGTTGTTTTGGGGCTCAGTTGGAATTGCCCATCATCTGGCTCGTGGCATCTAGCCCGCGGCGAAGAGCCC
The DNA here is from genome assembly GCA_038231815.1 of Phycisphaerales bacterium. Taxonomy (GTDB): domain Bacteria; phylum Planctomycetota; class Phycisphaerae; order Phycisphaerales; family UBA1924; genus CAILKP01. The sequence goes on from JBBRKQ010000021.1 coordinate 31,192, forward strand.
AGGCCTTTTCACCGGCGGGTCCTGCCGCCTCGGCCTCGCCCAAGGCGGTGCGGATTCGTGTTTTGGCAGCTTCGGGTACGCCCGGCAACCCCAGCAAGGCGCGGCATGTGATTTCGTATACCGCTGCACAGGCTTCCTCTTCGCCGCGGTTAAACAGCGGGACTCCGCGGGTGACGGCCAGGTCGATCAACCCCTGCGGGCTCACGACACTCATGTTGCCAGTGCTCATGCCAGTTCCTGCGCTGCCGCCGGATGATTTGAGCTTGAGTGTACTGGGTACGAGAACGGAGTCGATGACGTGCACCACGCCGTTGGTTGCGTCGATGTCGGTCTTGATGATGCTCACCCCGGCGACGCTGAGGCGACCATCTTTCAGTGCGAAGGCGACGGGTTCACCGTTCAGGGTCTTGGCTACATCGCCGGTTGCGATTTGACTGGCGTACACCCGGCCAGCCACCACGTGCAGCTTCAGAATCGCTGCGAGCTGGTCCTTGTTTTCCGGCAGCAGCAACTGACCCAGCATGTCCTTACCCAGCTTGGCAAACGCCTCATCGGTCGGGGCGAAGACGGTGAACGGTCCCGGGCCACTCAGTGCCTCGACCAGCCCGGCGGCCTTGACGGCGGCGACCAGTGTGCCAAACTTTGCATCAACAGCGGTTTGAACGATGGTTTTGTCGCTGGGAATCAATACGCGGTCGATGACGTGGATCACGCCATTGCTCGCGGCGATGTCGGTGGCGATTACTGTTGACTTCTCGATGCGAAGTTGGCCATCCTTCCGTGAAAGCGCCAAACGCTGGCCGGAGGCGGTATCGGCAGAACTGAGCGTGAAGGCCTGCTGGGCGCTCACCTTGCCCGGTACTACGTGGTAGAGCAGAATCGTGCGCAATTTTTCGCGATTCTCAGGCTTTAGTAGGTCCGCGATCGCGTGCTTGCCAAGCTTGGCAAAGGCCTCATCCGTCGGAGCGAACACTGTGAAGGGGCCGGCGCTCGAAAGCGTCTCGGCCAGGCCCGCCGCCTGTGCCGCGGCGAGCAGTGTGTTAAAGCTCCCAGCCTTTTTCGCGACATCCACGATCGTGCCATCGGCCGCGACGTTGGACCCAAAGGCCGACATCGCCGCGAGGTTCACGCTTGCGCTGGCAAGCATTGCGGGTGATGCAGGTGCCCGCATTGCGGCGGCCGCGGCGAGCCCGCTTGCGGCGACGAGTGTGATGGCGGCCAGCTTGGTGACAAATGAGAACCGGAGCGACTGAGACGGTGACGCGTTCGACATAAAAACCTCGTTGTTAAATTTCCACGATGATTACAGGGCAATCCTGCGACGAACAAGTTTCGGAGGGCTGCGGTACATCGGATGCGAACCTTTTTTGAAACGGCGAACCCGGCTAGCCTCGCGATGATTCACGTTACTCAAATTTATCGGCAGATTCTGCGGGCAATACAAAATTTGATTCGCTCGCACTCGCACCGAGCGCCGGAGGTGTTGAGTCGTCCGACGTGCTCAGTTTTAGTAACTCGTTCAAATCGTTCATTGATCGCTGTTTGGCCGATGAAACTTTTTGCGGTGCTTAATGGCGATTGGCAAACGCCCAAGGCCGTCATAAACGGAATACTTTCCGAGCTAACCGGTTCCGGCCGACCCAGATTGTGAAGGCTGGTTCTTTGGAATTGAAGGTGCGGGAGAGGCGGGCCACCCAGCAATTTCCCGGCCAGTGCCGGAATTTTGGGTGTAGGGCCAATCTGGCGTGTATTGCTCGGCCCCCGTCCGGGTAGAGTCCTAGACTTTTGAATCTAACCCCCCCGGTGGCCGCGAAAGATCGCTGCCACCTATGTGATGATTCAGGACCTTTGATATTCGTTTGATCACCACCCAGGATGACGACACCGTACTTGAGCAGGCCGCCTCTGGCGACCCTGCTGCCGTTCGAGAATGCCTCGAGCGGTTCGGGCCGATGGTTTGGGCCATGGCGCGGCAGGCGTTCGGAGGTTCGCCGGCAGCTGAGGATGCTGTTCAAGACGTGTTTATTGATCTCTGGAAACATGCCGGCCGCTTTGATCGCAGCATCGCCCGATCACGCGCTTTTGTTTCCACCATCGCCAAGCGTCGCATCATCGACCGATACCGTTCCGAGCGTTCGGGTGTCAAAGGCACCGCCCTTGACAGCGCCCCGGAAATTGCCTGGAGCCAGCCCGTGGTGAGCGCTCTGACGGCAGAGGACGACCAGCGCATCAAAGCCGCGGCGGCCGCGATTGAGGGTCTGCCCGAGGACCAGCAAACGGCCATCAAGCTGCATATCTACAACGGGCTCGCCCATCAGGCGATTGCGGACCGCCTCAACATGCCACTGGGCACTGTCAAGTCTCACCTTCGCCGCGGTTTGCTCAAAATCCGCCAGCTCGTCGGCGTCCTCCCCATAGAGGTGCAGCCATGATGCACCACAGCTACAACGGAAGCGGTGGCAACGGCTCCGACCCGTACGCGGCCAACCGCCAGCGGGAGCGGCTGCTTGAACTGTTTATTGCCGAACAATCTGGTACGGCCACCGATGCAGAGCGTGGTGAACTGGCCTCGCATTCCGGTGCCAGCGTATTTGAGGCGGAACGCGAGATCGCCCTAGAAAATGCCCTCACCGCCGTTGCGGCAGTGGGGGGCAGCGCGATGGTGAACTCAAACTACGGCGACGGCTTTGCTTCGATGCCGGCCGGACTGAGATTCAAGCTCGTTGCCGATGCGGAACGCTGCCTTGGCAAGAGCCTGCCGGAGCGAACTTCTGGTTCGAGTTCCGGTGTTTCTTCGACCGGTCCATCGACACCGACTGCAGAGGCCATTATTCATCGGGGCGGGTTGCGAATTGATGCTGGTGCAGGTGCAGCTGGGCGCAAAGCTGGCTGGGGCCGGGCTGCGGCACCGTGGCTCATCGCCGCCGCGGCCAGCATTGCTGCGGTTTTCGCATGGGTTCGCCCGCCCACGATTATTGAGTCTGAGGACTCCCGGCTAGTCGCCAAACTTGCCCAAGCCTCCGACCGCAAGCTGATCGCCTTCGCCCCAAATGTTGATGATTACAAGGGCGTCAGCGGTAGCGTGCAGTGGAGCCCGAGCATGCAGGCTGGCACCATGACGCTCAAAGGTCTTCGCCCGCTGGCGGACTCTGAGGGCGTGTATCAGCTTTGGATCGTTGATGGCAACCGCCAAGAACCGCCGGTTGATGGTGGCGTGTTCAAGGTTGCCGCCGGTACGAGTGGTGAGGCTGTAGTACCGTTTACGGCGAGACTGCCCGTCGGCAAGGCCGCGGCGTTTGCGATTACCCGTGAAAAGGCTGAGGGTGTTGTGGTCTCCGCTGGGCCGCTGCTGCTGGTTGCCGCGACCAAATAACGCCGGGCAGGGGCTGGGCAAGGGCTGGGCAGGGGCTAGGCAAGGGCTGGGCAAGGGACACATGGCCACAGTGACCTGTCGACAAGCGCCGGCTGCTGCGGGACGATTTTCACAATCACCACCCATCTCGCAACTCAGCGGCCTCTGCAGGCCAATCATGCCCGCTCATGAGCCTCCGCTATGACATTCTGGCCGTTGATATTGACGGCACACTGGTCGATCACAACAACCGCATCCACCCGCGCAGTATTGAGGCGATCATCAAGGCCCGCGCTGCGGGGCTGCGTGTTGTGCTGTGCACCGGCCGTGCGCTGATAGAGTGCACCAAAGTCATCGAGACCATCAAACAGACCGAGCCCGTAATCGTTTCCGGTGGGGCGATCATCTCCGAACCCACGACGGGCAAGACGATCGAGCGCTTCACCATGCCCCGCCAACTGGTCGGGCAGATCGCCGGTCACCTGCTGGACCAGAAGCATCCTGCACTGCTGCTGAAGGACCCGCACGCCGCGGGGTTTGACTATTTGGTCATCTCACCCTGGGGTGAGAATGCGCTGAACCCTGCCAGCAAATGGTGGTTTGATCATATGGGCGTGCGATATCGCTTCGCCAGCACGCTGGAGGAGGATGACCACCCTGAGCACACCGTGCGCGTGGGCGCCTATTCCGCCAATGCCCCGGTACAAAGACTCGCCGATGAACTCCGCGAGAGATTTCACACCGAGGTCATGCTCCAGCACTTTACCGGTGTGCTCATGCCAGCGGAGCGGCGGGCCGAGGGCATTGATTCCATACACATTGTCGAGGTGTTTAACCCGCTGGCCGACAAGTGGCAGGCCTTAAAGCGCCTTGCCGCACGCTGGGGTGTGCCGGAGGATCGCTTGGCGGCCATCGGCGACCAGACCAATGACCAGACCATGGTTGGCAACGCGGCGCTGGGCATCGCCATGGGCAATGCCCATCCGGCGGTTGCTGCAGTTGCCAAGCGACATTCGCTGACGGCCGAAGAGGGCGGCGTGGGTCATGCCATCGAGCAGATCCTTGACGGAACGTGGTAGGCACTCAGGTTTGGTTGGATTGACACCGTGCAAACACTCGCTGACATCAAGCTGCTGCTGGAAAGTGCCGGGCTCTCGCCGCGGAAGTCGCTCGGGCAGAACTTTCTGATCGACAAGAATCTCATCGGCCGCTTGCTGGATGCGGCCAAGCTCGCGCCGGGTGAATTGGTTTTGGAGGTTGGCCCCGGCACCGGCACGCTCACCGAAGGCCTGCTGGAGCGCGGCTGCCGCGTGGTGGCGTGCGAGCTTGATCGCGGCTTGGCCGAGATGCTCCGCACGCGGGTGCCAACATTGCCGATTCCCGGGGCCGCAACCAACTTCACGCTCATCGAGGGAGATTGTCTGGGTAAGCATCGTTCGCTGAACGCCGACGCCGCCGCGGCGCTGGGGGCGGGCGAAGGAACCGGTGCAGCGCCGTTCAAGCTGGTGGCAAATCTGCCCTATGCCGCGGCGACTCCGCTGATGCTGACGCTGCTGATTAACCACCCACAATGCAGCCTGCAAGCGGTGACGATTCAGAAAGAAGTGGCCGAGCGCATGGCCGCCAAACCAGGGACGGATGCGTACGGAGCGCTGAGCATTGTGGCGCAGGCCATGGCCGAGATTGCCATGGTGGCGAGCTTGCCGCCGGAGTGTTTTTGGCCGCGGCCGGATGTGACCAGCGCGATGGTGCTGGTGACGACAAGAGCAGTGCCGCTGACGGCGGACCCGGCGGGGTTGCTGGACTTGTGCCAGCGGATGTTTGCCCAGCGGAGGAAGCAGATTGGTACGACGCTTGGGCGGGCGACTGTGCTGCCGGCGGGAATCACCCTGGATCAGCGACCGGAGGCGCTTTCGGTGCAGCAGTTTGTGCAGTTGCAGGAGATGCTAAAGGCCGCAGAAATGCTAAAAAGCGCTCCCGCGGGTTGATTTCACGGCTGGCCGAACCAGATGCCCGTCCTTGAATGGGTTAGAATTTGCTGGTGCTTCTGCACGTGTCTTTGACCGTTTTTTTTCTACCTTCCTTGCGTCAGAGCCTCCGCGAAATTATGCCTTGATCTCTACTTGAAGCCTCGATTTGGTGTTTGCAATCGGGTCACCCCATGTCCACCCCCTTCAACAGCACGTACTACACCAACCTGCGCAAGTGGCGCACCAAGCCTGCACCCAATCTCTTTCTCGGCCCCGTCATTGACAAAATCGCCGAGCAGGCCAAACGCACGCAGCGCAGCGCGGGGGGAGCACTGGAAGCGCTCGATACCGTTTGCCCGCCCTTGCTGCGGGAGTTTGTCATGTCAACATCTGTTCGTCGCAGCGTGCTGACGCTTCGTGTGCCCGACAGTGCGGCACGCTTTGAGCTTGACCGCTGGCTCCGCTGCGGTGGCCAAGCCGCCCTGATCCGGGCCGCGGCCAGTTCCATCGTCTCGGTCCGCGTTTCTGGGTGATGCCCGCACACCGGAGGCAACCCGGCATACAACCACACTCCTATGAGCAGCTCCGCCGGCACAACTCCATCTGTTCGCATTATTTCCATCGGCACGCTGGCCCGCCACCCGATGTGGAACGAAGCTGTTCCCGTGCGCACCGGTCATGCCACGTGCACGCTGATTCGCGCTGGCAAGGCCGTGATTCTCGTTGATCCGGGCCTGCCCACCGAGGCCATCGCCGCCCGGCTGCATGAACGTTCCGGTGTGCGGCCATCGGAGGTCACCCACGTGTTTCTGACCAGCTTCCAGCCTGATACGGCTCGTGGCCTGGGCGCGTTTGAGCGTGCCCAGTGGCTGGTTTCAGCGATCGAGCGTGAAGCCGTCGGCATCCCGCTCATCGGCCGGCTCAAGCACGCCGATGCCAACGGCGAAACCGCGGTGCGAGAGGAAATGGCCCGCCAGATCAAGCTGCTGCACCGCTGCGAAGCCGCCGAGGCGGCCCTGTCCGGAGACTCACTTGCCCCCGGTGTTGATTTGTTCCCGCTTCCGGGTATGACCCCCGGCCTGTGCGGCCTCATCATCGACTCGGGTGATCTCACCACCCTGATCTGCGGTGATGCTGTTGCCACGATGGAGCACTACACCGAGCGCAAGGTGCTGCCCCTGCCGTACAACCTGGAGCAGGCCAAAGCCAGCTTTGGCGAAGCGGTTCAGATCGCTGACCTCATCGTGCCCGGTCGCGACAATTTGCTGGTCAATGACATGGATGTGGGTCCATCAGCCGAGGACTTTGAGAAGCCAAGCTAGCCCGTCCTGTCGTGCGTGAAAGACCATGACCACCACTGCAATCGCGTCTTGTTCCATCTGTCAGCAGCTTGCCAGTATCTCGGCAGGCTTGCACCCGCGGTACATCGCCATGCTTGACCATTGCGCCGTGGTGCTGCATGACCAGCAGGGCCAGCGCGGCTGGTGTGTGCTGCAACTGCGCGAACACATTGAGCATCTGGCCGACTTGCCTTTGGCCGTGCAGCGGGAAGTCTTCGGCGAGGTGGCCCTGACTGCCGGTGCGGTGCGGGCTGTTACGGGCTGTCGCCGCATCAATTACGAATGCCTTGGCAACGTCGCGGCCCATGTGCATTGGCACATCATCCCGCGCTACGCCACGGATTTTGATGTCAAAGCCCCAGTCTGGGGCTTTCCGCCAGCCGCTATCGGCACCGTACTGGATGCCGCGGATCAGGCCAGCCTCATTGGCGATCTTCAGGCGGCCATTGTGGCCGCCCGAAGCACCTGATCCGGCTGGGTCAAGCGTTACTTGTGCGCTTCTTGCGCCTTGGACGGAAAGAGTATTGACCCGACTACGGCCACAGCAAATGTGCCAATGACCACCATCAGCGACACTGTGGTGTCGATTTTGATCGCCAGCCGCGGCTCCATACCCAGCACTCCCAGATACGGCGGCACGCTTAGCAGCAGCAGTTTCACGCCCACGAACGCCAGAATCAGAATCAGAGCTGGCTTGAGCAGTCGGAACTTGTTAATCAGCGCCGCCAGACAGAAGTACAGCGATCGCAGACCCAGAATCGCAAAGATGTTGCTGGTAAAGACGATAAACGGATCGGGAGTGATCGCAAAGATCGCCGGGATCGAGTCCACCGCGAACACCAGGTCGGTAATTTCGACCATGATCAGCGCCAGCAGCAGCGGTGTGATGGCGTACTTGGCCGAGAGAGTGCCCGCTGGCGGCGGATCCATGACCTCTTTGCCGGTCGACGAGTTGATGGAGTACGTGGGCTTGACCGTACGCTTGGTAAAAAATCGCTGACCGTCAAAGAAGGTGACTACTGGGTAAAACTTCTTGACCAGTTTGACGATGACGTTGTTTCCCGGATCACTTTCACCCTTGATGATGGCCATTTTCAGCGCGGTCAGAATCAAAAAGCCACCGAAGATGATCAGAATCCACTGATACTTCAAGATGAGTCCGGACCCGATCCCGATCATCGCACCCCGCATGATCAGCGCGCCGATAATGCCCCAGAACAGCACCCGGTGCTGGTACTTGCCCGGAATCGCAAAGAACGAAAAGAGCAGCGCGATAACAAAGATGTTGTCCATCGCCAGCGACTTCTCGACTAAGTACCCGACCAAATACTGCTTGGCCGCTTCTGCGCCACCAACAGTTCCTTCAATAATCAGGACCGCTTTGGCATCGGTCGCCGCCGCAGGGTTGTACATTGGCACATCAAGCCCTAGCCCCAGCCAGTGATTTTCGTAGCCAAAGAAAACCACCGCCGCAAAGCTAAGCCCGCAAGTCACCCAAATGACCGACCAAGTCGCAGCCTCTTTCATCGAGATCTCGTGGGCATCACGGTGAAACACGCCGAGGTCAAGAGCGAGAAAGGCAAATACAAGTCCGATAAACGCGACATAGGCCCACACCTTCATCCCCGCACCCTCGGTCGCGGCAAGTGTCACAAAGTTCAAAAGGTCCATTGCAAGCATCGGAATTCCTGTTACAAGTCTCCAAACGGTGCCGCGTCATTGCGCAGCATCGCAACGATATGCCTGCCAGCTGGGCAATTCGAATCCCCGATATGGGGCACGAATGAATTTGGAGGGAAAGGTATAAGTACTCATAGATATTCGATCTTTGTTTGTATAGAGGGGCCAGTCGGTTCCTTTGCAGGCGAGCACTTGCGGCCTTGCGTGGTTGGTTGGTTGGTTGGTTGGCACCCATCCGCAGCTATGGGTGATTTCTGATGAAAGATACCGATCCGCTGAACCGAACAGGGTGTAACCTTACTAGAGAAGGGTCGGAGCTGAAGGTCGGAGTAGTCGCGCAAAAAACCCTAAGGCCGCAATGCCGGAGGCTGAGCTTCAATGTCTGAGATTTCACGAGTTGTTGCTGCCGCCGGACGTCGCCTGTTTTTTATGCGATTCATCGGCGCGCTGGTTGTGGCCGGAACTGTTGCCATTTCCATCGCGGGCGTGGTTCGCATTCTTGACAAGACGCTGGTGTTCCAACCCAACTGGCTCATCTTCTCGCTCGCTCTGGCAGGCGTCGCTCTGGCGGTCGCGGCGGTGTATGCCTCGATGGGCAGTCCCAATCGTGTCACCGTGGCCCAGCAAGTTGATGATGGCGCGGGCCTGCGTGATTCGCTCTCGACGGCTATTGCGATGTCAGGTTCCTCTGATGCGTGGGCCAAGAATGTTGTAGATGGCGCGGTGCGGGCAGCTGTTGGTGTCAATGTGAAGCAGGCACTTCCATGGCAGACGCCCAGGCACGCATGGTCGCCGCTGATCGCGGGGTTGTGCGTGCTGGTGCTGTGGTTCATGCCGGTGCCGGATGTCTTTGGCAAGCGCACCGTGATTGCCAAGCAGCTTGATGAACAGAAAAAAATTGATGAAGCCCAGGCCCAGGCCAAAGCGGCTGAGTCCAAGGTGCTTGAGCCCCTGAAAAAGATCGCCCCAGATCTGCTCAAAGGCGATGTGAAGGAAGATGACAAAGTTGAGACCCCAAAGCCCAAAACCGCAGACGACTTCCGTCGTGACAGCATCAAGAAGCTGACCAACATCAGCCAGAAGATCGAGCAGATGATGGGCGGAGCGGATTCGCAGAAAACTCAAATAACTCAGGACATGCTCCGCCAGCTTCGCAGCCCCGTCAACGGGCCAATCTCCGGCATGAGCAAGGAACTGGCCAAAGGCAACTTCACCGCAGCGCAGCAGGAGCTGCAAAAGGCCCTTGAATCGCTCGCCAGCGGCACGATGAGCGAGGCCGACAAGCAAACGATGAAGGACCAGCTTCAGAACGTTGCCGAGCAGATGAAGCAGTTGGCCGAGACAAAGAAGGAACTTGAAAACAAGCTCGCCCAATCTGGCATGGACCCCAAGCTCGCCGGCGACCCCGCCAAGCTGGCCGAGGAAGTGGCCAAGAACGACGGCATGAGCCAGCAGCAAAAAGATGCGATGGTAAACGCCGCACAGGCCCAGCAGGCCGCCGGTGAGAACATGGCCGCGATGGCCCAAGCCATGCAGCAGATGGCCCAGGGCATGGGCCAGCAGGGGATGGATCAGCAGGGTTCGCAGGCGGCCCAGCAGGCCATGAATCAGATGCAGCAGATGGAAGGCATGATGCAAGACGGCAAGTCCATGCAGGCCGCCATGGCCGAGGCCAAGTTCCAGCTCCGCCAGATGGGTGAAAAGACAGAGGGTGGCCAGTGTGAGAAGATGGGTGACTGTGAAGGCGGACTGAACGGTGGGAACAAGCCCGGCCAAAATCCCGGAAGCGGACAGTTCAAAATGGGTGACACCAGCGGCAAGGGCAACGGCCAAGGTGGACCCGGCCAAGGCGACGGTGGCGGCCGCGGCGAAGAACCCGCCGAAGAAAAGTGGCAGCAGCGCAAGGCCAAGACCCAGTTGGGCCAAGGCCCGATCATCGCATCAACGTTCATCGAGGGTGACTCGATCAAGAACGATGCCAAGGCCCAGTTCGGTGAGCTTGTCGAGGCCGCAACCAAGGATGCTCAAGATGCCATTGAGTCCAAGGGCATCGAGAAGCCGTTCCAGAAGCAGTTTAAGTTCTTTATTGGCTCGATGCAGGGCAACAAGCCAGCAGCCAAGACCGATGCGAAGGCTGAGCCGAAGCCCGCGGCCCCGGACAAAAAATAAGTCTTTGGCGGTGCGGCCCGTTTCGTGTCAACAATCAGGCCATGCCGATTCCTCCAATCGTTTCCCTGACCGCTTCTGTGGTGGCACTCCTATTTACCGTGCCCCAGGCTTTGGCCGGGCAACCCACTGCGCCGCCAGTCACGCCGCGGCCACCTGCAGCTGCCCCGGCGCCGGTGATGTGGACGCCTCAGCCGTTGAAGCTGGACCCAGCGGTAGCGGCGGCACTGGCGGAGCTGACCGCCGGCGTAAGCAGCGAGCGGCTGATAGCAAGCATCACAGCACTGCCACACGGCCGCAGTGCCGGCCCTACTGCTGAGCACGCGGCGCGGCTCGCAGCAACGCAGGACTTGCTCGCCAAAGAACTCAAAGCCATTGGAGCAGAGTTTACAACCCCTTCGGTGCCCCTTCGCCGCGGCTGGGGAGCGGTGAAACCTCCGGCAAAGCCTGCCGGCTCCAAGCCCGATGATGATGCTCCACAGGCGGCAACCCCGACCGAGACTGCCGCGCTGCACGAGTGGAAGAATTTTATTGTGGATTTGCCGGGGGCGAAACTGCCGCGGGAGGTGGTGCTGATTTCCGCACACTTTGATAGCGTGCCCGATGCACCCGGGGCCGATGATGACGGCACCGGTGTCGCGGCCATTTTGGAGATGGTGCGGCTGCTCAAGGCCACCAAGCACGAGCGCACCATCCGGCTGTGCCTGTTCAATCATGAGGAGAACGGCCTGATTGGATCAACGCACTACGCCCGGGTGTGGCGCGAGCAGAACAAATCACTGCCGGAAGCGGAGCGTGAGAAAATCATCGGCATGGTCTCCATCGATATGATGGGGTACTTCAGCGAGAAGCCAAACAGCCAGCAAAATCCGTTCAAGGGAATGCCCGGCGTGCCGGACATCAGCGTCGGCGATTTTTTGGCCATCTGCGGCTCCTCGCAGCACAGTGCGCTCAACCGTGAGCTTGTCGTGGCAATGCTCACAGCCGAGCCTGCATGCAAGACAGTGCTGATCGACTTTTTCCCAAACGAGCAGATGGCGTTTATTCCGCCGGATTTGCTGCGTTCTGATCACGCGCCATTCTTAAGCTCGGGCATTGCCGCGATCATGCTTACGGATACTTCAAACTTCCGCAATCCGAACTACCACAAACCCACTGACACGCTCGAAACACTGGATATTGCGCGATTTACCGCCGGTGTGCGGGCGATGACGGGCGCCGTGTGGCTGCTGGCCCGACCGCTGGACAAGAAGGGTTCATGACGTCTGTCAAGCCGTAAACCGCGTGTTCATCTCCGCGGCAGCAAGGGCCGATGTCAGCGGCTCAGCCCACTGATGACAAGCCGCAGCGCATCGCCCGCACCGACGAGGCTCTCGCCAGCAACAATGCCAGCACACACGGTGATGAGGAACCGTGCCGACCACGATGGAAACGCTTTGGTGATGCCTAGGGCGATGCAGGCACCAAGGAACATAGAGATGCTGTTGTTGGCCGGTATCACAAACGCCAGCCCAACGGCCGAGGCGCTCGGCACCCACAGTTTGGCCCGTTTGGGCAGGAAGCGGTCAAGTATGGGCAAAATCACGCCAAGCACCGCCGCAATCAGCATCGCCGTGGTGGCGCCGGCCGGCAATTTGTCAAAGCCACCCCGGAATACTTCGGCAACGGCCTTCCACTGTGCTACGGCGGGGGCCGGCCATTAGTCAGTCAGCAGCATCGTCTTGGGATCGGGCACCATAATCAGATAGAAATAGCTGCCCACCACCGCGCCGGCAATTGAGCCCAGTATCTGTCCCACCACCTGTTTGCGGGCCACCCCGCCCAGAATGTGCCCGCACTTGAGGTCATGCATCAGATCGGCGCACTGGCTGGCGGCGCCCGCCGTTACGCTGGCGCTCATCAGGTTCGCGGCAGGGTCGCTCGGGCTGACTGCGGCGAAGGTCAACTGCGTGACCTTGCCCATAGCGCCGACTGGCGTTACGTTGGTTTCACCGCTCACCCTCGAAGCCACCACCGCCAGCACAAAGCTTAGCAAAACCGCGATAATAGCAGCCCACCATGAGATGCCAAAGAACCAGGATTGCAGCAACACCGTGCACACCAGCGCGCCCACCAGAGAGATAATGAACCATTTGCGGGGTACATCGCCGGTGTCTGACTTGGCCTGCTCGCCGCCGCCACGGAAGGCCCGCACAATTGCCGGGGCCGAGAAGCCGAATGAAACCAGCGAGGCGATGACCATGAGCGTGACACCGGGCCAAAGCAGCCACTCGCCGATCTTACCGCGATCAGCCGGGGTGGTGCCACTGGTGACGAGTTGCGTACCGATGATGCCCCAGCCCAGCAGTGCTCCCAGCATCATCGAGATGCACGCGCGCATGCCCAGCAGGCCACCAACGGCGACCATGAGCAGCGTGGGATCGAGCGCAAAGCTGTAGACTCCGGCCGGCGACCCGTTGATGGTGGCTCCGAAACTCGTGCGTTTGATCCACGCGAGTAATTCCGCCAGCTTCACAAAGGCGCCTGCAAGAGCGCCCAGGCCGAGCATTCCAACCCGTGACAGCGCTTCGCTGCCGGTGTTGTAGATCTCGCGGAGTGTCTCTGCGCAGGCCATGCCGCCGGGGAACGCCAGTTTGTCACGAACTATCATCTGCCCGCGCAGCCCCATCGCCACGGCGATGCCCACCATGCACACCGTGCTCATCCACAGCGTGAGTTGCCACCACACAAGCGTCGTCCCGTCAATCAGCGTGAGCGCCGGAATCGCTGAGACCAGCCCCGCGCTGCTGACGGCTCCCGCCGCCGACACCGCCGACTGATTCACGTTGTTCTCAAGCTTGCTGATCATGCCCACCCGTGATGGAATAGCCCGACTTAGGGCGTACCAGAACCCAAAGGCCAAGAGGATGCCGGTGATCGACATGTTCAGGCCCCAGCCGATCTTGAGGCCCGTGTAAATGTTGCAGATACTCAGCAGCCCGCCCAGAACCATGCCCGTGAGTGCGGATTTCAGCGTCAGTTGGGGCGTTTGAAAGTCAACCGGTGGCGCCGCCGCAGCCTGATCCGCCGCCGTAGGAGTTGCCCCGGCCATTGCTGGGGCCGAATTGGTCTGCGTCGCCGAAGGATCTCGCCGATCTGACACGTGCTGCTCCACTAATTCGGGTGTTTACTGCTGCGCGGGGTACGGACCACGATTGGGCCGGAGTGTATCCGCCGCCGCTCGTCGTGTGGACTACATCCAGCGAGCCCAATGCAAAAATGCGTGCATGGACCGCCTTGGTGTGGTCTGGCATTGTGACACAATCGTTAGGACCGTTTACTTTTTCGCGAGAGCTTTGTGCACTTCTTCAAGCAGTCGCTCCGCCTGGAACGGCTTGAACAGCACGCACGAGAGGCCTTCCTGACTTGCCCGCACAATGCTGTGGTGCGGGTCGTACCCGAAGCCGGTCATAAGAATCACTGGGATATCCGGCATCACCTTGCGTGCGGCGGCGAAGATCTCGTAGCCCGTCTGGTCCGGCATTTTAATGTCCGAGACGATGAGGTCAAACTTGCCCGGCGTGTGCGTTGTGTTTGCAGACTCTACCACGCGTTCCTGGCCCGGCGAGGATGTGCCCACTGCGCCGTCGCTTGAGCCAGGCTTTCGGCCGGCGATCATCCGTGCGATCGCATCAATCGCTTGCGTGCCGTTTTCGCACACCGTTACTTCAGCGCCGCGCCCGCGCAGTACATCGCGAATGATCTGCCGGATGCGCTGATCATCATCAGCCACCAGCACATGCCGGCCCACGAGGGCGGGGTCCAGCGTTGCCTCAGCGATTGACTTCTCCGCACCCAGGATCGTTGCCGGGCCCGCCGCCACATCCTTCATGCGCCGCTTGATCGAGTCCACATCGGCAATGATCCGCTCGACGAACCGCGCGATTGATGGATCAATCTGCTGCACACCCAAGCCCACGGGTACGCCGCCAGCGGCAGCCGCATCGCTCGCGGCCGTATTGGCCGCGGCCTGCGCCACCGTCATGGCCGAGACCGCTAGCTTCAGCCGTGCCGAGACCGCCGCGATGTCATCCAGCGGTTCGGACAACTCACCTTCGACCGTGCCTGTAACGGCCTTGCCGGTAGTCGATCGCTCTACAACCAGCAAGTCCAGAATGTGCAGCGCAAGGGCGATGTACGTGGCAAACATCTCGCCGAACTGACGATCTTCCTCGTTAAACGCGTTGAACTGCGTCGATTCAATGTTGAACACCCCGATCACCTTGTCGCTCATGCGCAGCGGAATGGTGATCGATGAATGTGCCGCGTTGATGCCTATGACATAGCGAGGATCAACCGAAGTGTTCCCGCACAGGTACGTGTCCCCCGTCGCCGCCACAAACCCCGAAATCCCGTTGCCCTCGCGCCGGGCGTACAGCTCAACTTCCATCGCCTCCTGAGGCAGCCCGCAGGACATCACAAGTTCTAGCTTGCTGCTGCGCTCATCAACTAGGCGAATGGCGAAGTGGTCAAAGTGCAGCAGATCGTGCGCAAATTTGATGATCTTTTGCTCAAGCACCCGCAGCCGCTCGGCCGTGTTCATTTTGCGGATCGTGTCGGCATCGAGCCGCACCAGCTCGGTACCGGCCCTGTCAATCGCGTCCATCTTGCTCTGCACGCGCCGCGCTGTTGAGACGTCGTACACCACCGCAGCCACCTGCGAGATCTTGCCCGTGCTGCGGTCTCGCACCGGTGAGATCGAGGCCTCAAACCACTTTGATTCATTCTCGGTTGCTGCATCAAACCGCGTTTGCGGTGCCGGCATACCGGGGTTTTCTGCCGCCTCCAAAAACGCACGAGCCGCCTGGCGGCAGGCGGCGGTGATGTTTCGACGGGCGATAGGATCAGTCTGCTGGAAGGCAACGTTGGCCCAGACAATTTCACCATCAAGGTTGCACAAACACACGCCCTCGCCCAATGACTCAAGCAGCAGGGCCGGTACGGCCAGCGAGTCAGGAACCGGGTTGTCTTGGGCGTCGGGGGCCAATGCAGTCTCAACATCAGAAGCGGGAGACAGATGGTCGCTCGCCACGTTGTGTTGGCATGACGGTAGAACCGCTGCACCATCGGCGAGGGGGACCGATGGCCGAACGGAGACTGCGGCGGCGGTGACGGTGTCGGACATAGCAAAGACCTGTGCAACAAACAAACTCGCGTGGTCTGGCGCGACGGCCGGTACACATTCTGAAGCAAACACGGCAGTTTGCCTTGAGAATGCTATCCGCAGTTCGTCCACTGTTGTTCCCCGAAAGCGAAATTCGGTTCTGCTGCTGTTTACCGGACTTTAGCAAAGTAAGGTCCGAAAATGGTTATTCGGCTAGATTCGTGCCTCGGTTCGGTTATTGGAACCTCAGCACGCCGCGCTCCGTACCCTGCCCGGCATGATCGAATGTCGCAACGTCAGTAAGCACTACGGTTCCGTCGTGGCAGTCGCCGGGGTTGATGTCACGGTCAGGGCAGGGGGGGTCACCGGCCTTCTTGGCCCAAACGGGGCCGGCAAATCCACGCTTATCCGAATGCTCACCAGCTACCTCCTGCCCACCCAGGGCACGGTTACGGTGTGCGGGTATGACACGGTCAATCAGTCTCAACAGGCTCGGCAACTGATTGGCTACCTGCCGGAGTCTGCCCCGGCCTATCCCGAAATGCGGGTCCGCGACTACCTGGCGTACAAGGCCGGGCTGTACGGCATCCCCGGCAGTCAGCGGAAGGGTGCTATTGACCGGGCCGTTGCCCAGTGCTGGCTCACCGAGATGGCCTCGCGGCGGATTGGCCAACTCTCCAAGGGATATCGACAGCGCGTCGGTCTGGCCGGGGCCATCTTGCACTCTCCCCGTGTGGTGGTGCTTGATGAACCCACAACCGGCCTGGACCCCGCCCAGATTCTCGAACTCCGCTCGCTCATCCGCAACCTTGCCGATGGTGAAAGCTCACCCGCGATTGCCGGGGGCCACATCGGCCCGCGGGTCGTGTTGCTGAGTTCTCACATTCTCGCCGAGGTGCAGGCCACGTGTGATACGGTCATCATTATGGCCCGCGGCTCAATCCGGGCTGCCGGGACACCCTCCTCGCTGGTCGCAGCGCGTGGGAGCACCCGTTACATTGCCGTGATCGCGCCGGCCGCCGGAGATTCGCAGGCCGCATCCGCCGCATCCGCTGCACTGGCTCAGGTCCCGGGTGTTTCAGCGGTCAGCAGTGAGCAGCTGAGCGCCACGTCGCCGCGGCGCGGCATCCAGCTCATCGTTACCCCAGCCACTGGCGCGGGTGATTTGCACGAGCCACTGGCCTTTGCGCTTCAGC
>JBBRKQ010000022.1:0-46995 GCA_038231815.1 Phycisphaerales bacterium
AGTTGTTCAAGGCCGCTGGTCTGAATAAATACGTGGAATTTGTGCCGGCCCAGATGGGCAAGACGGAGTTTGACAAGGGCAACAGCCGCGGCATGAGTGCGGAGGCGATCAAGACGGTTGAGGAATGCGGGCTGATGTTCAAGGGGCCGATGGAGACGCCCAAGGGCGGGGGCGGCAAGTCGATCAACGTGACGCTGCGGAAGATGTTCAACGCGTTTGCGAACCTGCGGTATTTTGTGACGTTGCCGGGGGTTGTGACGCCGTACAGCAAGGCTGGCATTCCGATTAACATGTACATTGTTCGGGAGAACATCGAGGACACGTACGGCGGGGTTGAGCACCGGCTGAGCAACGACATGATCCAGTGCAAGCGGCTGATCTCGGCGCCGGGGTGCGATGAGGTTTCGCGGTTTGCGTTTCAGACGGCGCGGCGGCTGGGGGTGAAGAAGGTGTTCTGCGGCCATAAGGCCAACATCATGAAGATGACGGACGGGTTGTTTTTGGAGCGGTTTAGGGTGGCAGCGCGAGACTTTCCGGAGATTGAGACCGGCGATGTGATCGTTGATGCGTTGTGCATGAACTTGGTGGTGCGGCCCCAGCAGTATCAGATGATTGTTCTGCCGAACTTGCAGGGAGACATCGTCAGCGATTTGTGCGCAGGGCTGGTGGGCGGGCTCGGCTTTGCGCCATCGGCGAACATCGGCAAGCACATCAGCATCTTTGAGGCGGTGCACGGCACAGCGCCGGACATCGCGGGTAAGGGGATTGCAAACCCGACGTCGCTGATCTTGTCGGGGCTGATGATGGTCCGGCACATTGGCCTGCTGCGAACGGCGGCGCTGGTTGAGAACGCGCTGATTTGTGCGCTGGAAGAGGGCGTGCGGACGGGCGACTTTGGTGATCCGGCCAAGCCAGTGCTAAACACGACCGCGTTCGTGCATGCGGTGATTGACCGACTGGGTCGCGGGCCCAAGACGATCGCGCCGACGGCGGTGCCCGAAACCGAGGCGCTGCTGCCGACACCGGGCGACAAGCCTGAGCGGCAGGAGGTGATTCGCACGTTTACCGATGTGGTACGTCAGGTGGTTGGGTGTGATATTTATCTTGACACGCCGCTGAGCACGGTTTCGCTGGGTGAGGAGATGCAGCGAATCTGTCAGGACACGCCGTTTAAGCTGACGGTGATCTCTAACCGCGGCACGCAGGTATGGCCAACGGGCTCCGCGTACACGGAGTGCGTGGACTATTACCGGGTGCGGTTTGAGATTCGCGAAACGGTGGTGCCGGGTACGTTCGGGCAGAGCCGGTGTGTGGCGCTGATGGACAAGATTGCTGAGAAGTTCACGGTCTGCTCGTACGAGTTGCTGCGAACGTTCGACGGTATCAAGGGATACTCGATGGCGCAGGGGCAGTAAGACGCAGGGGCGGTAAGAATTGTAAGTTGTGAGTTGTGAGCAGTGAGGGAAAAGGGGGAATGCGGGCACAGGCAGCAAAACGAACCGGGCCCCGGCTTTGATGGCCGGGGCCTTGTCGATTTTGGGGAGAGATTCAAACCGGGGACCTGTCAATCGTGCGGATTAGTCTTCCGGAACGTTGGCGGAGCCGACGACGGCGCGGAATGCTTCGCGGAGGCGGCGGGTCACGACGCCTTCGATGCCGGTGCCCACACGGATGTCATCGATCTGGGTGACGGCGATGATCTCGGCGGCCGAGCCGGTGAGGAAGACCTCATCGGCACCCTTGACCTCTTCGGGTGTCATGTTCTTGACGTTGCAGGGGATGTTAAGTTCCGTGCACAGGTCCATGACGAAGCGGCGCGTGATGCCTTCGAGAATACCCGAATCGCTGGGTGGCGTGAAGACCTGGCCGTTCTTGATGACGAAGATGTTGTCGCCGGTGCACTCGCAGACGTAACCATCGATGTTGAGCATGATGGCCTCATCGCAGCCGACATCAATGGCCTCGACCTTGGCCAGGATGTTGTTGAGGTAGTTGAGGCTTTTGACGCGAGGGTCAAGGCAGGCGATTGGGGTTCGGGGACGCTTGGCGACGATGATGCCCATGCCCTTCTCGTATTTCTCTTTCGAGTAGAGCTGGATCTGATCGGCGATGCAGACGACGCCGGCGACGGGGCACTTGCGTGGGTCCAGGCCCAAAGTGCCGTAGCCGCGGGTAACCAGCAGGCGGATGTAGCCTTCAACGATTCCGTTGGCCTCGATGCAGTCACGCAGAACCTGCACCATTGCCTCGCGGGAAAGTGGGATTTTCATGTGGATGGCCTCGGCGGAGCGCCACAGACGCTCCATGTGCTGGCCGCACTTGAAGATCTTGCCCTTGTAGACGCGGATGCCCTCAAAGATGCCGTCGCCGTAAAGCAGGCCGTGGTCGTACACGCTGACCATGGCCTGGTTCTTCGGCACCATGCGGCCGTTGACGTAGATGATGGGGAGTTCTTCTTTGGCCGATGCGTGCGCGAAGGTATTGAAGGTAGCGTGCGGACCGATGAAGCTGCGGGTGGTTGCGCGTGGCGATGCCTTTGCCGAGATCTTGGCGGTTGGCTTGGTGGCGGGCTTGGTGGCGGGCTTGCTGGTGGTTTTGACGAGCGCTTTCTTGAGCACCTTGGGCTGAGCCTTCGCGGGGACCTTGGTTGCTGCTTTGGCGTTGGACTTTGACTTGCCGCTGGATGGGCTGTTGGCCTTTATCATTTTTCCGGGGGCGGACTTGATTCGCATCGTGTGTTCCTTGTCAATAAAGCGGTACAACGGTGTCAGATGACCGAACAAGTATCGGGCGGATCGAGCTTCGGTTCAAGCGACTGGTAAAGGCCGCGGGAGTGCGGTGGGGCGGCTAATACCTAGAGTGTCGAGTGGTCATCCCCAAATGGGGCAGCGCTTGGCATCCCCAAAATTGCTTCGACAGCGCGACTGATGGACCGCCAGAGCTTGATCTGCTGGCGGCACTCACGCCGGCCAGCGGTGGTGAGTGAACAGATTCGGATTGAGCGACCAGTCGAGCTGCGAGAAGGCTCGCGCACGAGCATGCCGCGCTTTTCAAGTCGATTGAGGCACGGATAGAGTGAACCCTCTTCGATGATGATGGTTCTTCCGGTGACCGCACTGATACGGCGGGTAAGCTCATAGGCGTGGCACGCTGAGCGATCGAGCATGGCCAGGACGATGAGATCGAGAGTGCCGGGGAGAACCTGCGGGTGAGTGGTGGGCATGCGTGCCATGCCTAGTTATACTAGGTATAAGCGCGACGGCGGCGGATTTTGCTTATTTTGAAAATCTTGGGGAAGAAGTGTCGATAACCGCGATCGGGTGGTCGGTCCGGCCCGGGCGGGTTTCTTCAGGGACGCTTTGTGGGTGCAAGCAGCCGAGCCAGCGTCGGGCGCTCTTGCCCGCTGGCGCGGATTGCCAGCCAAGCAGCTTGCATGCGAACGACACGCGCGAAGTCACCTTCGCCCATCGCTAGCCCTGCCAAGCGACCCGCAAGTACAGCGGTCTGTTGTGCATCACCGGTCAGGCCCCGCGGGCCGGCGTGTCGCATCTGCACCAGCAGGCCCACATCGGCGAGTTTGTCACCGGTTGCAATTGTGGGCATCGCAAAGGCCGCGATAGACACAGAATCCGGGTTGCCGCTGGCCAGCGCACCCAGCAGCAGGGCCGCGGTTGCTCGCCACCGGCCTTCGCCCGCGCCCGAAAGCAGCGGCAGCGCTGATGTCGGGTCAGCCTCGATCATCAGCCGGCTTGCCTCAATGGCGCCATCGAACAGATCAGGCAGGTTTGTTGAGAGCAGTTGCTTGATGATGGTTTCGCGGACCCGCTGGGCAACATGAAAAGTCTGTTGGCCGGACCAAGCCGTTGCCCAACGCACAATGGCCACTTGGGCTGGGCCCGGGATTTGGCGATCAAGCATTTCCAGAAGTGATACCACCGCATCATCGGTTTTTTCATCAGCGCCGGGTACCAAGGTCAAAAGTTTGAGTACGGCGCGGGTCAGGGCATCAAACTCTCCCGGCTTGACAGCGTTTGCGAGCACAGCAAATTGTGGTGCTGGAAGGCGCTTGGGGTTTATTGCAGCGGCGTCCAGCAGTTGAAGGCACAGTTGCACGCGCCCGGCGCCGGTGAGGTCGGTGGGTTCGCTGGCGGCTTCCCTGGCAACGGCAAGGATGGATTCCACAACGGCCGGTGAGGCGGAGCCGCTGCGGGCCGCCGCGGCTCGGGCACGTTGGGCTACATCAGGCACAACTCCGGGTTGAACGGCCAGCACGAGGCACCAGTCACCGAGCGCATCGAGCCTGGCGGTGCTGACCAGGTCCAGCACCTCCAGAACGGCGGCAGCGTTGGTGGGTTGTGCCAGACGGGGAGTAAGGCGGCTGAGACGAGTGAGCCCGGAGGCCTCACGCTGCTGGGCCAGTACCGCCGCGGCGGAGGCGGCGGTGGTGAGATCTTCGCTCATGGACAGTTTGCGCAGCACCGAGGCAGAGGCGACGTAGCGAGATTTGGCTGACTTGGCCGCGACGCCAGTGGGTTGACTGCCGGTGGAGATCGGAGCCGGGCTAGGTGTTGCCTTTGGTGATGCTGGTGCGATCCCGGGAGCGGCGATTGCGGGTTTGTCCACCGGTTGGCCAGCCCCGAGGCCTGCCAGTTGGGCGGCGACCAAAATCGTGGAGCGTTCGCCAAGGTCTGGCCAGTGGGAGATTTCGTGGAGCTGCTCGGTGCTGATGAGTTCCTGCTCAATACTTGCAGCCAAAACGCGGGCACGTTGGTTGTCGCTGACGAGCTGGCGGAGCAGCAGCGGGTCTATACCGCGGGCGGGCTCAAGCGCGGCCAGCGCGATCATGGCATCGGCCCGGTCCTCTGATGGGCCGGTGCAAGCCAACAGAGAAAACAGCGGCTGCAAGCTCGGATCACGAAGCCGGGCCAATGCCAGCAGGGTTTGGGTCCGGGCCTGTCGCGAGGGCGCATGCAAGGCATCGGCCAAAAGCGTTGTCAGCGATGAGAGGACGCTGGGGCTGAGTATGGGGACAGGGTCGGCAGTGGCTGCGGGAACAGGAACCGTTGTAGGAGTGGGAGTGGGATCAGCCAGCGCGGCTGGGTCTTGCGGCGCGATCGGGCTGGCTAGAGCCGCTGAGGCAAGGCCGGTGAGGAGCACAAACGGCGTGAGGCAACGGAGTTGGGAGCCTGCGGGTCGCATTGGTATGAGGGTAGAGCAAGGCGGACGCGAGGTCGGGGCAGAGCGCTGAAACGGGTTTGGCGAGCACAACGCCGGGTTCGCGGAGAACAGTCCAGGAACGCAACGCGGCGGAATGAGGATGGGGTTTGAAATTGAGAGAATCAAAGTCGCGCTTCGGCCCGTAGCCTCTCGTCGCGGATCTGCATATGCACAACGCAAGCATGCTAGTCGCTTCGGCCGGGAGCATCTCGGCCACGAGTCGTTTGGGCGACGGGTGGGTCGCCGCATTGCTTGGGGCGGTTTGCCGGTGAATGCTTGGGGATGCTTCCGATGATCGGCCAAGTGTGTGGGCGTGTGTTTGATGTGTCGCCGGTGTTGATTCACGGTGACGAGTATTTTGATGTACTGGTGCAAACGCCAGCGCAGGAAGAGCTTGGGCAAGGTACCCGGTTTCGGGTGCCGCGGCATGCGCTGGCGGATGGACTGCCACCGGCCAGGGGAGGCCGGGTGGAACTCACGCTTTTAATGCAGCAGGTGACCCTGCTGCGGGCTCTCCCGGAAGGTGCCGACGGGCAAGGGGGATTTGGATTGGCCGGGCCGCAACAGCCGCCAATTGGGTCGTAAACCACCCAGATCCCCAGCCGCCCACATCATCTGACATGTTTTTCGCCGTTGGTGCGCAAGGTTTCCACCGTCCTTGCATCGGGTGGGTGCCGAGGGGTATGATTCTGCATGGCCGAAGGTGAAGCAGAAACCAAGATGCACGACAGCGATGGACAGTCGCCAGACATGCCGTCGGGTGGCACGCAGACGGCTGGGGGGCCGGCGGTGGACAACAACGGCAAGGGTGCAACAACTACCGCATCAGACACTAAGACAGCGCCGAGTACGGGCAGCCCGGCAACGGCACCAAAGCCTTGGCGCTGGCACGTTGTGCTGTTGGATGATGACAGCCACACGTATGACTACGTCGTGCGGATGCTTCAGGAGCTGTTCGGTAAGAATCGCGAGGTTGCGTACAACATTGCCGTGCGGGTGGACAAGGACGGCCGCGCGATTTTGATGACCACGCATCGCGAGCACGCGGAGCTCAAGCGTGAACAGATCAACGGTTTCGGTCGCGATCCGCTGATGGCGACTAGCCGCGGGCCGATGTCGGCCGTGCTTGAACCAGCTGAATAAGTGCCACTGCTCCAAGCCACCAACTTAAAGAAGTCATTCGGCGGCCGCCAGGTCGTGCGTGGTGTTTCGTTTCATGTTGATCCGATGGAGATTGTTGGTTTGCTGGGGCGCAACGGCGCGGGCAAGACGACGAGCTTTCGGATGAGCATCGGCATGATCGAGCCGGATGGAGGCACGGTCACGTTTGATGGCAATGATGTTTCGGGCATGGCGATGTACAAACGGGCCCGGCTTGGGATGGGGTACCTGAGCCAGGAGCCATCAATTTTTACGAGGCTCACGTGCGAGCAGAATTTGCTGGCGATTTTAGAGACGCTGGACCTGACGGGCGCTGAGCGTAAGGCGCGGGCGACGGAGCTGTTGGAGCAGTTCCGTCTCACCCACAAACGCAATGAACTCGCGCGAACATGCTCGGGCGGTGAGCGGCGAAAATTGGAGATTGCACGGGCGCTGGTGACAAAGCCGCGCCTGATTCTGCTGGATGAACCGTTTAGCGGTGTGGACCCGATCGCCGTTGAGGATTTGCAGCGAGAGATTCGGATGCTGCGATCACAAGGGATTGCGTGCCTGATTACTGATCACAACGTGCAGCAGACACTGCGGGTGTGCGACCGGGCGTACATTATTGATGATGGCAACGTGTTCGCCGAAGGCACGCCGCGGGCGCTGATTAATGATGCCACGGTCAAGCGTGTGTACTTTGGGACGCTGTTTCGAGGTGATGAGTTCGATGCTTGAGGGTTCGGGTAGTTCTGGTGTGCATCGAGGATCGCAAATTGGGCAATCGTCGCGGAACGTAAAGGACGCGGAGGTAACGGAGAAACGTGGAGAGGGGCGCGGGAGAGGAAGGATCGAGGTGTGCGGGCCGCTCCAAAGGTAAGAATTGATATGAGATTCTCGATCCATTGGCCGCGCTTGTAGTGGCTTGCGTGTGCTCAATCGTGGTCACCGTTAAGGAGGACGCTTGAAAAAAGCCGGACGCACGATGGTGTTTGAGTTTGACGCTGTGGAGGCTAAAGAAATTTGACAACTTGGAATTTTTTGAGGTTTGGGCAGGCGGGTCGCAACTTACTCTTGTATATGTCAAGCGATGCTGTTTCGAATGAGGCTGGGACTCCGCATGCACCTCGGCACTCGCGGCCACTGGTGATTCAGACCGAGCATCTGGATGCGACGTGTGCGGCGTGGCTGGCTGAGCGGGCCGAGGTTGTAAAGTGCGCAAGCGATGCGCCGGAGTTCGCCAGCTTGCTGGCGCGGGCCGAGGGACTGGTTATTCGAACATACACCAATGTAAACGAGGCGATGCTCGCTGGGGCGCCGCGACTGAAGGTTGTTGGCCGGGCCGGAGTGGGGCTTGACAATGTTGATGAGGTGGCGTGCGAGCGGCGGGGAATCAAGGTTTTTAACACGCCCGATGCCAACGGGACTGCGGTAGTTGAGTATGTTGCCTGCCTGATGTGCGATGCAACCCGCCCGCGGGTGTTCTTGGATACGGCCTTGCCTTTGGCAGAGTGGAAGAAAGTGCGCACAAAGCTGCTGGCCCGGCGGCAGTTGTGCCAGATGACACTCGGCATCTGGGGCATGGGCAAGATTGGCAAGCGCATCGCCAAGCTTGGGGCCGGGCTAGGAATGAAGGTGATTTATCATGACCTATTAGAGATTGCCGAGCCGCTGCGGGCCGGGGCAACTGCGGTGACGCGTGAAGCGTTGTGCGCGGAGGCGGACATCATCACCGTTCATGTTGATGGCCGCAAGGAGAATACAAACCTTGTGAGCGGCGATGCGTTTGGCCGGATGAAATCGGATGTGGTGTTCATCAACACCTCACGCGGTTTTGTAGTTGATGCTCACGCGGTCGCAGATTTCATGATCGCCCACCCCGCAGCCTGCGCGATGCTAGATGTTCACGAGCCGGAACCGTTCGAGGTGACCTACCCGCTACTGGAGATGAAAAATGTGCACCTCTCGCCCCACATCGCAGCGGCGACGGAGCTCGCCAATTTGAACATGAGCTGGGTAGTGCGGGATGTGTGGGGGGTGCTGGAAAAGTGATCCGGCACGTGCAGCTTGGCAAACGGCCGAACGCATGGCGACGGTCAAATCGACTTCGCGTACAGGGTCCCCGCCGATGGATCCTGCGGCTTTTCAATTCGCAACCCGATCATGGCTGACGCAGTGTGCTTCAGGATGCCCTCGTCCCAGGTCTGCATTACTTCAACGTTTGCCACCATTGCTGTAGCGACGTGGATGGCATCCGCGTGCTTGATCGCGAGTCGCCGAGTGAGGTCGTGGGCCTTCTCGGCGATCGTTCGTTCGACGGCCCGCAGTGCGATGTACTTCTGCTCGAAGAATGCGAGCATCTTTCGAGACGCATCATCGTCTACCTTGCGGACCGTGGGCAGGCCGGCACACTCGGTAATCGCCAGTGCTGATGTGACGAGGACCAATTCGCCTGCCTCGGCCTCGTTTAGAAGTTCGCGCAGTGCATCGCGTTTGCCCGGCTCCTGCTGGAACCAGCCCAAGAAACAATTGGTGTCCCAATACACCCGCCTAGGCATCACGGAGCCTCCGCACAAACTCGGCGGAGTCGATGCCGCCAGTGATGTCGAGTTTGCCCTCGCCCTCAAAGTCCGATGCGCTCGGTATCCCCGTCTTGTCGCGCAAGATACGAATCGTCTCAACCTCGATCGAGAGCGGGCGGCCTTTCTCATTGAACTTGGCTCTCCCGGAAACCGACACACGCTTGCCGAGTGCGTTGATGGCGTCTTGGAGCTTTCCATCGACCAGCATGCAGCGAACACGAGTCCGCGTCAGTTGGTCAAAAACATCAAAGGCTTCACCACCGTGAATGGTCACCGTTTCAAGCGTTCCTTCAATGGTAGTATCTGCCATGTGATAAGTGCTTCGATGGCTCAAGAACTCATCGATAAGAGCTGCGGAGCGGAGCGTGGGGGAGACTTTTTCCTCGCCCGGCGCAGAAAACTCCATGCGCGAAACACCACGATCGAGCAGGCCCAGCAATGTACGGGCTTCCTTCAAGGTGTCGTCACCGAAGTCGCTTGGTACGCCTTTGCCCGATTCCAGCCTTCGCATTCCACGCAGGTAAGACTGAACAACGCCACGACTGGTATCGTGAGCCTTGGGGGACACATGAGCTTCGAATGTCAGTGTCAGCGGACTATTGGTGGTCGCTTTGGTAATGTTCCAGTGGATGACGGGCTTGCCGTCTTCACTTGATCTTGCGTCTAAGTCTCGCAAAACTGCCAGCGCTTTTAAGACTACATCTGCAAACCGATCCGCAGGCACACCGCCGTCGCGACCTTCAACCGAAATGGAGAACTCTTGTGCCATGATACGAAATGATCGTACGCACCTGGGACCAGGGTCGCAGTCTCACTCGCGAAGCCAGCGGCCAGAGGAGTGTTTTTATCGGCATTTTTAGGTCGCACATCTCTCGGCTTCACAACAACAGCAGCAAGAGGCTCTTGGCTAAGAATGCCCTATTTACTGGGGAGTTCGATGACGTCCGGTCGATGATGTGCCTCACACCTGATTCACGCCACCCCGCTCCGCCCGCGCCGCAGCAATGATCCGCTCCGCCGTGCGCACGTTGGCAAGGCCGGCGGTGGCATCAACCTCCGGCTGGGTGCCGGCTTTGACGGCATCCAAAAAGGCTTGGATCTCGGCGACGATCGGTTCGCCTTCATCAACCTGCAATTCTTCAATCTTCACAAGCTCCGCCCAGTTCAAGTGGGTGAGGTCCGCACCTTGACGGATCAGGTCGCGCACCTCAACCATTTGGGCTTGGTTGCCCATGCGACGGATCATGGTGCCGGTTTTGGCCCCGTAGTCGATTTTGACGTATGCGTTTTCACCAGTGATTCGGGTGACGCGCTCGGTCTTAAGCGCCAGGCGTGAGCTGGTGATGTTGGCCGTGCACACGCCGCCGGGGTGGCGAAAGACGAGCCGGGCGTTGCAGATGTCCTCGTACTCGGTGATGACCGGCACGCCGGAGGCGTAAACCTCATCCGGCTCGCGGCCGCCCATGAGCATCAGCACAACATCAAGATCATGAATCATCATGTCCATGACCACACTGGTATCAACCGAGCGGAAGGTCATCGGGCTTACGCGGCTTACTTCCATGAACCGTGGCACGATGGGCTGGCCGCGTTCCTGCTCGCGGCGAAAGGCCCGCATGATCGGGTTGAAGCGCTCGATGTGGCCAACCATGAGCACAGCGCCAGAAGCCTCCGCAGCGGCTTTGATTTGCTGTGCTTCGTTGACGTCACCGGCCAGAGGTTTTTCAATCAGGCAAGCAATGCCAGCATCCAGCAGCGGCTTGGCCATGGCCAAGTGGGCGGTGGTGGGCACGGCGACGGAGCATACATCAACGCCTTCCTCCAGTAGAGATTGGATAGAGTAAAAGGCTTTGCAGCGGTGCTGCTCGGCCAAGGCCTCAGCGCGCTCGGGGTTGGCATCCACCACACCTATGAGCTGGGTATCAGGGAGCTGCGCATAGACACGGGCATGGTGCCGGCCCATGCGGCCTACCCCAACAACGGCTGCCCGCAGCGGGCGGCGGGAGAAATCGGGCTTAAGCGTGGGAACTGGGTTGGCTTTGGAAGACATGAGATTTTGGTGGGCAAACGCGAGTGAAAGAGAAATGGCGGTGTCCGCAGAGCCGATGCCGAGGCGGTTCGGTATGCGACAGCCATACGAATAGTTGGCTGTGTTGGGGCTTGCGGCTACTTCAAAATCAGGGTTTCTCGCTTGGGCGGAATCCTGCGGCAACGCATACTCAACTTGGATGGCTGGTCGGCGGGACCGGGGCTGTGGGTTGATGCCGGGCAACCGTCGGGCAAGCGTGTTCAGACGAGACAAATGCCGATTCTGCCTAAAAAAGTGCTACGACAGGAATGCAAAAAAGTCAGCGACCGGCGGTGCTTCGCGGCCGCTACTGCATTGTCGCGAGGAACTCGCGGAGTTGCACTTTCAGCGCTTTGTTTGTACCTCCGGCGTCAATGCGGTCCTGCACCAATCGCCTGGCCACAGCGTTGTTGCGGCGAGACTTCAGTGTGCCGGCCAGCCATTTGGTGTCACGCAGCAGAACCTCATCTTGCCAGGGGCGGGAGACTTTGATAAGCACTTCCAGCACACTGTCGGGTACAGCGGTCGGTGTCGTCATGCCAGTTGATGCTGCGAGCATCCACAGTGCCTCGATCGGCTCGGCGGCACCGCGCTCGGGGTTTAGCACGACCCCGTTTTTGAACGTGGCGCTGTACGCGCTGGCAAGCTCGGCAAGCTCGACGAGTTTGCCCGAGCGGAAGGCCGCCATCGCCGCCTGACCCAGCGTCACGCTATCCAGCGGTGTCTTGGCAGCATCGCCCCGGGCTGCTGCATCACCTTTTATGGCCAGCATGGCCACGGCGGCGGCGCGGTCATCTTGCCCGCGAAGCACAAACAGTGAGACAATCTCGGGGATGGCCTTACTCTCGGCCGCGGCCTTAGCACGCTGCTCCAGTGTTTTCCCGGCAGCATCTCCGCTGGGCGGCACAGCGATGATGCGGTTTGGTTTAGGCGATAGCGGCAGCATGAGCGCATCACCCAGCACGGCGATGCGCCACGGGGTGAGTCCTTCAACCCGGGCCGCGGCCGCGAAAGGCCAGTTAACCTTGAGGCGGGCGGCAAACACGGGCTGCGGCACGAATGCTTGCAGGAATGGCTCGTGAACCGACCCGGCATAGGCGTACCCGCCGTGAGCAAAGAACCGGCCGGTGATCGTCCACCAGTTCTCGGGGTTCTGGGCGCTCCACGAGTGGACGAAGTGTGCGATGGCGGGTTGGGTGAGCACGGGCATGTCCGCCGCGAAAGCGCGGCCCGGGAGCAGGTCAAAGAACTCTGGGTTGCCGGAGGTGTTGACTAGGAGCAGGCCAGCGCTAAGGCCGCGTCCGGTTGTTGTGACCCAGTTGGCCGCGGAGCCATCAGGCTTAGACTTGGTCTGCGCGCCGGACGGCCCTGGTTTTAAGGCGGGGCGAAGGCGATCGGCGGCTTCGGCAATCGAGAAGGTATTCCAAGGCTTGGTGTTGTCGTAGCCATCAAAGCCAAACAGAGAATCGACCCGAAGGCAGACGCTGCACATCACACGATACAGCGCATCAGCGGGGGAAGCGGTGCTAATCTGGCCGGTCCAGGCCCACCGATCTGCCGTGAAGGTCTCAGCTCGCACGCTCCGGCCGATAAGGTCTGTCAGAGCGAGGGACTCACCCGGCTTGCACACAAACGGCCCGTTGCCTGCCGGAATATCGGTGGGTTTGTCAAACTTTACCTTTGCAGGCAAGGTTGCCACGAGGGTGATGGCATCTATGGTGTCACCCAGTTTGTTCCAGTCCAGCTTTTTGTCGGTGAGCGCTGTGGTGATTTCATTGCTGATTGCCAGTGCCGCTGCAGGGGTAAGCTGGTCGTACTGGGCTGGTGCCGAGAAAGATACGAGCACCTGTCTGCGGGCGCGGGCCAGGGCAGCACCGGCGATCGAGGATTCATCGCGGACATCAATGATCACCGCGCCGGTGGGCACAGCTGCGTTGGGTTCGCCTGCGGCTTTGGAGAGGTTGGCCAGCCGCGCTGCAAGGTCCGTAGCGGGTGGGAGCGGTTTGCCCGATGGCACAAACCGAATGGAAGCCGGCGTAAACGCGCGCACAAATCGGGCGATGTTCTCGCGGCACATGAGTGTGCCGTTGTCAATTAGTACCGGGGTGAACTGGTTGGGGGCTGCAGCTGTGATGATGGCGAGGGCGGTGGCTGCATCCGGAACGATGACAAGTTCATCGGATATCGAGAGTTGCTCTGCCGCCGCCAGCGAGCGGAGGCCAAGGTTCATCGCGGCCAGCGCGGCGGGTGAGAGGGCTTGCGGTGCGGGCGCGGGTGGTGTGGGCGCGGGTGGTGTGGGCGCGGGTGGTGCAGCCGCAGGTGGTGCAGGATTGGTCGCGGGTTGCTGGGGTAAGGTCGCCGGTTGTGCGGAGGTGAGTGCGGCACAGAGGTACAGTGAGCTGAGCGAGGTGGCAAGGACATCAAATACCATGGTGGCAATGGTATAACCGCTGCGAGGGCGTGTTCGGTACCGCAGGGAGAGCGTGTTACTGCCGCAACTGTTCGATCTCGCGCTCCAGCAGTGCCGCGGTTTTTACGGCATCGCAGATATCTGCATGCATGGGCCCGTTTGCGGTCAGGTGTGCGATCAGGTGGCGGACTTCGCGGTCGTAGCCGGTGTGGGGTCCTTGGTCCATGGTTTCGCTGTTGCCATCGGCGTGCCACATGAGCGCAGGGGTGCGGGTGAGGTCAAAGTCCGCGGTGCCGCGCTCAAAGTTGACCAGATACCGCATCTTAAACGGGAAGCCGCGGGCAAAGTCCCAGCCGCCATGGGCGACGATGTGGGGCACATCGGCATAGCGGTAGATCGTTGTCAGATGGTGAACAGTCCCGGTGGTGCTGATGCTCAGCGGCTCACCGAAGCAGTAGCGGATGAAGTCGGTGTCGTGGATGTGCAGGTCCACCGCAGCCCCGCCACTCTTTGCCGCGTTGTGGTAAAAGTCGGTACTCCATGCCGGTGGTGAGGCAAGGCGGGCAAACGAGGCGCTGGTAACCTTGCCGGACTCGCCGGAATCAATCTTCGACTTGAGCCATGCCCACGCGGGCCAGAACCGCATGCACATGGCCACCATGCACAGCTTGCCGCTGGCGGCGCTGGCATCCGCAACACGCTGTACATCTGCAGAGCGGAGGGCGACGGGCTTTTCGAGCAGAACGTGCTTCCCTGCCGCGAACGCGCGGCAGGCAAGGTCAACGTGCGTGTCGGTATGAGTGCAGATGCTCACGACATCAATGGCCGGGTCGTCCAGCAGGGCCTGTGATTCTGTAAAGGTGCGCACAAGTGCAGGATCAAACAGGCGGGTGGTTTTGGCCTGCGCATCAAGGTTTCCTGAGCCAGCAAATTCTCCGGTCAGCGCGGCCGGATTGCGGTCGGCCACGCCAGCCAATATGCAGGCCAGGCCGTCGGCCGCTGCGGCGTTCCACGCGCTGATGTGGGTGCGCCCCATGATGCCAAGGCCAATGACGCCGATGCGGAGTGTGCTCTGCTGGGATAAATCTGTCGGAACGATCGTGCTCATGGGGCGAGCGTAGAACATGCAATGCAGCGGCTTCAATTTATCTTGGCAAGATCTTTGCCGAAGCTTGGCGGGATCTTTGCGGGTTGGCACTGGCCAATGGATCGCTGGTTTGTTACGTTCAGTTCCCTTGGCTGACTGATGTGGGCAGCCGGGTGGAACGCAATAACCTTTCATGGAGCTTTGAGATGAAATCACGCACTGTTCTTAGCCTTCTGGTTGCGGTCGCGGCATCACTGCCCGCGGTGTCGATGGCGCAAGTGACCTCGCTGATGTATCTTGGTTCACGGAATCTGCCCACGGGCCTGCAGTTTGGCGGAACGACCACCGGCGGTATTTCCGGCCTGGCGTATGACGAGGCGACCGGTGGCTACGTCGGAATCTCCGATGACCGCTCGCAGGTGAATGCTGCCCGGTTCTATAACCTTGACATCAACTACACCGCCGGTGCCCTAAATGTTGGGTTCACCGGTGTGACCACGCTGCGTCGGGCCGATGGCACGGCCTATCCCGCGTTGTCGCTTGACCCCGAGGGCATCGCGCTTGCCAGCGGCAATCGTGTTGTCGTGACCTCGGAGGGCGATACCAACAACGGCATCGCTCCGTTCATCAACACGTACGATCGCTCATCCGGGCAGTTGGTGTCCAGCTTTAACATCGCACCCCGTTACATTCCAAACGGCGTACCCCCGGCAACGATTACCCGCGGCGTGCGGAACAATCTGGCGTTTGAGTCAATGACGCGGACGCCGGATGCATCGGCGTACTTCTCTGCAACAGAGAACGCACTGTTCCAAGACGGCCCAACGGCCAGTGTCGCCGCCGGAACCAACTGCCGCGTTCTGCGCTTTGATAGCAGCGGTCAGCAAAACGGCGAGTTCGCGTACCGGGCGGACCCAATCGCGGCGGCCCCAGTGCCATCAACTCAGTTTGCCACCGCCGGTTTGGTTGAGATGCTCGCGATCGACAACACCCACCTGATTGCGATGGAGCGTTCCTTCTCGATCGGCGTTGGTTTCTCGGTCAAGTTGTACGAGGTCAGCCTCGACGGCGCTACGGATATCTCAAACACAGATTCGATTGCGAACCTGACTGGAATTACCACAGTCTCAAAGCGTTTGCTGCTTGACCTGGGCACGCTCGGCCTGACGCTTGACAACCTCGAGGCCCTCGCGCTCGGCCCCACACTGCCCTCAGGTGGTCGCATGCTGGTGATCGCCAGCGACAACAACTTTGATACGAATCAGGTGCAGCAGTTCCTGGCGTTTGATCTTGGCATTGTCCCCTCTCCGAGCGCTGCGGCGCTGCTTGCCATCAGCGGTTTGGCTGCCGCCCGCCGCCGGCGGGCTTGAACTCGTGGCATAGCTCTCACCATTTTTTAGCAGTATCAGGGTTGGCCTCGTCCCTGGCCAGCCTTGTACGCGACGCGCATCCCGCGGCTTCAATGGCCGCGGGATGTGTTTTTTTGCAAGCCAGGCGGCCGGATGGACCGGATAACCCCGCGCTGGCAAGGGGTATCTGTTTTCGTCGATCCATAGGTGCAGGCCGTCCGTATATCAGTCGAAGACACAGGTTGAATTCGGCAGGATGCCGCACTTCTTAAACTCGCATTCGAGTTTCACCTTTGCGAAGGACCGCACGCCATGGTCAACAAAATCGAGCAGGATCACGGCCGATTCAAGCAGATCGTGCGCGGCAAGATTCGCCACGATCTGCGGCGATTCATTGCCAAGAGTGACATGATCGGCAAGGAGGGCCAGCGGTACGTGTCAATTCCGGTGACGGATATCGATATCCCCACGTTTCGCTACGGAGACAACTCCGGCGGATTGGGGATGGGCGAGGGCCAAGAGGGTGAAGGTGCTGGCAAGGGCAAAGGGGGCGAGCAGCAGGGGAGGCACCTGCTTGAGGTTGACATTTCGCTGGAAGAACTTGCCGATATGCTCGGTGAGGACCTGCAGTTGCCACGAATAGAGCCCAAAGGCCAGCACACAATTAGCACAACCAAAGACAAGTACAACGGGGTGCGGCCGATCGGTCCGGCCGCGCTGCGGCACTTCAAGCGGACGTACCGCGAGGCCCTGCGGCGGCAACTGACCATCGGCACCTACGACCCGGAAAACCCCATCATCGTGCCGATCAAGCGCGATCTGCGGTTTCGGTCATGGAATGAGGTTCGCAAGCCGCAGAGCAACGCGCTGATCGTGTACATGATGGATGTGTCAGGGTCAATGGGCAATGAGCAGAAGCAACTGGTGCGGCAGCAGGCGTTCTGGATTGATGCCTGGCTGGGTCGCAACTACCAGGGGGTTGAGTCGCGGTACATCGTTCATGATGTTGAAGCCCGCGAGGTTGACCGATCCGCGTTCTTCTCGATGAAGGAAGATGGCGGCACCCGCATCAGCGCCGCCCTAGCGGCCGCCAGTGAGCTGATCGAGGCCGAGTACGACCCGTCAATGTGGAACATGTACCTCTTTCACTTCTCCGATGGTGACAACTCATCAGATGCCGACAACAAGCTCTGTGTGCAGATGCTGCGGCAGACTTTGCTTCCGAAAATCAACATGTTCGGCTACACGCAGGTCAAGTCTGCGTACGGCTCCGGGCAGTTTTACCCGGTGCTAAAAGAGGAGTTTGGAGATGGGCGCAGGCCAGCAGAGCAGAAGCCGGGTGATGCGCTGGCGGCGAAGGTTTCACTGGCCAAGGTCAATGACCAGTCAGATATCTATGAATCGCTGCGAACGCTGTTCGCCGCGGGGCGATGATGGCCTGCGCGGAGCGTGCTTTCGAGCGGAACGGAAAGATAAACGCAGACTTCGCAGAGAGTTTGAGGTAAGCGATGCAGACGAAAACACGAGAGCATGGTTTGGCCAGAGAAAAAATCAGGCCTGCCCTTTCCCCATTTTTGCCTTTCTCTGCGTCGCTTTCCTCAATCTTTGCGCCCTCCGCGTTCATCTCTCCAAGCCGCTTGAAGCCAACAGAACCATGCACGAAACAACGTAGCAAAACAAAGAGATGAACGCAGCGATCATCTTTGGGTTCTCCCTCAACATCCGCTTGCAAACGCGTTGATGAAGGCGATGAAGTCACCCCCATCAATCGTGCCGTCGAGGTTGATGTCTGCCAGCGGGTCGCCGGCTACGAAGGCGTTGATAAAGGCGGTAAAGTCGTTCCCATCAACCACGCCATCGGGCCCGGCAGTGTTCCCATCGGTGACATCGGCCAAACAGATCGGCGGATTGTTTCGATAGCTGATGCCAAAGGTGGACCCCCACAGCGCGCCCGTGTTGCCAACGGTGGTGGCGGCCCCTGTCACCGGGCTGATGCTTACGAGCTGCTCGGTATCGGGGTTAATCGCAAACAGCTCACCGGTGATCTGGTTGACGGCGATGTCGGGCACTGTGGTGATGCCTAGGCCCAGCGGGCCGATGATGGTTCGGGCACCGTTATTCATGCCGATCTGGCACAGCTGCGCCCCCGCGCCATTGTTGCTGGTGGACCACAGCACGTTCCGAGTCGCATCATACTCAAGTGCGCGGACGCTGCCGCCCAGTGGGGCGCCCACCGCCACCGCCGCCGGTGCGGCGGAGATATCAAGCTTGAACAACTGGCCGTTTGTCGGGGCAACGGCATACAGTTCGCTGCGACGCGTGTCAAAGGCGAGGCCGGTAAGTGAAAGTGTGGTCCCAACCACGCGGCCCAAAAGCGTGAACGTGCCCGCTGGCGAAACGGTGTACAACTCGCCACTGGCGTTAATCGTGTAGAACACGCCCTGGTTGGGGTTCCACGCAAGGCCCTGCCAGCGGGCACCACTGGCGGTGATTCGAGCGAAATTGTTGGGTGCAACGCGAAGCGTGCCAAAGTTGTTGGCCGCATCGCCGATGGCGAACAGCTCGCCCCCAGGTAGGCCCTTGCCGGTAAGGCAGATGCCACGTGGGGCGGCCAGTGCAGCCTGGAGTGGG
This sequence comes from Phycisphaerales bacterium, assembly GCA_038231815.1. Lineage (GTDB taxonomy): Bacteria > Planctomycetota > Phycisphaerae > Phycisphaerales > UBA1924 > CAILKP01. The sequence goes on from JBBRKQ010000022.1 coordinate 18,488, forward strand.
GCATACTGCGCAGCGGTGCCCTGGTTGCCGCTGCCAGCGCAGCCAGCGTGGGTGTGGATGCCGATGGCATTGTTTGTGCCGCTGATGATGATCGGAGAGCCAGAGTTGCCGCCAGTGGTGTCTACAAAGTACCGGACGACATTTCCCGACAGCGAGCCGTACGGGCCGGCATGGGTTTTCTGGACACCGTTCCAGGTATTCGAGACGGGCAAGCTGGTCGAGCCGTGGCCGGTGATACGGATGGTTTGTCCGCTGGGAACTGGCGCGCTGATGACAGAGAACGCCGCGCCCGACCGCTGGGCCGGCATCAGCCCGTGGTTGGCGTTGACGTTGACGCCGAAGTATCCGTAGTCACGGCCGACGCTGTTGTTCTCGCTTTGAGGGGTGGCGGGATCAAGCGTGTACTGATCGTCAGGGCTCGCCGCCGCGTACGCACCGGTAGAACTGGAGAGCGGTACGCTAAACGAGACAACCGTGATCGTGCTCGGGGTACAGTGCCCAGCGGTAAGCAAGCCTCCGTTGGTGTCGTTGATGAGCCACGCGGTGCAGCCGTTGCTGGTTCGGGCGATGCGCCGGTCCGTCGAGAGCACGCGATCATCGGTACCCCCACAAATGTCCTGCGGGCTTAGCACCGGCTCATCAACCCACACGCCTTCGATGGTGATGCGCGAGGGAGACACGCCCGGGCGGGCAAGAAGCTCAATTCGCACCTGCGGGCCATTGAAGTACGCGGAGGTGTTACGCCACTGCCCGGCCGAGAGCGCCGTAAGGGTCTGCACTTCACCCGTGAGTATGGAGGTCATGCGAAGCATCACGCCGCTCTCGAGTGAGGGATCGCCCGCCAGATCAACAGTGCCGAACTTGAGCCGGATGATCGAGGCCCCGGGCTCAAAGATCTGCGTCGTGTAGATGACCTGGGCGGCATCCTCCACCCCGCCGCTCGGGGCAGGTCGCAGTCCTGAATCAACGGTCATGGGCACAAAGCGTTCAGCGACGGGTGCAATCGACGGCTGCGGCGTCGCACCGGTCTGCGCGAAGCTGGGGGAGATGCTCCCAAGCAGCCCGGCTGCCGCACCAAGGGCCAGGCACGCGGTCGCTGCTCGCCGGTGACCGGTGGTAGAAGAGCTCTGGCGGGCCGGGAAGTATTTGTTTGGACAAGGAGCTTTCACGATCAAACAGAGTACAACAGCCACCGGAAATTGCAACCCTCAGTGGTCTTTTTTCGCACCTTCGCTGGCACCGGGCTCATTCCGAGCGTGGCCGACCCGCTCCCAAACCCACTCCCACCGGGCTCGCTGAGGTACAGAACTGAACTTCCCCGGGATCGGTGGCATGGCCCGGCGGGGGGCAGGGCCATTGGTGGGGGGTAGGGCAATTGGCGGGATATGGGCTTCATCCACCAACAGTCCCCAATGACAGATAGCCCGCCCCTTGGCGAGAAGGCCGCCGACGCTGCCCACCGCAGATTCACGGGCGGCAAGCAGGCTCGGCACTTGCTGAACGTCCGCTGGCAGATACACTGGGGGTTCAACGTGAGTTCAACTCGTGAACGCCGTTGCGATTGGGCCGCATGTGATTACCCCGGCTGGTGCCGCGGGGTCGGCTTGCGGGACCCAGAGGGCGGGTGCGGCTTTGGGAGTTTTTGGCAATGAAGGTGATATGCGATCGTGCGGCACTCTTGGATGCAGTGAATCAGGTGACTTCGGTCGTGCCGCAGCGCTCACCAAGCCCGGCTTTGTCATGTCTAAAGCTGGCGGCAAGCCGTCAGGGTAATTACGGACAGTTGGTCGTCTCGGGAAGCGATGCAGAGACCTCGCTGCAACTGACGATCATGCAGGTGGATGTGGGTGAGCCAGGCGTGATGGTGGTCTCCGCCCACAAGCTGGCCCAGATTCTTTCATCGGTCGATCAATCCGATCCAACGGTCACCATCGAGCTTGATGGTGATACATGCCGGATCAAGGGTGCACGGTCTCGGTTCCAGATTTTCACCTTCCCGGCGGCGGACTTCCCACCGATGCCGGACTTCGCCGCGACGGTGGCTGGCTCGGCCCCGCAACCGGCCCGGGTGGTGTTTGCCCACCAAGCCGGTGCGCTTCGCAGGCTGATTGACCGCACCGAGTTCGCTTCAGCCCGTGAGACCTCGCGGTATGCGATCAACGGTGTGCTGTTCAAGCGTGACGGCAAGCGACTAGAGATGGTGGCCACCGATGGGCGGCGGCTGGCGCTCTGCCGCGCCGGTGTGAAGGGTGGCGACAAGGATGAAAGCCCCACGCAGTGCATTGTGCCCAAGAAGGCTTTGGGGCTGTTTGGCAAACTGGTCAAGGACCCAAACCACGCAATCCAGATCGCGATCACTGATAACCGGATCTTCTTCGCGGCATTGGATGTAGCTGCTGAAGATTTTAAGGGCGGCAAAAACGCCCCTGCACCGCGGGCGGTACTGACCAGCCAGTTGGTTGAGGGGTCATTCCCACCATACGAAGACGTAATTCCCAAGGACGGGGATAAGAAGATCACGATCTCAACCGAGGAGTTGTCGCGAGCGGTGCGGCAGGCCTCGGTGCTCACAAACGAAGAGTCTCGGGGCGTGCGCATGGCCTTTGGATCCAAGACCAAAACGCTCAAGCTTTCCAGCCGCGCACCGGAGACGGGCGAGTCTGAAATTGAGTGTTCTTTGGCAGACTACATCGGTGATGACATTGAGATCTCGTTTAATCCTCAGTTCATTGCCGAAGCGCTCAAGACACTGGATGAACCAGAGGTTCTGCTGGAGCTAAAGCAGCCAAACCGGCCGGGCGTGTTTAAGGTGGGCACTGATTTCTTGTACGTGGTGATGCCGGTCAATCTACCCGCGTAACGTCAGTTCGCGCGTTGATATAAGGTCTTTTGCGTACAGCTTTTAATGAACAACTTCAAAGCCGTGGCAGCAACGCCACGGCTTTGTGCTTGCTATTTTTAGATTCTGCGGAGATTTCTACCTGTCGACCCGGGCAATAGCGCTTTACAAGAGTGGAACCAATGGCAAAGAAAAAGACACAACGAAACATGGTAAAGAAGGCCTCCGCCAGCACTGGCGGCACCAAGATTGCTGCGATGAAGGCAGGCAAGGTTGCCCAAGCCGGCAAGTCCATCAAGTCCGTCAAGTCCGTCAAGTCGGCTGGGCCTGCCAAGAGCGCCCCAGCTGCGAAGCCGGCCAAGCGTGCCAAGAAGCCGTTGGCAGCCAAGCGTGCCGCGGGGCTGACTGGAAGAGACGCAAAGAGTGGGAACCCGTCTGGCACGGCAGGGCGGGGCACGGTTTCGCCTGTGAGCACCGGCCGCGGCCCAAGTGCTGCGGAGGTTGGGCGTGACTTTGTAGCGCTGTTTAATGCCCGCACATCGGACTATGAGATCTGGGACAAACTGTTCTCGCCAGACTTTGTTTCGGTGGAAGGGCACGGTGTGAGCATGGCGTTTCATGGCCGTGATGCGGTGCAGGCCAAGTGCGATCAGTGGCTGGAAATGAGCACGGTCCACGGATGCGCCTGTGAAGGGCCCTTCGCTGGTGCAACCTGCTTTGCGGTGAAGTTCCGGATCGACAAGACGGACAAGACAACCGGCCGGCGAGCGGTTGATGAGGAGATCGCGGTGTATGCCGTACAGGATGGAAGGGTTGTACGAGAGGAGTTCTGTTACTTGATGGCGTAGCCATTTATGTCGGTTTGATGAGCACCGGACTCGGCCAAGCAGCCTGCATCCTGTGTGTGTAAAAAAGGGCTAAAAAGGTAAGGCTGGTTCCGACCAGCTTTGGGAAGTGACCATGACGTCAAAGCACAAAAAGCAGGAGATTCCTCCTCCAAGCCCGTTTGAGGCGCTGAAGTTTCGGCCAATTCGCGAGACCCAGAAGGTGGCCGCCGGTTACTACCGCTTCATCAGTGAGCAGTTGTTTGGTCAAGCCTTTGACAGGTACTGGGATGACAAGCTTGTGATGCGTTGGACCGATGGGCGGATCTATCGCGGTCTTGGCACATGCGCGGCACTGGTGGCAGATTCGATACACAAGATCGAGTTGGTCGAGAACATCTACCATGAGCCGAGCGTGGGTGCAGGCACCTTCACGATGGAAGTGGTTACCCGCCAGCGAGTGCTCGCGACCGGCGATTTGATTGAAGTGACGCGCACCTGGGGCCACAAGGTTCGCAAGGGAAGGATCGTCGAGATATCCGAGCATTTTCTGTCACTCCTGCTCTTGCGCGAGGCTGGGGGTGAGAAAAAACCGGCGGGTAGCGAAGCGCCCGCCCGCGGCTTGACGTTGCACCTCAAACTCGGTAGCGATGCTTCGCCCAATGGCGCTTCAGCCAATCACGCCGCGGCCAAGCCGCCAGCCCGAAAGATTGTCGGCCGAACGCTCATCCCGTTTGAAAACGCGGTGGCCTGGCTCAGTGAGCACGGGGTTTAATTACTGAATGGGTCGATGTTGACTCGCCGTACAATTTGGTGGTGCGGGCTGGATCCGAGCCCCAGTTGCCAGTAAACCGGGGCTAGGGTACCGCCATGCCCACGTACGACTACAAATGCCTCGCCTGCAAGAACGCCTGGGAACTGTTCCAGTCGATGACCGCCAAGCACATCAAAAAGTGCCCAAAGTGCGGCAAGTCCACTGCCGAACGGCAGTTCGGCACAGGTGCGGCGATCATTTTCAAGGGTTCCGGTTTCTACCAGACGGATTACCGCTCGGCCGATTACAAGAAGGCAGCCGAAGCCGATAGCAAAGCCGAAGTGGGTGAAAGTGCCAAGTCCGCTGAGAGCAAGCCTGCTGAGAGCAAGTCCACCGAGAGCAAGCCCACCGAGACTAAACCGGGTGATGGCAAGGCTGCCGATACCAAGGGCAATGGCAAACGGGAGTCTGGCGAGGCGAGGAGTGCGAAAGACAAATCTGCCAGTGACAACCCCGGCAGCGACAAGACCGGGGCAAAGGGGTCAGCTTCGCAGAAGCCAGCAGCCGCAAAGAGTGTGGATGACAAGCCGTCATCTTCTGCCAGCGGGCGTGGCAGTTCGGGCGGTATGGGAGCTGGCAGGCCTGGTGATGGTAAGTCCGCTGCTGGCAAAGGCGAAAAAGGCGGGCGAGCGAGCGGTGGCTCGAGGGGAAAGTGATTGTGAGCCGAGAGTACGAAGCGTGGTGTGAACTTGAACCTAAACAACGCAAACTTGGCCGCGGCCTCCCTCCCCATGATTCGTGGACACGGTATTGATTTGGTCTCGGTGGCCCGGGTACAGCGAATGGTCAGTGAGCATGGCGTGCGATTCCTCGCCAAGACGTTCTCGCCCGATGAGCTTGCGACCGTACTGGGTGCGGCAGAGGCGCAGATTGTGGCTGCACTTGACAAAGCACAGCAAGGACAGCATGGACAGCATGCACAGCATGGGCAACCCGCCCAGCAAGGTCAGAACGCACTCGTCCTGCCGCCGGTATCAGCACGCTGCGTGCGGCGGCTGGCCTCGCGGTTTGCCGCCAAAGAAGCAACTTTCAAGGCAATTGGCACCGGAATGAGCAGCGGAATGAGTTGGCACGATGCAGCGGTGATCAGTTTGCCATCCGGGCAACCGGTGCTGGTAGTCAGCGGTGGGGCCGCTGCATTTGCCGCGAAGCTAGGAATACAACGCTGGCACATCTCATTGACTGATACCGATGAATGGGCGATGGCATCGGTAATTGGGGAGGGGTAGGGGCAGGACAAGGATGAAATCGAAAAGCGAAAATAGAAAACACGAAAGCTGAAGGATGAAACAGAAGAAGGAAGCCAGCTGATCTATGAACCCAGAAGCTGGGCCAGCACCGCAAGGCGGGCCGACCGGTCGTATGCTCTGCCGTGCGGATACTGGTTCTTGCAGAGCGGCTCAGTAATGATCCATGGCTACCCGAGGCCTTGGTGTGGTCGGTGCTTGGCGAGCTCTCCGAGCGTGGGCACACCATTACTTTGGCGTGTGATGCGGTCGAGGACCCGGCCAGGGTGGCCGCCACAGGGACGGGTATTGTGCTGCGGCAGCGCGATCACTTCTGCTATCGCAAGCCGCCGAGCGTTGGGAAACTCGCACGCTGGCTGAGGCGAACCGATGAACGGCTCGCCGGATCGCATGATGCGGTGCTCTCGCTTTCCTGGCTGTGCACCGGTGATGTGTGGATGCCAGTCGGACCAACCGCCATGATGCGGCTGCTGGATGCAGCTACCCGATTTGAGCGGCGTGGCCGTATGCCCCGAATGCTCTGCGTCGATGCCGTGTACAGCGATACGAAAGTAATTCCAGCCGTGATCCAACGCGGACTCTCCGAGTATTTGGCGCGCACCCACCGCGATCGGATTGCCAGATTGTCGAGCATCGTTGTGCACAGCGACGCCGCAGCGGCCGATGCCCGGCGGTTGGCGAGCGAGTTGTCCGGGGGCATGACCAGCCGCCGGGCGGAAAGCGATGGAGCCAAGAATGGTGGCACCCAGGCAGCTACCGAGCAGGGCTCGCAGCGACCGGGATCGGCATCGCCGTGGTGTCGCGTGGTCAACGCGCGGGCCTGCGGCACGGCCGCCAGCAGCGCGGCACCCTTTGGCACTGTGCGGCTGTCCGGCCCTGCCGGGACGGAACTGCGGAACTGGACGCGCGCACAATTGGGCATCGGTCCGGGTGAAACCGTGGCGCTGGTGCCAAGAATGAACCGGATTGACCGTGGCACCCTGGCGCTGTTTGAGGCAGCCAGTCGGCAGCGCGGGCCGCACAAACCGGTGCGACTGCTGGTAGTGTGCCCGGACCCCTTCGCAGTGAGCCGCAACGCTACAGCCATGGGCTGCACCTTGCTTACGACAGTTGCGCCCACGCATCGCTTTGAGGCGTTGCTGCTCGCGTGCGATGTTGGTGTGCTTGTTGACCCGCCAGCAACGCGGCCGTTCTTTGCTGGATCAGCCCATCGTGCCGCCGCGGACTTGCTGCGGCGTTCGCGGCCGGTGCTGTGCCTCGCAGGTACCGGCGCTGCGGAGTTGATCGGGCCAGCCACCGAGCGTGCGGCCGGTGTGGTGCTCCCAGCAGGAGATTTGCCGAACTGGCACAAGGCGCTGGCCATGGCCGCGGACCCATCGTGGCGGATCAGCGCCGGGGTGACCGCTCGGGCGACGGCAGACGTGTTTGGACTGTCGCCAGCATCGCTGGTTGTGGAGGTGGAGCGGGCACTTGCAGCCGCCGGGCAGCGGCGGCAGGCCAAGCGTGAGCTTGTGGTGGCTGCAGTGCGCTGAGCGGGCGGTGGTTTGCCAGAGCAGTCAAAACGCGTAGATTTGACCAAGCCAGGGCATGGATGGACTTGTTCGCCAGGTTGCAGCCTGTGGATGGGAACCAGAAAAATCTGCCGGAAGATGGTCACCGTCCTGCGATTCAACGGTGTGTCGGATAGTCTAAACTCAGTGCGTATGGGCACCGTCGAGACACTGATCATCACGGGAACATTGATACTGGTTGTCGGCGGCGGGCTGGCCATTTTTTTCTGGTGGCGCATGCAGTACGGGGTGTGGTCGCGGCCCTCGGGTTTGGGTGGCCAGCAGCCGGCCCGTGGCGGCACGGTAATTTCTGATGACTTTGAAACCCACCAGCAGCGAGACGTTTTTCCGCAAAATGGTGGCGGAGCACCAGCCGGCGGCACATCATCGGATGCAGAGCGGCTGCGGATGATGCAGCTTGGGGCGGTGGTGGGATTCGGAATGAACGCGGCGGTGGCAAGCCGGGCTGCCGGTGATACCGGTATACCACACGAGCCCAAGCCTGAAGGTGCGGACGATCTGCTTCGCGGTGCGACCGAGCCGCCGCGGGCCCCGAGTGCATCAGTGCCCATGACCAGACCTGCCGAATCCGACCTGGGCGATGAGGAAAAGAAGAGCTCAGGGTGGAGCCTCGGCTCGATCTTTGGGTTTGGCGGCGGAGGTGATTCGGGCCCAGCCTCATCAGCGGAGCGCGAGCCTGATTCTGGTTCCTCCTCGCAGTCGGGCGGCTCGAGCGATTCGGTCTCATCAGACTCTCCGTACTCTGATTCCGGACCGTCCGACTCCTCCTCTGACTCTTCTTCAGATTCTTCCTCCGACTCCTCTTCTGGCGGTGATTCATGAGCGATTCTCCGAAACATCCGCTGACCGTTGGCTCTGTTGATGCGAGCTCTCCGCTTGGTGCCAACCCAATGGGCGGCGCTTCGGGTTCGCGTGGTCCTTTCGGGCAGGCTGGCCCAAATCTGGCGGCGATGTTTGATCCGTCCGGTGGTAACTGGCAGGAGCGCCTGCGGTACATCGTCGACACGATGCGTGAGATGTCGAGTATCGATGATCCGCAAAAGATGGTGAGCTATTACGCTGCGCGGGTTGCCCGCCCATCAATGATGGCCGATGGCTCAATCTCTGTTTCGCGCCGCGGTATGCCCCTGGGCATGTACAAAATTACCAGATCCCATCGGTTCACCGAGACTGTAAATCCATGGCAGTCTCCCGAGAAGCTCCCGGTGCTGTCGGGCGGCATCTTGGGCCTGCTGCTGTACGGAGATCAGCCCGCAGTACTGACCGAGTTTTCGCCCGATCCGTCCGACCCCGCATATGAACACCTAAAGGGCATGCGTTCGCTGCTGGCGATACCCCAGTACGACGGTGGGATCGCCCAGAACATGGTAATGCAGGTGTGGGAGAGGCCGAACGCTATTGACCCCAAGCGCGTGCCGGAAATTGTGTGGGCCGCCAATTTATTCGGCCGGGCCACCAGTAATCTGGTGCTCTCACAAAAGCTCAGCGCCGCGTACCAGGCGCTGGACCGCGAAATGAAAGTGGTTGCTGACATTCAACGATCGCTTTTACCGCTAGACCTGCCCTCAACTGAGAAGCTGGAATGGGCCACGCACTACCAGACCAGCCACAACGCCGGTGGTGACTATTACGACTTCTTTGAACTGCCCGATGGCCGCCTGGGCATGCTGCTGGCGGATGTGTCGGGCCACGGCACGCCCGCGGCAGTGCTTATGGCGGTGCTGCACGCCCTAGCCCATCAGTTGCCAGGCTCGGCTGAGCCCGCATCGGTGTTGGCGTATTTGAATCGTGAGCTTTCTCAGCGTTACACGGCCAACGGCATGTTTGCCACTGCTTTTTACTGCGTGTACGAGCCAGCCACAGGGCTGTTGCGGTACAGCAGCGCCGGGCACAACCCGCCCCGGCTGCGAGTAGGCTTTGCAGGCGACGGCGGGCCCATCTTCTCGCTGGACAAGGCTCAGGGCCTGCCGCTGGGTGTAATGGAAGATGCCGAGTACGACGAGGCGAGCATCACACTTGAAAAGGGGGACGCAGTGGTGTTTTACACCGACGGCATCACCGAGGCGTTCAATGAGAGGCACGACCAGTTCGGTGTCGAGCGACTAGATGAGATCATCCAACGCCGGCACCCCTCCGCCGCGGCGTTCCTCGGCGATATTCTCAAAGAGGTCGGAGTATTCGCCAACGGCGTTCCACCAGCGGATGACCAGACGCTGCTCATCGCCACGGCCCGCTGAGTTGTGCAACTAAAGCGACGGCCCACCGGCTGCAAAAAGCTCGCACGTTAAAATAAAAAAAGCGACTCCGCAATCACGGAGTCGCTTTGGATCAGATCATGCATTACCACTCCGAATGAAGTGTGGCATGCCCCCCAATTCCTGATCCAGTGCCTATGAGAGTCCCGACAGGCCGCGGTACGGCCTTAAAGACTCCCGAAAATGAAGTGAACAAGACACTCGGCCGAACCGATCATCAGCAAGTTGCGTGATGCCTCGGCAATGGCCGCGGCGGCAAAGACGGTGGCACAGATCGTCCAGCAGCTCGGCGTCAGCGAGCAGATCTACCACCGCTCGCAGCAGCAGTACGGCGACATGAAGTCCGATGAGGCCAAGCGGCTGCGGCAGCGCAAAGCCGAGAACCAGCGGCTCAAGGGCATCATCGCCGACCAAGTTGTCGAGATCTCTATCCACAAGGAGGCTGCGGCATATCTGGGAAAACATCGAGCCTTGAGGTCAGGCGGGGCATCGTGAAGCACGTGCAGGAAACACTCAAACTCTCCGAACGGCTGGTGTGCAAGGTGCTCGGCTAGGCCCGGGCATCGCAGCGGTATCAGGCAAGGCGTCGCGACGGCGAAGCGGTGCTGGTCACGCGGATGCGGAAACACAGCTCAGAGAGGTTATCACCCACCACATGGCGGGGGTGAATGGTGCCGGAGGCTCCAGCTATATAGACTCCGTGGTGATGCGCGAGCGTGACAACACGGCCTGGGGCAGCGCGGTGAGCAGTTGGGCGCTGACCGGGCGGCAGTATCTGCTGCAGAACTGGCGGGCGGATGTGGTGCTGGCGATTGATTCCGGCGGCAGCATCACGGACCGTATCCGCTACTCCGCGTATGGTGAGCCGCAGCGGTACTCACTGTGTGACCTTGTCGGTGGTGGGGCCAGTGGTACAGCACCTGATACGCTCATCGACGGCAACGATTACACCGCATTTAACAATGCCTTCGGTGCAAGCGATGCACTGGCGGACGTAAACGGTGACGGTGTGGTTGACTCGAGTGATTACACCCTATTCATCAACAACTACAGCGCTGGCGGTGATGGCCCGCTCGGCACCGGTGTGCTGAGCACCGATCTGGATGCGGGATTCCGCCGCGGGTATGCGGGGTATGAGTTTGACCCGGTGCTGGGCGGCAGCGTGGCCAGCGTTTATCATGTCCGCAATCGCGTGTACGATGCGGAGAGTGGGAGATGGAATCGGCGCAATCCGTTGGGGTATGTGGATGGGATGGGGTTGTATGAGTATTGCAGAGACCGCCCTGTGGATGGCCGAGATGCAGTCGGGATGAAAACAAAGCTAATTTCGGGCGCAGCTGACCCCGGCGATTGGCCGGGGCCGGAGTTTGAGCGGAAACCTTTACCGGACCCACCTCCGAGAGGTATTGAGATACGGTGCATGCCGATCGTCGGCGGCGTCGCCGAACACTGCTATGTTGTGTTTCCGGATCGAACGGCATGCCGCGGGGGACCAGATGGGTCATCGCCTCTGTCATCTTCGAGCGGACAAGAACCAGACAGTAATCCGTGCCCGCCCGGTGCGCCGTCTGGACCGGGCGGCAGCCTAAAAACAAAATGTGGAACTTACGACAGGTCTTTTACTGATCATCCGAGCTATCCGGGCAATACACGACCGAGCTACCCGTTGCTATATGTCCCGGATCCTGGTGGTAGCATTGCAGCTTGCATGCAGCGGCGAATTGAATATTATAATTGTAGACATGCATATGACCCGCTTAGATCGAACTCGAATGCGACAATTGGATCAGCACTGCGATGCTGCGCACCGGGCTTTGGAGACGCAAGCCTTCCCACACGTACCTTGTTCAACATACCGGGGTGGTCAACAAGCTTAGGATGCGCACAGATTGTTTCTTATTGACATGTAACGCGAGATACGCCAATGAATTTTTTCCTGATGATTACAATGATGATGGCACCTTGGGTGGCAGGAGACATTTCTGACAAAGCACCTGAAAAAATGCCGCAAGCTGCGATCCAACCTGCAACATTTGTTCCAGTTGGAGCTCCATTTTCAAGTTTGACATCTGTTCCATTGCCAAAAAAATTCGCAGAGCTTCAAGTAAAAGTTGATCAGTGGTTTAGTGAGTGGAAAAAACTGTACGCGGTTGGTTGGGTTGATTGGGAAATCACAGATGTCTTTTTGCCTGAGAATGCGACGTTCTATGTTACCTCCGGCCCGAGTACGGTTCAGCGCACACTTGATACTGGCACGGTAAAAAGCAAGTCGCTCGGAGTTGCAACTTCGCAACTTTGGGTTTATGTGAAGCCGGAATGGAAAGCATTCTCACTTCCATTCTTGACCGAAAAAATCGATAAGCAAGGTTCTTGCGAAAGCTATTTATCAGTAAACCTGGAAAGTCCAAAGCTCTACGCGGTTTTGGCAGATGGTCCGCGTGAGATTCCAGTGCCGACAAATTTCGATCGAGTGTTCACATCAAGAAATGGTAATTGGATCGCCGTCTCAGTTAAAGCCGGATTGGTGTATTTTGGTGATGTTAATAATTATGAAATGCGTACCAACGGAAAAATCGATTTTAATTTTCTTGAGCAAAAATCAGTTGGTTTGAGTATGACACTGGTCGAGGCTGTGTGGAGTAGCGACGGAAGTAGAGCGGTTTTTTTTAATTAGATGTATGGAGTCCAGGGCGACACTATTCAGATCAATTTTTCAAAACAGTCGCACGAGAAAATAATCGAACGCGACAACATTTCTTCTGCAATTATTAATTTGTCCAATCATTTCCTATCCGTGTCCCCAGGCAATGGTTCCATATCTTCAGTGTTGCGTTTAACTGCAGCTGGAAAATCGGAGGTAATTGTAAAAATAAACAATGGCAATAAAATTGCCGCATTTGCCATCGCACCTGATGGACGAAGTCTTTACGGCAGAATTAAAGACAAGATGTGGCGATCGGGCTGGATGCCAGGCTATAATGGAAACCTTGGTCTCGCGCATATTTCGGAATCCGGAGAAATCAAGCTTCAGGATCTAATTGACTCTCCAAATCGATTTATTGGCTGGGTTGCAAATAGCGAAGAATGAACAAGTTGCCCAGTATCAGCACGGCGCGTGGTTTGCCGGGGAATACGGCTCATTTCGCCGCGACCAGGGCTCCGATCACACCTCAGCCCCGTTGAACACAAAAGAGCGCCGGCCGAAGCTCCAAAACGTTCGGAGTCTTGGTTTTGAAACCGTTCGGGTCGGGAAATTTCTCAGAAAACCTGCTTTTTTAGGCGGGCTACCCTGTTTTTGCTCCCAGCAAACTCCGCGAAATTCCGTAACCGATAGACCAACCCCATCTTCACTTCGCTCCGCAGGGCGTCACGATCGTTGGTATGAAAACACCAACTCCAGAGTCGGCGAGCGTCAAATGGGCACGGGTGCTCGCGGATTGGCGGCAAAGCGGGTTGTCTGTGGCTTGTTTCTGTGAGCGACGGGCGGTGCAGCGGGCTTCGTTTTACGCGTGGCGGCGGCGGCTTGCCGATGGCGACGGCGATGATGGTTATGGCGACGGCGGCGGCGATGTTGCTGGTTGTGGCGGTCAGGCAGGTATGATGGCCGGCGGGTTCATCGAGGCTCGCATTGTCGAGGCTTCTGCCACCGGACCTCACCTTGCAAACACTGGTGAGCTGCCGGTGGCCTGCCCCCCGATTCCTGACCCAGTGCCTATGAGAGTCCCGACGGGCCGCGGTACGGCCTTGGAGACTCCCGAAAATGAAGCGAACAAGACATTCGGCCGAATAGATCATCAGCAAGTTGCGTGATGCCTCGGCGATTGCCGCGGCGGGAAGGACGGTTGGACAGATCGTCCAGCGGCTCGGCGTCAGCGAGCAGACCTACCACCGCTCGCAGCAGCAGTACGGCGACATGAAGTCCGATGAGGCCCAGCGGCTGCGGCAGCTTGAAGCCGAGAACCGGCGGCTCAAGGGAATTATCGCCGACCAAGTTGTAGAGATCTCTATCCATAAGGAGGCTGCGGCATATCTGGGAAAACGTCAAGCCCGGAAGTCAGGCGGGGCATCGTGATCCACGTTAAGGAAACACACAAGCCGTCCGAGCAGCTGGTGTGCAAGGTGCTTGGCCAGGCCCGGGCATCGCAGCGATAACGGACCGAAGTTCATCGCCGCGGCGATCAAGCGAATGACCGCATTGATGGGCAACGAATCGCTGTACATCGAGCCGGGCAGTCCGTGGCAGAACGGATTCACCGAGAGCTTCAACAGCCGCTTTCGTGATGAACTGCTGAGTACAGAGGTGTTTGATGATGTGAGCGAAGCCAAGGGGCTGTCAGCATGGTGGCGAAACGAGTACAACACCAGGCGGCCGCACTCAGCACTCAAGTACGTACCACCGGCGGTGTACGCGGCCACATGTGCGGTGAAGCCGAAGCCAGTGGTCACCGATGCGCCATCGATGGCGGCGGAATCGAACGCCGGAAACCAAATTGATGGAGCGGGAGACGAGGCCCCTCTCCCGCTCCAAACCTCACCCTCTACCCCCTCCCACCTGAACTTACGCAGTTCGTCATCCTCGGGCCGCCCGCTGGCTGCTGCCATCGTGCCCGATCAAAGGGCTATTGATCCGGACTCTCATAGCGCTTGGCACAGGAAATGGGGGCATGCCGTCGGTGTGCAGGCTGAGACCCAGATCGCCAGTTACATCTTCTGGCCAGAGCAGTTGCCGGATGGTCGTCGCAGTTCCGTCGCGGCCGTGATCCGCGGCTTGGGCGGCTTCAGCCGCCTTCGCGGCGATGTTTGCTGGATCATCGGCAAGGGGCGACGATCCGACCAGAAGGTTCAGTTGTACGGTCAGCACGTCCCAACACCGATGGACCTTGAATCTGCCGCGGCGTTTGGGGGTGTTCCGATGGTGCGCGATCTCACCTCCGGCGGCATCCCGCCGGTGGAGCGCACGCTCATGCCCGACGGCACGACCGTTGATCGCCTGCTGCCCGGTCCTGTGGGCCGCAGTTCCGCGATGACGTTCTTCCTTGCCGAGACGATCCGGCCCGGTCTTGCTGAGCCGAACGACCCTGACAACCCCACGCTGCGGCTGGTGACATCCACCCATACGCCGACTGAGCTGCAGGTGGTAGATGTCCTGTTTCATAAAGACCTACCGCCGATGGGACCCATCAGCTATGGGCTGGCCTCCGAACTTGGAGGCATCAGTGCCGGGTTTGTTCGGCCCGATCAGCGGGTGATGATTCACGACGCCGTCACGTTCGAGGAACATGGCTCCGACATTGCAGGCATGCATGTGCCCGGGCTGCCCCAGTATCCCAAACTGCTGGGCGATATCTGCGGGCGATTGAATGTCGTGAGCCGGGACTTTATTGCGTATCGCATCAAGGTGGCTTTTTCGCCGATCCCGTGCGCGCTGCTGTTTGAGCGTGAGATGAAGCCATCGTGAACATTGACATCGCAGTTCCGAGATGAATTGTGCGAAGCCTGGTTCTCGGTTAAAACCTTGTGTTTGACGTGACCACAACTGCGGCCTCCCGCCGGAGGGGCAGGCATCGCCGCCTTGGATGTCGAGTCGCGGCCGCCACGTTGGCTCGAGATGGTCAGTTTGGTGAGAGCTCCCGCTGCCTGTTTTCTGCGTCGCACGCAAAAAAGCGACTCCACATGCGTGGAGTCGCTTCGGATCAGATCAGATTTCGCCACATGACATGAAGCTGCATCGTCAATTCAGCAGCCCGCGGCAAAGGCGTTAATGAACGCGGTGAAGTCATTGCCATCGATGATGAGGTCGTGGTTCACATCGGCAGTCGGGTCAAGCGTGACATCGCCGCTGGAGAAGGAATTGATGAAGGCGATGAAGTCCGAACCATCAACGATGCTGTCGCCAGTGACATCGGCCAGGCATGTTGGGACGACTGGCGTGGCATCAAACACAAAGATGTCGGACACGCCGTTGGTGTCCGCTGCCACCAAGTTGCTGGCGCCCGAGTCAAACGCGATAACGGTGCCGTCAAAGTTGAGCGCCGGTGAGAACGAGTCCATGTTGGCCTGCGTGCCGTCCTGCGCCAGCGAGATTCGCCGGGTGGTTGCCGCCACACGATCGAAGACGAAGATGTCCTCCGCTCCATTGGTATCACCGATCACGCGACCAGAATCCCACGAGGAAAACGCGATCAGGTTGCCGTCGCCAGAAAATACCGGCGTGTAGCAGCCGCCGGCCGGTGCAGTCACAACCTGCGTGCTAATGCGGCTGGTGGTGCCCGCTGTGATTTGCCGGAGGTAAACCTTGGGCTGGGTCGTAGTTGCGCCTGTGAGGTTACCCGTGTGGGTGAACACGACAGCCGCACCATCGCGGCTGATCGAAGGCTCGGCAACCATGCCGGAGGTGATTTGGCCGCCGGTGGAAGTCAGCGAGACCCGGACTGTGGTTCCGGTGCTCACGGTGCGCACAAACACATCGTTGATGCCGTTGGTATCGCCGCTGACCAAGTTGCTCGCCGCTGATCGAAAGGAAACTTTGTCGCCATCACCGCTGATAGACGGTGTGGTTGAAAGCAGTGAGCCCGGTGCGCCAGCAGCGCCATTGGCCAGGCTAATGCGGATCGTCTCGCCTGTCAGCCTGTCGTGGCGATAGGTGTGGGCGCGGTTGGTGCCGCCACCAGGGATGGTCACCAAGTTGTTTGCCGTGCTTGTGAACGCGACATAGCGGCCAGTGGCCGAAATGGTCGGGCCATAGGTGTCACTGCTGTTGTTGTTAGACTCGGTGCCAAACGAATCCGTACTCACCCGCAAAGTCACGCCGGTAGCGCGGTCCCACGTGAACACATCGATCGAGGCGTTTGTATCGCCGTCCACCAAGTCACTTGAACTGGACTGGTACACGACCGTGCTTCCGTCAGCACTGATTTTGGGCAATTCGCTCACGCCGCCGGCGGGTACCCCGAACGGATTTCGGGAAATTAAGGTTGTCTGTCCAGTGACACGATCGAAGAGGTAGATGTGCGTGCCAACAACAGGCTCGCCGTCAATGAGGTTGCTGGCGTTGCTATGGAAAACCACGTACCTGCCGTCATCAGAGACCGATGGGTAAACGCTTCCGTTCAAAAACCCGCCTGAGGCGACGCTTTCAATGCCGGAGCTGCTGACGCTGGCCCGGGTAAGGGTTTGAGCAAAAGATGTGGTTGGGGCCGTGGCAAGGCCAAGGCTAACGACAAGGCAAAAAGCGGTGCGTTTCATGGCTGTTCTCTCTAAAATCCTCAAGCCCTGCGGTCAAGCGGGTAGAAACGGCAGCCGGAGGCGAAGCTGAAACAGCACAAATGAGCTCGCCAAGCGGCCTAGGGTCTGCATCCGGCATACCTTGCCGAACGTTACGCTGCGAAAATACTATAAGTTTCAACAATTGAAGATTGTCCTCAGCGTCGACTACCATCGACCGATAATCTTTGGCATGGAGGCCTTCGCTTTGAGACTCATGATTGCTGATTCACACACCCTGACCCAATCTTCACCCCTGTCAGGCTCCACACCGCAGCGCCACGCCGTGGCCCTACGCCTCCCGCTTCGTGCGCTCTGCGCCAGCGCGATCGTGGCCACGCTAAGCCTGGTTTTGCCCGGCTGCGGCGGCACGCCCCGAACCACAAGCCAAGCCGCTGATCCAACACCGACATATGTCAAGGGCGAGCCCGCGCTTGACTCAGCTAAAAAGAAACTGGAGGCCGGTGATACAACCGGCGCTCGCCTTGAGCTGATGCGGCTGATCGAGACCAACCCGCAGATGGGTGAGGCACAGCTTGTGCTGGGCGATGTGTATTTTAACGAGGGCAATTACGAAGCCGCCGAGCCGCGGTTTCGAAAAGCCGCCCAGCTCGAGCCGCAAAACTTCCGCTCGCAATTCATGCACGGCCTGACGCTGCACGCCCTAAACCGGCTGCAAGATGCGGTTGGTGCATATCTGCGGGCACTCACCATCAACCCGCTGGACTTTGATGCCAACGTCAACGTGGCCAGCGCGTACTACGCGCTGGGTGACTTCTCGCAGGCCCTGCCGTTCGCCCAGCAAAGCGTGCGGCTAAACCCGCGGCACGGCCAGGCCCGCTACAACCTCGCCGCCACGCTGGCCGCGCTGGATCGGCACGAGGAAGCAGTCATTGAATTCCAGCAGGCTACAGAGCTCGTCACCATCACCCCGCAACTCTTAGTCTCAATGGCCGAGAGCCTAATCCGCACGCGCCGGTTTGATGAAGCCAAGGCCGCGCTGGAACGCTCGATCAAGCTCTCGCCAAGCCCCATCGCCTACGAGCGGCTCGGCTCAACTCACTTCCGACTCGGCAACATGACCGATGCTTCAGCCAACTTTGAAGCCGCCATGCAGCTTGACCCGGATTACTACCCCGCGCTCAACGGCGTTGGTGTCTGTGAGCTCAACCGCTGGCTAGAAAGTAACCGCCTCGATGATGCAGCCCGCCAGCGCGGCATCGGCGCCCTGCGCCGGTCGCTCCAAATCAAGCGGTCCCAGCCAAAGGTTGAGGACCTCTTAGGCCGGTACAAGTAAAGCCTTGACAAAGCTGCCCGACAGAAGAAAACAGTTGCCACCATTGCGAGCGCAATCGAAAGCCGCTGCGTGCTGACCTCGCGCGTTGGCTAATCGCTGCCCTCGTCATTTGCTGAATGAATTCAGCATCCCCTGCCGCCGCAACCAACACAACTTTTCAGTTTGCCGATGGCGAATCTTTGCCGTTTGGCCTCTCACCCAAAGGCTTCACGCCAGCGGCACCGCCAGCAGAACCTTTCGTCTCGACATCCGCACCCTCAGGCCCAAAGGTAATCTTGTCTTTGCCTTTGCGCTTCGCATCCATGGCCAAGCGGTCGGCATGCGCCACCAGCTCCTCCACCGTGCGGCCATCCCACGGATAGGTCGCTAGGCCGCCGGAAACCGTCAGTCGGCCCGGTGCCTTAGGACCCAGCTTCGGGAATCGTGCTTCTGCGATCTGCTTCTGGAACCGTGCGGCGATGTTGGTCACGCCATCAAGCGGACGCGAGCCAGATTCGCGCGGGCCTGACGGTTCGTAAAACACCACGGCGAACTCATCGCCGCCAATGCGGCACACCCGGTCGCCCGATCGAATCACGCTCTTTAGCAGGCGAACGGTTTCCTTAAGAATGTCATCGCCAGCGCCATGGCCAAACTTGTCATTAAAGAACTTGAAATTGTCAACATCAAACAGCAAAATGCTCAGGCTGTGGCGATGAATCTGCGCACGCTCAATCGCGGCCGCCAGAAAGCGCTCAAAGTACCGCCTGTTCCACGCCCCGGTTAAATCATCCACCAGCGCCGCCCGGCGAAGCTCCGCCTGCTGGTGTGCAAGCGCCATCCAGCACGCCAGCCAGTCGCCCTGATTCTGCAGCACCGGCAGCACCACCATCGGCATCCCCAGCGGCCCAGTCAGCCAGCCAAACAGCCGATCACGGTGCCGCACCTCAGCGCGCACTCCGGCCGCTGGCTCGCCCGCTTCCTGTGGCACAAACACAACCTGCTCGGCCATCACCGCAGGTGTGCCAGCAATGGCCAGCCTTGCCCGCAGCACCTGCATGGCCGGCGCCAGCACTTCACGACCCACCAGCGCCGCTTGGACCAGCGCCGTATCCAGTGACAAATCAACATCCGAAGGCTTGGCCGTGGTCGATCCGGCAAATGAGTGAAACGTCGCCGGCGCCGCCGGAACGATGTTTGATGCACCAAAGTCCGCATCCGGGCCAATGGCCGTCTTGGAATCCGCTTCGGCGGCGGCCTGCGCAGCAGCACTCGCCACAGCCGCGGCGGCCTCGCTGAACGCCGCGCTAGCTTGGTCAACGCCCGCCACGGTTTGCGTGAGCTCGGGTAACGCCGAGCCATTGTCGGGTAACGCAGCGCTGGCCAGCCGCACCGGCTTGGTACGAGCCGCTTTGAGCACCTCACGGATAACCGGTGCTGTGGAGTCCGGGTCTATGACCCCGTCGTACACGGCAACCTCAGTTTGCAGCGATGCCTGCATGTGCGGTCCAGCCACCAGCAGCACGCGTGCGGACGGGTCAACCAATCGCACAGCGGTGATGAAGCGACGGGCATCCTGCCCCGCATGTGCATCGGGTGCGATCAGTACCACACTGTCGCGCCCCACAGGGCCGTCCGCCGGATCCGAAAGCTCGCCAATCGCCTGCAGCGTGGTGCGCGCACGAACAAGCTCTATGCCGGCATCTCGGCGCAATGATGATTCGAGGCCGGTGCGACCGACCACTATCACACGCAGATCGGGTTGATCCGCCGACGTAGCCACCTGTGCATCTCTCGCCACCAAGCTTGCTCCACGATTTGCACTCACAACGGTAATTCTCCGTTGTGAAGCTTTTCGCGGCCCGAGCCAATGGCTCCTGTTTCCTTCGATCGCTGCGACGTTGCCGCGACCGACGGAATTACTGGGAACTCCGCAAGTAACATAGCGAGTTCTGGGGAACTCAGCGGCGGCTTTTTGTGCGAAAAAGTTTCTTTTAGTGTATCTAACTGTTCGCCAGGGGGGTTATCGGCCTGCGAAATTGCCCAGTTTGCCAAACGCAGACCCGGTACTTCAGCGCGGGCACTTCCGCTGCCGCCTGCCTGCCCGCCTAGGGAAACACCGGTCCGTGGCACCTGGGATGTGTCCGGCCCCGCTGCGATTTCTGCTGCCGCATCGCCGGTACGAAGTATCTCCTCATCGCTCAGCGGGCGAAGCGATGCGCTGCTCCCAGCTGTTGCCGGCGCAAACTGCCAGCACACGCACCGGGCGGCATAGCGACGCACCGTGTGCACCACCGAGGCAAGCTGCGGGACCTTCGCAGGCTCACACACAATCAGCGCGATGCCTCCCGGCAGCGGTAACAAACCCTTCCGCTCAGCCGTCTGCACCTCGCGTGCCATCAGGCACAGTCGGGCCACCACATCGTGCGGGTCAAAGCAAATCAGTGTCTCAACGTTGCGACGTTCAAGGCTGGCCAGCAGTGCCGGATCCGGCCTCTGGTGCGCCGCAAGCAGCAGCACGCATCGATCATTGCCGCGACGGAGATGGTCCGGCCGCACCACCGCGGGCAGGTGCGGCCGCGCAGGAGCCTGATTCATAGCTGTAGCCTGACTCGCCTCGCTCTCTCGAGCCTTAAGCGCCTCTGGCGAAGCCTGTGAAGCCTGTGCGGTCTGAGTCGGTCCGCCTGCTGTCGCAACGGCCACCGCGCTGGGCAGCGGTGCTATGTAACTTCCGGAAGTGACAATTCCCGTCAGGTACGGCCCTGCAACGGTCGAATCCACGGCGAACCCGCCGCCCGCTCCGTAGTCTGGAAGTGAGAGCGGACCTTCGGCACGCGAGTCCGTGCTTGCCGATGTCTGCGGGTGCTGCATAAGAACCCAGTTTAGCAGAACGCACCTTGGTTTGCCAAACAGTTGACATGCCCCATGCATAATTGTGCAAAGCCTCGGGCAAACCCTAGTTTTGTATTTGCCGCCCGATTTCAGCCTCGCCCACGCCCCGCGGTCTCCGGCAGCCCCGTTTCCGGGGCCAGGCGGAATCCTCGCCTGCTGCGTCCAGCCGGCGGCGATCGCTCGAATCGACCGCTATCTCAGCGTCCGTGTTTGATTCAAAGTACAGGAAACCCGCCGTGCAGACCGACAACCCCGCCATGTTCAACCAAAGCTCGTTTCTCGTTATCGGCGCTGCCGGAGGCATTGGCTCGGCACTTTGCCGCGAGTTGGTAAGCCGGGGCAGCAGGGTCCTGCTGTGCGGCCGAGATGAATCCAAGCTCGCAAGCCTGGGAGCCGAGCTGGCCCAGCCGCACCAAGTGGTTGATGCAACCAGCTTTGAGCAGGTTGATGCCGCGTTTGATGCAGCGATTGCCGCTTTCGGCAAGCTTGATGGCGTCGTTAACCTCGCCGGTTCAATCGTGCTGAAGGCCGCCCACCAAACCAGCCAGGCGGAGCTTGATCAGGTGCTACGGCTCAATCTGGTCTCCGCTTTTGCATGCGTGCGGGCCGCCGGGCGCACCATGCGCGGCAACGGACCAAACGCCGCCAGTGTCGTACTCATGAGTTCCACCGCCGCCCGAGTGGGCCTGCCCAATCACGAGGCCATCGCCGCGGCGAAGGCTGGGGTGATCGGCTTGGTGCAGTCCGCCGCCGCCACGTACGCCGGGGCCATCCGGTTTAATACGGTGGCCCCGGGGCTCACCCGCACGCCTATGGCCAAGCCCCTGCTCAGCAGCGAGCTGGCCGAGAAGGCAAGCGTGGCAATGCACCCGGCAGGAAGAGTGGGGGAGATTGGTGATGTCGTGCCTGCAATTGTGTGGCTGCTGGACCCGGCCAACACTTGGATGACCGGGCAAGTCGTCGGCATCGACGGCGGACTTTCAACCGTCCGTCCGCGGCCCAAGGTGTAACGGTGCGCCGGCCGTTGAAACTTCAGCAGGCTGCGAGATGGCGAGGCCAGGCCGTTGGCCGGTCAATGATGAGCACCTATGGCGAACAGTAATCTTGGCGTGCGGTGTGCAGTTGGCAGGGGCTACGGAATTTCTGCCCGCTTGGCGGCAGGCATCGCGGTCGTACTAGCAATGCACGGTACTGCCCTCTCCGCGGCTGTGGCGCAGCAGGCACCGCTCACCAATTCCAAACCGGGCCCAGCAGCGGCAGCCACCGCCCCCAAAGCCGTAGATTTGCCGCACCTGGCCGGCAAGCGTGCAGTGGCCACGCGGCTAGATGTAGCGCTCGAACTGCTGAAGCTGGAGACAGCCTTGGCCGATGCCGCCAAGGCCGACACACTCAGCGACACCACGCAGGTGCAGGTGAACAAACAGTTTGACAGCCTCACCGGCTTGTTCTTCGCCGGGCGCAACGCCGAGGCGATCGACAAACTCCAACAGCTCATCGAGGCCGTCCGCGCGGCGCCGCGCACCCCGCTGCAACGAGCCCTCGATGCCAGCAAGATAGAAGTTGAGCCAGCAATCTGGTCACGCGATGGCGTGTGGCCAAAGCTGGCCGGCACATCGCCACCCGATGATGCAAAGCCCATAGCGCACGAAGATGAGCCAGTCGCCCGACTGCGACTGCGCCAATTGCACGGGGGCGGAGATGTGACCCTGCTGGCCGGCAAAAAGCTTGATGTGCTCGCTGTTGGCAGCGCCCCAGCGGGTGCAGGCTTGCAAGGTGCAAACGCCACTGGCCAGCCCCAAAGTTTCAAAATCGGCACGCTGGAAGTGCCCGCAAACGAAGGTGACAACCTGCGAGTTGAGCTGCTGATTTCGCGGAAAACGGCCGATGCGCTGGCCGCGAGGTTACCTGCAGAAAACCTTCGCATCACGCTTGCCGCGGTTGATGACACCGCAGCAAAGGCGGATGCTGCCCTTCTGCAAATTGTGCCGCGTGAACTGGGTGCGTTCGCTGCTGATGCGCGCGCCAAGTTCACAGCCCAAGAGGCGTCGGCAAAGTCCGCAGCCACCGCCACAAACCCAATCAACTCGCTGGTGCGGGCCACGCTGCTTTCACGCATAGACCTTGCCGGCGCCGCCCCGCGCAGCAGCGAGGCCGGGCGAAGTCTGCTTCCACTTGGCCAGTTGCAGGCCGACATCACCCGCGAGCTGCCCGAGGTTGCCGCCGGGCGTGATCCGTACTTCGCTCGCCCGGGCACTTGGCAGTTCACACTCGGCCCGGAAGTTGGTGATGTGCCAGTCTGGGTGCACGGGCCAACCCGCAGCGGGACCGCTTCAATTTCGCAGCGGCCTGGCCTGCTCATCGCCCTGCACGGTGCGGGTGGTGATGAGGCAATGTTCCCACTCTCGTACGGCGCTGGCGCCGTACGCCAGTTGTGCGAGGCAAACAATCTAGTTCTGTTCTCACCCAAGACCGAGCCAGTAATGGCCAGCGCAGCATTGCTAGACACCCTGGTGGCCCGCGCCGGGTTGCACTACGACATTGACACGACCCGCATCTACCTCATTGGTCACTCAATGGGCGCGATGGCCACCGCGGCATTGGCCACGCAGCGCCCACTCACCATTGCCGCTGTGGCCTGCATCGCCGGTGGGCCGCTGGGGCAGCCGCCAGCGGGGCTTGGTCGTCTGCCAGAGATGTACGTTGTCGGTGCAGAGCTTGATGGGCTCGTCAGCCCAAAGCGGCTAGAAACCGTCTCAAACCGCTGGGCGGAGGCAGGGCTGCCCGTGAAGTTCAAGCTCGCGCCCGGCCTTGGTCACACGCTTTGTGTGGGGCATGAACTGCCACAGGCCATAGCGTTTTTAGTAAGTAAGTCCATGCCCGGCGGCACACCAAGCGAGCCCGTGGTGCAGCTCCCGATAGAAACTGAGAAACCCAAATGACTGATGTAAAGCCGTGGATGACCCGTTGGATGCTCGCCGCCGGTGTGTACAACCTGCTGTGGGGCGCGATGGTGGTGCTTGCGCCGCTGTGGCTGTTTCGCGTGCTGGGTGTAGAGCCGCCACCCGGCATCGGCCTGCCTATCTGGCAATGCGTGGGCATGATCGTGGGCGTGTACGGCGTGGGCTATTTGGCTGCGGCGAGAGACCCGCTGCGGCACTGGCCGATTGTGATGGTGGGGCTGCTGGGTAAGCTTTTCGGGCCGATTGGCTTTGTGGACAGCGCGCTGATTCGGGGTACTTTTCCGAAGGAGTTTGGGTGGACGATTTTAACGAATGACCTGATCTGGTGGGTGCCGTTTTCGCTGATTTTGTGGGCGGCTTGGGGTAGGCACAAGCGCGGCGGGCAGTGAGAGCGGCACGCGGAAGCGTGCTGGTGATGCGCGTAAGCGTGTTGTCAAAGAAAGTGCGCAGCGGAAAGCTGTCGCGTTTTGAGCGAGGGTGTTTTGGCGGCTTGGATTTTTGAGTGGTGGGTGAGCGTGGTTGCCACCGGCACGCTGCCGCGTGGCGCGCTTATTTGGCGGTCAGGGACCGAGTGGCCATGAGGTGATGTGGGATGAAGCGTTGAACTGGTGCAATGGCCAAGTTGCCAAGTTATGGCAAATGGGCGCGGGGGGCGAAATGGTCGCGCGGGGCGAAATTGCCAAATCGGAAGGGGCTTGTTGTTTGACGACGGCAACGATTTTGACTGGGACGGGTTGCGTGGCGTCGGGTCGTGGCACCGTCATTCGTGGCGGTGTTTTGGCGTCGGGGGTTGTGGTTGCCGTGGAGTTTACCAGGACACCGCCAGGAATGGCGGTGCTACGCAGTGCGGCGCTGGTTGTGATGTTGCTGATTGCGTCGTCGAGTTTGATGCACTCGGCGAAGTCGGCTTCGGTGAGGGGTTGGTGGATGTTGGCGTTGGTGGGTGCAGGTGCGATTGTCGCTACCGGCGCTGCGGGCGTGCATTGCGGCGCGGGGACGGTTGTTGCGGGGCGCGGGGCTTGATGGGCGGTGTTTGGGGTGCTTGGATTTGAGGAGGAGGTGGAAGTGCTGGAACTGCTTCGTGGGTGGGACGAACCAGATGAACCGGATGAACCGGATGAGCCGGATGAGCCGGGGTAGGAGCTTGATGAACCGGAGGACCCGGATGAACCGGATGAGCGTGAGTTGTTGTAGGCGAATGGGTTTTGGAGGCGGGCGAGGCTGGCGGCGCTTGCGGCGCGGAGGATGTCATTGTCGGGCTCGTTTTGTGTTTTGAAGAGGTTTTGGAGGAACTTGTCGGCGGCGAGTTTTGTTGCGACGATGGATTCGTTGGCGAGGTAGGCGTGGGCGCGATATTCGGCCTCGTGGGCTTGGAGGGAAAAGTTTCGAGGGGAAAGGGATTGTGAGTCGCGAGACGCGGGACGCGAGGGAGAGGCAGGAGCAGCGGCAACAGAAGAAGAACAGGAAGAGCGATCAGCGTGATAGCAAACGGAAGTGGAAGTTGAAGACGGGGAGCTTGAGGCGGAGGCGATGGGGTTGGAGGGAGTGGTGAAGAAGGGTGGGACGACGCAATGGAAATTGATAACGGTGGCGGCACCGGTTGGGTGGGGGAAGGAGGTCGGGATGTCTGCGGCATCTTTTGGGATGGCGGACATGGGGGGCTCCGGGACGCGAGGCGAAGAGGCAGGCAGTGAACGAAGAAAGGACGGACGCGGGCGGGAAAAAAATTGTGCCTCTACAGATGGGGGCCGCGCGCTTTGGGCGTGCGCACGAAAGTGTTCGCGGAGGGGGTTATCGAGACGTGAAGGCTGGATTTTGGGCTGAAAACGGGGAAAAAAATTCCGTGGATTTTGTTTTTGGAGTGTCGGTTTTGTGCGGAATGGCGAGCGGCGCGGGTTTGGGTTTTGGAGATTGCGGAAAAGTGTGGTTTTGCTGGGGTTTTTTGAGGTTTTGGATTTTTCCCCGCCGCACGTTTTTGGGGGTGGAGGGGCAAAGTACAAGACGGTTGGATGGTCGGGTAGAGGTGGGTTTGCCTGGAGGTGCTTGCTGGGGGCGGGGTGGTTGATTGCGCGCAGGGGTGAATGGGCCGCGGCGTGGGCGGGTTTGCGCGGCGAGTGGTGGGCCGCGGCGGTGAGGAGGCAGCGGGGAAGAAGATGGGGCGGATTCTGGTGGCTGGCCGGCCCAGAGCGGCGAGCTGCGCCAACGGCAACGGTCGTGCGTTTGAGTCGGGCTGCGAACCTTGGGTGCCGCCGCTGTGGTGAACCGACTGCTGCGATACCGCGATGAGATTTTTACTTTTCTGGACCGATTCGAAGCAGTGTGGGAGAACAACTTCGCCGAACGGCAGATTCGGCCAGCGGTGATCTTGCGATAGAACAGCCAGTGCAACAGGGGTGAACGCAGCGATGCGACGCAGGCGGTGATAATGACCGTCTATTGCACGCTGAAGATACGCGGCCGCGACCCACGGACGGCGCTGGAGCACGCGCTGCGGACGTGGTCGGAAACCGGGAAACTGCCACCGCTGCCGGCGAGGGCGTAGGATTTGGCTGAAGAGTTACGTTCAAGCGATTGATACGGCGAATAACGTGCCCCACATTGTTGACGTAATCGTACAAGTAGTGGTGCGGCATCGAGAAAGGTAGAAATGTTGGCCGATGCAGCTCGCGCATTCCCGGGATGGATTATTAAATTCAAAGAAATTATTGTTCCATAATAAATAGCGTATAAAAATTATGCTCCTCGCAAAATCAATATGTGATGATGAGAATCCCTATGTTCTGCAAATTGTTCTTCCAACCTTACTCACGCAGCGTGCTGTGAATCAATCAATTTGTTCACTATCACTTTTGGCAGATCAAGCCTACCCTGCAAAAATTGCACAAGCCTCTTGGTGGGACCCTATCGCAGATGAACGGCACAAGAGGCGATCAAGTTCGCTTGAGCCGTCCCTTAAAAAATCTCCCAATCGGATGGCCGCGCTCACGGCAGAGTGTGGAGACCATACCAAAGACTTAAAAGTTGAAGGCTGGGATTGGATTCATCTTGGCGATCAGAAACGTGCGCGGAGGCATTTCCTGTGTTCCGGTCTTGGCGATAGTCTCTCACTCGCGGATGAAATGTCGTATATTGTCGAGTTAGTCATCAGATTTGAAAATGTTGTGCAAGAGTTTCATCGTGGATGGAGGATATTTGCAAAAAATGCTGTTCATGCTGTGGCCGCGCGAGGCGGGTACCGTTGCGGTGTAATAGACATTCTCCCGACAAGGAAGGGATATTTCGGCGATGCATTTATCGAGAATCGTGTTCCTCAGTCGTATCTTCGAGCGATGCTTTGGTCCCGCTGGGTCGCAGCCGCCACCCGTGGTGAGGACATGGTCCCCTGGCCAGGACAAGCGGTCGTGCTCTCCGAAAGTGCTGTACACCGCGCGGGTGGCATCGTCAAGCTGACCAAACTCCTCGACGAATCAGTCGTTACGATCCCAAGCGCGCGCAGCGTTCCGACGAGTGAGTTGATTGAAGACGGTGGTGCCATAGTGTGGCTTGCTCCACATTTCGAACAGTCTTTGCCCAAACGAGATCCCGACACCGATTTGAACATCGATTGGACAACCGGCCCTTACGCCGCAGCGCTCTACTCGACACTCCAACGATTAGGTGTGGCATTGTGATAGTGGCTGGCGCACCGCTTTCTGATCTGAAGCATTGTCCAGATTCGATCCGGTGCGATTCGATGCAGTTGCGCCGTCTGGGAAGGGGTGGGTTCGACCGAACTGGGCGATGAATGTGTCAGGGGCCAAAGCGATGGTGGTGTCGCTGGCCCCTAGAACGGGGTCGATGAGTTACTCGCCGTGTTTGACCGGGGCTGGCTGAGCAGGTCCGGCAACACGGCGGATGACTTTGATCAGCCGTGGTACATCCAGACCGACCGTGTTGCCGCCGCAGCTCGCTTGTGCCATAATTTGCTGGATCAGACGATGGAGTATGTCAACAGGTCGCCCAAAGACACCACGTCGGGACGCAACACGTTGTTTGATGTACGGCGACCGTATAGTGCACGTCGCTTATCGACACCGCGACACGGCAAACCCGTGCATTAGTTACGGAGAATAGCACGGGTGTTTCGCTCAATGTAAACAAGCGTGGCACCCATCGCTGCCGTGACATAAAGTGCATAGCCAATACCAATCAACTGCAGCCCTACAATTCCATTCGGTGCCGCATCTATGGGATGCCCATGGTTCAGGATGAAGTCTATGACTGTGGTCAAGATAAAACGCACGAAAATTACCAATCCCGCAGTCGCTACCCACATGCCGATAACTAGCTGGAACGCAAATAAACGCCGGAGGAAGCCGAACGCCTTCCACATTCGGCGGTCAGCCCAGTCAGCGGTTCTGATCGCCATCTGATCCGCCGCGACTACAGCTTGGGATTCGGCATTCTGCTGGGAGTGTTTTGCTGCCTCTAGCAATTTTTTTGCTGCCTCCAGTTCGTTTTTTTCGATGACTCGCTTGCGTTCCCGCTCCTGACTAACTTGCTGTTCGACACGCAGTTTACGTGCTGA
>JBBRKQ010000023.1:0-46786 GCA_038231815.1 Phycisphaerales bacterium
TGAGGCACGGGCGGATAGCCCCGCGGCCATAACCCTGTACCGACGCGTGCCGGGGGATAGCTTGACAAGCTGACTGGCCAGAGTTAATTGCTCGCCACGCAGCACGCGCGATTCGCTGCGGAGGTGGAGATTGTCCAGCACTGCGGCCCGGTTAGCCCGTGCGGTGGCTTTGGCCCACATGCTTGCGGCCGTGCCGGGCGTACTTTGCGTGAGCAGATCCACGAGCTCTACCTGGCGAGCGGAGAGCCTGTCGGCCTCATCAAATCGGCGGGCCTGGAGGTTGGCGTACGCGGAGCGCTCGTAGCTATAGACCAAGTTACTGAGAAATTTTCGGCTTGTGGGGTGTGCGGCGTAGAGAGCTTCATCGATCCGCATTGCTTCATCGTACAACCGGTCCATCTCGGCGCTGTTGCCGAGCTGGGCCGCGACATCCCCACGGCGAACAGTGGCAATTGATACATCCGCAAGCAGCTCAGGGTCACCCGGTGACATGGCCGCCAGCCTGCTTCGCATATCCCAAGCGGCCAGAGCGTGCTGCTGTGCAGCTTCAAACTGACGGTCGGCCTGCTCAACATCGGTCAGCCGTGAGAGCAGCGTGGCGTAGTCGGCCAGCACACGGGCGTTGTTGCCGTCGGACTCAACCAGCGGCTGCATCTGCGAGACCACGATGCCCAGAACCCGGCGAACATCCGCTGAGGAGCCGATGCGGTCGGCCTGCAGCCCCACGAACTCATTGAGCACGGTTGCCATCGCCAACCGCTTCTGCTCGTTGGCAACCACCGCGCGGC
Organism: Phycisphaerales bacterium; assembly: GCA_038231815.1. Lineage (GTDB taxonomy): Bacteria > Planctomycetota > Phycisphaerae > Phycisphaerales > UBA1924 > CAILKP01. The sequence continues at coordinate 789 of JBBRKQ010000023.1, forward strand.
GGGCATATTGAATCGAAACCACCGCCGCGGCGAGCACGCACATCACGGCGACGGCCAGCGCAGCGGTGAGGCCACGCCGACGCTTCACAAACCGAGCAACCACATAGGTGATGCTGGGCTTGGCTGCGACGATGGGCCGGTGAGCCAAAAAATTCCGCACATCTCCGGCCAATGCCGAGGCGCTGCCATACCGATCATCCGGCAGCTTTGCCAGCGCTGTAGAGGCGATGGTTGCAAGGTCGCCCCGGAAGACCCGGCTGACCGTGCCAAGCTGCGGGGGCGTGCGCTCAACGACGGCTCGAGCTGCGGCCACAAGGGTGAGGCCGCCGGTGGCGATGGGCGGGTGGCCGGCCAACAAGTGGTAGAGCAGCGCACCGAGTGAATACACATCGGCGCGGGTATCAGCCTGGTGCGGATCGCCGCCGGCCTGCTCCGGCGCCATGTACGCCAGCGTGCCGACGACCTGACCGGGCATCGTGAGCATGCTTTCGTGGGATTCATCGACGATCTTTGCCAGACCGAAGTCAAGTACCTTGACCACCGGCTCACCATCAATCATCGTCACGAGCACGTTACCCGGCTTTAGATCACGGTGCAGCACAGCTGAGCGGTGGGCGTGCTCAACAGCATCGCACACCTGACAGAACAGCTCAAGCCTGGCGGTAAGATCAAGCCCGCGTGTGCGGGCGAAGCTGATGATGTCCTCTCCATCAACAAGCTCAATGACCAGATAAGGGCGGCCGTGCTTGCTTGCGGGGCCACCAGCAACCTCAGTACCCACATCCAGCACCCGGGCGATGCCGGAATGACCGAGGCGTGCCAGCACGCGTCCTTCTGCCAAGAGCCGTCGCTCCGAATCAGCAGTCACCATTTCCGGACGCAGCAGCTTGATGGCAACATCACGCTGGGCCAGCAGATCACGGGCTCGGTATACAACTCCGGTGCGGCCCTGACCGATGACCTCTCCACGCACATACCGGCCGATCAAGCCCGAAGTACCCCGCGTGCTGACATCCAACCTGCCCACCGCGGCAGGCTGGTCAAGCGCGGCTGGCGGAAGCCCCACGGCTGCCGCGGGGTCCGCAAAGAGCCCGGTAAGCCGGTCATCGGCCCCGGCATCGAGCAGCTCTTGAATCTCCGCGATCGTTGCGGCATCACCTTGGCAAGCCTTGATGATCGCTGCATCACGCAACGGAGGGGCTAGCCCTGCGACGCTGCTCATCACGGTCTTGATGTGCTGCCAGTGTGCATCGAGCATTGGAGCGATCCGAAAACACCGGCGGCAACGTTACTACCGGCTACTGCAAACGTACCACCGGTTTCTCACGACTGCCGTGTCATTACACGTCCCGCTTACGGAGCCGTCGGGCGAGCCAAGCCCGACCCATTTGCCAATCTGTGTCGGCCGCGGCCAACGTAATGCCCAGCGCCTCAGCGGCTTCGGCAACGGTGAGCCCAAGATAGAAACGAAGTTGCACCAATCGGGCGCAGTTTGGGTCCATGAGTTCGAGGCTCTCGAGCGCCTCGTTGAGCAAGAGAACATCCTCAGCCCGGTCGCGAGCGAAGACCGGCGGTGAAACGAGAAGGTCAGGATCAAAGCCGGTGTTGCGCGAGGGCGCCGAAGCGGAGGCGTTTCTGTCTGCCTTGATACCGGGACCGCCACGCTTTTTGGCGTTCCGCCGGCGGGCGGCATCAACCAACACCTGTCGCATGACGTGGGAAGCCACCGCGAAAAAGTCCTCCGGCGTGCGCCATGTGAGTTTTTTGGGCGCCGGCACCGGCCCGGGCTGACTACTGCCAGCCTCGGCCTGCCAACTGCCGATCCTTAAAAGGGCTTCATGCACCAAGGCCGTGGGCTGGAGCGTAACGGAGGCAGATTCGCGACGCAAATATGCCGCGGCGAGGGAGCGGAGATCGGCATAAAGGGCATCGATGTCGATGTCTGTGGAAAACGGATCGACAGATTGTGGCTCGCCGCTGCCCTGGGGTGCAGGGACTGGAGCCAACCGAAGGATTGAGGATTCTGGCGAAGGGTCCAAACCGTATCTCCCGCTGATAATGGTCCCAACACAGCTTTTACGAAGCCGTCTTTGATAGAGACCGCCACTGTGCAAGAACAGGCCAGCTTCCGACGGCTCTACTAGGAACTATACCGACAGTCGGCGAGGATTTCTCGCTATCTGCACCGTACTCGTCCAATCTGTGCGCACAACCGGGGCAAGAATGAGCTATGCCGACCCAGTCCACCCAGCTTCACACGATTGCCAGCACTGATGACCGCCTTCGCCTGCTGCGGGCACTGTCAACATGCTACCCGACCATTGAGCAAGCAATTGCCGAGGCGGCGGGGCTGCGGGCGAAGTTGGATTTGCCGATGGGGCTGGTGCACGTGCTCAGCGATGTGCACGGTGAGGATGCCAAGCTGCGGCATGTGATTAACAGCGCCTCGGGCGCATTGCGGCCACTGATTGAATCGGTGCTGAAGGATGAACTCAGCGAGGCGGAGCGGACGGAGTTTCTGGCGATTTTGTATTACCCGCGTGAGTCGCTCGCGCGGATCTCACCAAGGGTTGTTGCCTCGGGTAAGCGAACGGAGTGGGTATACCGAACGCTGAGGCTGCAGTGTGAAATTATTCGTGCCCTGCGAAAGACGTACCGGCGCGATCTGGTAGAGCGGCTGACCGTGCCCCAGTTTCGCGAGCTGTTTGTGGAGATGCTCAGCGGGCAGCGGCCGGAGTTTCCTCAGGCGATGCTGGTGGAATTGTCACGGTTTGATCGGGACTGGGGTGCGATTCGTGCGGCGAGTTCGCTGATTCGGTCGCTGGCATCGGCGGAGGTGATTGTGGCGGGAGATTTGGGAGATCGCGGGCCGCGGATTGACAAGGTTATTGATATTTTGATGAAGCAGCCGCAGGTAAGCGTGCTGTGGGGCAACCATGATGCAATATGGATGGGAGCATCACTTGGTAACGATGCGTGCATGCTTACGGTGATGCGGTTTAGCGCGCGCTACCGGCGGACAGCGCAACTTGCAGAGGGGTACGGCGTGCTGATTACACCGTTGGAGAAGCTGGCGCGGGATGTGTATGGCGAGGACCCGGCGACGCAATTTCCGGCCAAGGGCGGCGGGATGCGCGAGGCCCAAATGGTTGCGCGGATGCAAAAGGCCGTAGCAATTATGCAGTTTAAGGCCGAGGGGCAACTGTTTGCCAAGCACCCGGAGTGGAACCTGACGCACCGCCGGCTGCTGCATCATATTGATTTAGCGGCGGGGACGATCACGCTTGATGGGGTAAAGCACGAACTAATTGACAAGAACTTTCCCACGATTGATGCGAAAGATCCGTACGCGTACAGCGAGGATGAGCAGCAGTGCCTGGACCGGCTGCGCGAATCATTCTTTGGGTCACAGAAGCTGCGCGAGCAGATGCAGTGGCTGGTGCGCCGGGGCGGGATGTGGACGCGCCGTGATGAGGTGCTGATTTTTCACGCCTGCGTGCCGGTGGATGAAGCGGGCACACCACTGACGATGGAGGTGGATGGCAAAGAGGTGGGAGGGCGCGAGCTGATGGATGCGCTGGCGACGGTGGTGCGGCGGGCGTTTCGCAACAGGTATGTGCCGCAGAATCCTGATGCGGACTGGCTGTACTACCTGTGGGGCGGGCCGCGGAGCCCGCTGTTTGGCAAGGACAGACTCAGCACGTTTGAGTCCGCATTTGTGTCGGATAAAGAAACGCACAAGGAGCACAAAAACCCGTACTTTGAACTGCTGCACGATGCAGGGTTTGTGCGGCGCGTCGGCAAGCTGTTTGGGTGCGGCGATGATGTGCTGATCGTAAACGGCCATGTGCCCGTGAAGGTGGAAAAAGGCGAGCAGCCGGTGAAACGCGGCGGCAACGCTGTGACGATTGATGGGGCGTTTTCAGAGGCGTATGGCGACAGGGGCTTTACGCTGGTGCTGCGGCCGGACCGGATTGACCTAGCCGAGCACGCGAAGTTTGAGGGCGTGGGGGCCGTGGTGGAACGCGGCGCGGACATGGTGCCCAAGGTGACGACGATTCGGAGCTACCCGGCGGCGAGGACGATTGGCTGCACGCAGATTGGAGAAGCGACGCGGCGGCAGATCGCGGATTTGGAGGACTTGGTGAGGGGGTATCAGGAGGGACTGGTGGTGGAGGGGATTTAGAAGCCGAACACGTTCGCTGGCAGGGGGTGATTTGACGATCGGCCAGCACACCGTGGCTTTCCCGCCGCCAGTCGGACCAAATTCCGCTCGCGATGCCTCCGGCAGCGCTTATGCGAGGCCAAAGGATTTCACAATTCGTTTACACCCCCCACTGCCGGTGCTGTTATTATTCTGTCGGCTGCTGCCACCCCCGGCGGCCCTTTAATTTTCTCTCGCATCGGCCAGGGGGGCTTGGCCTTCTGGAGCCTTTCCCATGGCAGATAAAAAGTGGACGAAAAAAGACCTGCTCTCACGCCCCATCAAGCACGTTGACATCGCCGGGTTTGATGCCCGGCCGGTGATTGACAGCTACCGGAATATGGCGTTTAGCAGCCGCACCCTGGCCAACGCTGCGGACATTTACAGCATGATGCTCAAGGACACGGGCTGTGCCGTCATCGTGACGCTCGCGGGCTCGCTGATCTCGGCAGGCCTGAAGAAGGCGCTGATCACGATGCTCGAGAACAACATGATCGATGCGATCGTGTCGACCGGCGCGAACATTGTGGACCAGGACTTCTTTGAGGGCCTGGGCTTTAAGCACTACATCGCCCCCGGCAGCCCCGAAGCGCCCCCGGTTGATGACATGACGCTGCGGAACCTGATGATTGACCGCATCTATGACACGTACATCAACGAGGATGACCTGCGTGACTGCGATGACCGCACGTATGAGATCTTCAATCAGTTCGCCCCCGGCGCATACTCCAGCCGTGAGTTTATTGAGGCCATGGGCGCGTATTTGGCCCAGAAGCACCCCAAGAACGAGTCCATCGTCAAGACCTGCTTCCAGAAGCGCGTACCGATCTTTGTGCCAGCCTTCAGCGACTGCTCGGCCGGCTTTGGCATTGTGCTGCAGCAGACCGAGGCCATTGAGCAGGGCCGCGGCCAAGTTGCCTTTGACAGCGGCAAAGACTTCCGCGAGCTGACGGACATTAAGCTGGCGTGCAAGGACACCGGCCTGCTGATGCTGGGCGGCGGTGTGCCCAAGAACTTCGCGCAGGACATTGTGGTGGCCGCGGAGCTGCTGAGCGAGCGCAAGGGCGGCAAGGCCCGCGGCGACATTGGCATGCACAAGTACGCCGTGCAGATGACGGTGGCCGACAGCCGCGATGGCGCCCTGTCAGGCTCAACCCTGCGTGAGGCGTGCAGCTGGGGCAAGGTTGACATCGTGCACGAGCAGATGGTGTTCGGCGAGATCTCCGCACTCTTCCCGCTGCTGGCGAGCGATGCGCTGCACCGCGGCAACTGGAAGAAGCGCAAGGGCTTCAAGTTTGCCGACCTGTTTGAAAAGGGCGAGGGCCTGCCCGCGTTTATGAACGCGACTGGGAAGAAGAAGGCGGTTCGGTAAGGACCGAGATGGTCGGATAAAGATCAATAAAAGAACACAAGCCCGCGGCAGGTTGCCGCGGGCTTTTTGTTGACTTTTTACGAATATACGGCCCTTCCCCGGCCCGCTCATCGCCAGTCATGCAGCACAATACTCGCAATACCGGCGATGCCCAGCACCAGCGAGACGATGCCGTTCAAGGTAAAAAACGCCAGCGGCAAACCTGCCAGGCCCCGGCGGATAAGGACGATGTGTTCCATCACCAGGCACCCCGCGGCGATGGCGATGGCGAAGGGAAAGATGGGCAGCAGGCGCACATCCAAAATTGCCGCAGCAATAAGGCAGGCAACTGCACCAGCGTGCATGAGCCGGCTCAACCAAACCGCTCCGCGAACACCGAGGCGCGAGGGGAGAGAAAACAGGCCGGTGCGCTTGTCAAAGTCCACATCCTGCAAGGCGTAAAGCACATCAAACCCAGCCACCCACAACGTGACCATGCCACTAATGCAAAAGAGCGCGGGAGTGGCCAGCGGAGAAAGTGACAGTGCAGGCGGGTGCACAGCGATGGCCGCGGAAAGAGGCGAAATGGCCAGTGCGGTGCCTAAGAGCAGGTGGCACAAGGCGGTGAAGCGCTTAGCAAATGAGTAGAACGCAAGCCAGAACAGCACCGGCACACTAAGAATGAGCGGCCACCAATTGGCGTACGCAAAGCCAAAGACGCTGGCGGCACCGACAAAGCCGATGACGCAGAACGCCGCCAAAGCCATGGCATCGCGCGGCCGCAGGGCACCGGAAGCCACCGCCCGCCGGGTTGTGCGCGGGTTGGCGATATCGTACCGGGCATCAGCTATGCGATTGACCAACATGGCCCAGGTGCGGGCCAGCACCATGCACAGCACCACCAAAGCGAGCTGGCCGCCAAAGGTGGACCACGGCTGGCCGGCAGGGCGGGCCAGAAATGCACCGAGCAGGGCAAAGGGAAGGGCAAAAACAGAGTGAGAAAGCTTGATGTCCGCCGCGGCGAGGGCAAGTTTGGCGGACCAGTCATTTGCCGGACCAATCGCCGGAATGGCGGCGGCGGGGGCCGCGGGGGCGGTGGAGGAAGAAGGCTGCGTGCTGTGCGAAGCGAGGGGTGCGGGCATGAGCCGCGTATTGAATGCAGGCAACAGGTGGGAGGCCAAGCCAAAGGGGCTGAAATCGTTTCATGTAGCCGTGGATAACGGTTTTTGGCGATTGTGCGGCTTTCTCGGCTACGCTGTAGCTGAGTCTTTATTCCATTTTCCCGGCACGGAGTAGTCTCCATGGCAGCTCGTCTCCCCGAAGGTGCGGCAATCATCGGTCAATCCGGTGGTCCTACCGCGGTCATCAACCAGTCACTCGTTGGCGTGATCGAAGGCCTGAAGGGTTATCCGGCGATCAAGAAAATCTTCGGCATGCGTCACGGTGTTGACGGACTGATCAAGGGCCTGCCGCTGGTGGATTTGGGGCTGTTGTCCAGCGACAACATGGACAAGCTGGCCCGGACGCCCTCGGCGTATCTTGGCTCATCCCGCAATAAGCCAACGGAGGCCGATGGGCCAAAGATCTTTGAGGCGTGCAAGGCAGCGGACATTCGCTACTTTTTTTACATCGGCGGCAACGACAGCTCCGACACGTGCCGGATTGTCTTTGAGCTGTGCCAGAAGGCTGGCTACGAGATGCGCTGCTTTCACGTTCCCAAGACGGTGGATAACGACCTTGTGATGAACGACCACACGCCGGGGTACGGCTCTGCCGCGAGATTCGTGGCGATGGCGTTCATGGCGGATGATCGCGACAACGCATCGCTGCCGGGAATCAAAATCAACGTGGTCATGGGTCGTAACGCCGGGTTCCTGACGGCGGCCTCGGCCTTGGCGCGGCAGCGGGCGGGCGATGGACCGCACCTGATTTACCTGCCAGAAGTGCCGTTTGACACAGACAAGTTTGTAGAGGACGTCAAAGGCGTGGTGGGCAAGTACGGTCGCTGCCAGATCGCGGTGTCCGAAGGAATCAAGGATAAAGAGGGTGTTGACATCGGTGCCAAGCTGATTGTTGGCGGACAGGCCGATGCCCACGGCAACGCGCAGCTCTCAGGCTCGGGTGCTTTGGGTGACATGCTCTCGAATCTCATTAAAGAAAAGTTCAAGAGCCCCAGCGGCAAACCGCCGCGGGTGAGGGCCGACACCCTGGGCTACATGCAGCGGTGCTGGCCGGACTGTTCACCGGTGGATGCGGCTGAGGCCCGCGCGGTCGGCAACTTTGCGGCCAAAGAGGCGATGAGCGGCTTTAGCGATGGATCAATTGCGATCCAGCGCTTGAGCAATCACCCGTACAAGATTGAAAAACGCCTCGTGCGCCTTGGCGAAGTAGCCGCCAAAACGCGGCACATGCCACCGGAGTTTATCGCGGCCAACGGGCACGATGTAACAGACCGGTTCGTGGAATACTGCCGGCCGCTGGTGGGCGAACTGCCGGTATTCTTCAAGCCAGAGTAAGACGCGACGGCTGGGCGGCGCGCAGCAGCGTTTTCTCAAGGCAGCCATTGGGCATGAACGACCACCGACCCACCGCATGTGCGGTGGGCTCTCGTTTGGTGATTCAGTATTTTCTACACCTATGTCTAATCCTTCCGACCGAGTGACAGATCGTCCGCTTGTTCGATACAAGGCGCTCTCGATGCGCGCCACGCTGCCCAGATACCAGACCGAACTCGCCGCGGGGATGGACCTGCACGCCTGCCTGGCGGACGGGGATGTGCTGACGGTGCAACCGGGGGACATCATCAGGGTTCCGCTTGGCTTTGCTGTAGCGCTGCCGCCAGGGTACGAGGCTCAGATCCGGCCACGATCGGGCCTGGCGACCAAGTTTGGCATTACGGTGCCCAACTCACCGGGCACGGTGGATGCGGACTATCGCGGCGAGATGGTGGTGGCGCTTATCAACCTAGGGCGCGAGCCATTTGTGGTTCGGCATGGCGACAGAGTGGCACAGATGGTGATTGCCCGGCATGCCCACGCGGAGATGGAAATAGTGACAGAGCTCGATGAAACCAGCCGCGGCACCGGCGGATTTGGCTCGACAGGGGTGTGAGTTGATCCCCGGCTACAACACTCTGGAAACGCAGGATTACAACCTGAATCACACGAAAAACAAACGCGGAGCTGAAAACCAGACACGCAGAAAGAAGTAGGGACAGAGGAGATTCAACGGCAGGCACCAGCCATTTGAAGACTATCGGTAATATCCAAGGCGTCATCAACACCACAAAAATAAATCCAACTGTTCCCGCCTTTCTCTGCGTTTCTTGCCTTGAGCACTCTGCTGTCTCTGCGTTCATCTCTCCGCCCCGCTTGACCGAACACAGCAGCCAGCACACGCTCAGAGCTCATCACCCACAGCTCCGGCCGACTCAATCGGCCCGCCATCTTTCTTGCCGCGTCGCTGCACCATCCATCGCAATTCAGGCAAACGCAGCAGCAGCGACAGCGCAACGAACAAACCGCCACCGAGCGCTGACGCCGCGACCAGCCGCACAAGGCGGCCGCTCCAGCTTGCCGGGCGGGGCCAGAGCCAGTACATCACCAGCACCGCCGCGGCCATGAGCGTAACGGCCAGCAGCACTCGGGCGACGGCGCGGGTGACTTCAGAACCAAACACGGCCTCCGCCGCGGCAGTGCCCATGCGTTTGTGCACAATCACGGCCAGAATAATGCACTGCAGCGTGGCGGAGATGCTGGTTGCAAAGGCCAGCCCGGCCTCCTTTAAGTACCAGATCAGTCCGAAGTTGGCGAGCACGTTAAAGACCATCACACCGATTGATACCCGCATGGGTGTGACCGTGTCGCCCTGCGCGTACAGGGCCCGCGTCAGAACATGATTCAGAGAATACGCCCAGACGCCGGTGCCAAAGCCAAGCACTACCGCCGCGGCGCGGGCGGTTCCTTCCGCGGAGAATCCGGTCTGCGATGTGCCGAAGCTCTCAAACAGCACACTGACAAGGTCATGCCTCACCAGCACGAGGCCAACGGCGGCTGGCAGACCGATGAACAGCGACAGGCGAATGCCGCGACGAAGGGTGGAGATGAACACCTTGGGCTCAGTGGCCTGGCGCGACAGCAGCGGGAAGATTGCCGTAGCCACCGCGATACCAAAGACGCCGAGGGGAAACTGATACAACCGGCTGGACTGCGCGAGGATGCCGTTGGATCGATCATCAAGCGGGTACACGTACCCCAGCAGCATTGGGCCGAACCAAATGGGGTACATCGCAATCAGCGTGTCAAGGAACGTGTTGAGTTGCAGCGTGCCCAGACCGATGGCCACAGGAATGAACTTGCTAAGCATCTCTCTGGCCCGGCCATGCACGCTGACCCACTGCGCACGGCGAGGCACCCAGCGAGTATGAGGCCGCAGCAGGCGGGCGAACCACATACACTGGGTGATGCCCGACAGCACGGTGGCCACGCCGATGAGATACGCGGTGTTTTCGCTGGCGAGGGTGCCGGTAGCCAGCGAGTACGCAGCCACGGCCACGATGCAGCCGTTCAGCAGCAATGGCCCGGTTGATGCAGGGCCGAACCTGCCGTGACACTGAAGCATGCCGGCAAGAATCGCCGCGATGCAGATCAGCGGCATGAACGGCAGCATGACCATAATCAGCTTGAGAGAAAGCAGACGCTCAGGCGTCATGGGAGCCAGCAGCAGAACGGCCAGCAAGGCGAGCTCAATACAGACGGTAAGAACGCCTGTGATCAGACCCAGCACCGCCACGGTCAGGGAGGCAAGTTTCGCGCCGTCATCAGGATTTTCTTTGAGCGCTTTGGTGTATGCCGGTATGAACGCGGCTGTGAGCGCCCCCTCACCAAAGAGGCGTCGAAACAGGTTCGGAATCGTAAATGCCGCGGCAAGGGCAGAGTTGGTGACTGTGTCACCAAAGATGCGGCCGACCATGACATCACGCACCATCCCGCCGATGCGCGACAGCAGAGTCACACCAACAACAGCGCGAAGGGCCGATGCAAGCGAGCGGTGCCCGTGAACATCCGCCGCGTGGGCGGCGGGCGCCAACGGGGCGGCTGGGGGGGTGCGATCTTCAGGATGTGGGGCATCCGTGCCCGTCATGGAATGCAGGTTAGCGGCTTGGCTCTCGGGTCGCGGGCGAACTGGTAGTCACTCGCCACCGGCCTTTAAGGCAACCGGCCAAACGGTCCACGTACCAAATCGCCACCGGCCCCGGCCAGTCCGGTACACTGCAACACTCATGCGAACACCATCAGCCACCTCCCGCAGCCTGTGCTTCACCCTAATGGCCGCCGCCGGCTTGGCATGCTTTGCCGCTGCGGTGGGGTGCAGCGGTTCCGCTCAACAGTCCGAGATCATCACGATGAGCGCCCCATCACCCGAGCACGCCGAGCAGGATGCCCGCATGGCCTGGTGGCGGGATGCCAAGTTTGGCATGTTCGTGCACTTCGGTCTGTACTCGGTTCCGGCGGGCGAGTGGCCGGGTAAGGGAGCCGGGCACGCAGAATGGATCCGCGACACAGCGCAGATTCCGGTGGGCGAGTATCAGAAGCTGCTGAGCAAATTCAACCCCACCAGGTTTGATGCGACGGAGTTTGCCCGCATCGCGCAGGATGCGGGTATGCGATATCTGGTGATCACCAGCAAGCACCACGACGGCTTTTGCCTCTTTGATTCGCAGCAGACCGACTGGGATGTGATGAGCACGCCGTTTCGGCGTGACATCATGAAAGAACTGTCCGATGCGTGCGGCAAGCTGGGCACGATCACGCCGGGGCAGAAGGTGATTGTGGGGTCGCAGCCGGTCCGCTTCTGCATGTACCACTCCATCATGGACTGGCACCAGAGTGACTACTTACCCCGCCGCCCGTGGGAGAAGGCTGGCCGACCCGAAGCTGCCGCGGACTTTGACCGCTACACCACATATCTCAAGGCCCAACTGGCAGAAATAACCGGGCCGAAATACGACCCTGGACTCATTTGGTTTGATGGCGAGTGGGAGCCCACCTGGACGCACGCCCGCGGCGGTGACCTAGCCAAATACATGCGCACAATCGCGCCCAATGTGATCTTCAACAACCGCATCGATACTGGGCGTGACGGCCTGGCAGGGGGTACCGAGGGCACGCACTACGGCGACTACGAGACACCCGAGCAGACCATCCCCGAAAAAGGCTTCCCCGGCGATTGGGAAACCTGCATGACCATCAACGGGAACTGGGGCTACAACGCGGCGGACAAAGATTTTAAAAGCAGCGAGGATCTGATCAAGAAACTCTGCGACATTGCCGGCAAGGGTGGCAATTTTCTGCTGAATGTCGGCCCCACGGGCGAGGGCGTGATCCCACCGGAAAGTGTGAAGATTCTCAGCGAAATGGGACAGTGGATGCGGATCAACGGTGATTCGATCTACGGCACCGTGCGTTCTCCGCTGGCCGCGACCCCATCGTGGGGACGGGTGACAATGAAGCCGACGGCTACAGGCGCAACGCTGTACTTACACGAGTTTGTGCCCCCCGCGGATGGCAAGCTGGTGCTCGGCGGGCTGCTCAATGAGCCCGGGCGAGCCTGGTTGCTGCAAAGTCCCGCATCGTCGAACATTCCATTCCTGATCGCCGAGCGCAAAGATGGACAAATTATCGTTGACACCACAAACGTCACCCGTGGCTCGCTCACCGGCACGCGTCCGGTTGCCGTCTACGCCGTCGAGATCATCGGCAAGCCGGACCTGATCAACCCCCCCACCATTGGTGCCGGAAGTGATTACTTCCTCGAGTCAATCGAGGTGTCGGCAACCGCTGACCGCACCGATGTGCAGGTACGCGTGACGAGCGATGGTTCGACACCGACGGCACGCTCACCACTTGCCGGTGCCCCCATCAAGCTAACGGGCACATCCACCGTGCTGGCCCGCAGCTACCGCGATGGCAAGGCTGTAACACCGGTGGTCAGCCGCACGTTTACAAAGGTGACTCCGCAGGCCGCAGCACACGTTGCCGCAGTCAATCCCATGCTAACGCTGGACGTATACGAGGGCGAGTGGGACAAACTGCCAGAATTTGACTCACTCAAGCCGGTCAAGACGCTGCTGACTGGTGACATCAACACCAGTGCGGCGAGTCGGAAGGAGCAGTACGCCCTGCGGTACACCGGCTTTTTCAAAGTAGAGACAGCGGGAATGTACGACTTAAGCCTTACGAGCGATGATGGCAGCAGGCTGCTGGTCGGCAACAAGGTACTGATTGACAACGATGGGCTGCACCAATCCATCGAGAAACGCGGCGTAATAGCGCTGGCCATGGGCTGGCACCCCATCACTATCGAAATGTTCCAGGAGACTGGTGGCGCAGGCTTGGCCGTGAGCATTTCCGGACCGGGCATGAACAAACAGCCGCTGGCGAAAATGATGCTCGGTCATTGATTGATTCTGTTGAAGCATGACCTCGGGGCCACCGCGAAGGAGCTCCGAGGAATAAGACCGCTCGTCCGGTTTGGCTGGGGTAAACCCACCAATAGCGCTCGGCTGCCGCGGCCATGCGAGCAGCGAACTCACGCAGGATGAAACGCGGGACCGATACCGCGATATGAATGAACTTCCCTACAACGCCTTCGCTAGCTTGGCTCGGTTCATGGATCCGTGGGAGCAGTTGATCGTTGTGGCGATTGGCGCTGACACTGGCGATAGCATTGCGATGTGCGGCAGGGAGTTTCATGCAGCGCAGGTATGGGCACTCAAATCCACCATCAACGCGTACGGGGACGCGGGCAAGCGGTTCGCAAGCCAGCGCAGCATCGGCCAGTTCGAGGCGACGGGCAGGTCAATCGCTGATACGGCCCTAGCCCAAGTTCAGAACACCGAGCCGTTTGGCATCGATGACTGGGCGGTCTCGAACGCCATAGGGCAGGTAGATCTCCTGCTGATCGACACGCACACTATTGGTCTTGCTGAACTCGAAGCCACGCAGCGACTGCTACAAAATGGCTGCAAGGCAATTCACTGTCGCGTTCCATGGACAGCAGCCAACTCTTCATGCGCTGGGCTTGCTGAAGTGTCACGGTTCTTTCAAAATCTCGGGTTCGAGCTGTACCAAATTCACGAGACACTGTGCAGCGGTCTGGAGAAACGAGTTGTCGGTCTCGAAGGGCTCTGGCTACACCGCGACCTACTCGCCCACGCGGCCTCGCTCCCCGCCGAGCGGCTTGAAATCACCGCGGCAAACCTTTTTCGGAGGCTACTGGAGCGCTGCAGCACGATGGGGTATCAGCGCGTCGCGATTTATGGTGCGGGCAAGGACCTGCGCATGCGGGCCGCAGCACTGGCCGAACCACCGGTGCATCTGGACTGCATCATCGATGACAGTGCAAAGCTGACTGGTACCAGCTTCATGAAACTTCCGATCGTTCCGCTCAGTCAGGTCGCGGCACGGGGGGTTGACTGCATCGTCGTATGCAGCAGCGGGTACGAGGACAGCATGATCGAGCGGTGCAGCAGCGTGCGAACAGTCTCGAGCAAGCCGGTGGCTGTTGTTCCGGTGCACCAGTCGCACCCGCGGCTGATTGGGAGGCACCCCCTCATCCGGCCGCAGCATCAGGCTCAGATTCCAGCGCCGTCGGCGATCAGCGAGCTTGAAGCCAAGACCGGGCCGCAATCACCTCTGGAGGTGTTTCACAACCCAGGCTACCTGAACATCACCGCGGCACAGCTCAGGCACCTGGCGAGCCTGAAGCTTGATGAGCAAATCAGAGGTCGCAGCGTGCTTGAAGTCGGCGCAGGCATCGGCGATCTCACCGGCTTTTTCGCAGATCGTGGCTGCAGCGTGCTGGCGACGGATGTCCGGCCAGCCAATGTTGCGGTTATCCGGGAACGATTCGCCGCGGTGCCCACAGTGCGGACGGGGCTGATCGACCTTGAATATGTGCCTGCTGAACTTGATTCCGGTTTCGATGTTGTGTTCTGCTACGGCGTGCTGTACCACCTTGAGAAGCCTGCCGAGGCGCTGGCGGCGATGAGCCGGCTCTGCCGCGGCACGATGATCATCAGCACCTGCGTCTCCTTTGGCGAGCACGAGGCGATCAACCTCATTGGCGAGACCGCATCCGACCCGTCGCAGGCGGCACGCGGCACCGGATGCCGCCCCACGCGGCCGTGGGTGCTGGCCCGCCTGCAGGAGCACTTTGAACACGTGTACATGCCCGTCACCCAGCCGAAGCACCCGGAGTTTCCGCTGGACTGGACGTCGGGCAATCCGGGTTCACTGCTTCACCGGGCCGTGTTCATTGCTTCACGTGAGCCGATTGACAACCCGCGACTCGGATCGGCACTGCCGACATACCAGTGTGCGGAGTAATCCGTGGCTGAGTCGCCGGATACCCGACCAACCAAGCGGGTTCAAAGTCCATGCGTGCGCACTTTTCTGCTGAGTGCTGCGAGGAAGTATGCCGGCGACCAAAGACCGATCCACACCCGTACGGATCGTCCATACTCCCCGTCGCTCGCTTAACATCCAGCCGCGAAGGCGTTGACAAAGGTAATAAAGTCGGATCCATCAATCACGCCGTCAGGGCTTAGCCCATCGCCGCCGCCGCCGGCAACATCGGCCAGTGCATCTACAGACACATCACCCGCGCTAAAGCTGTTGATGAACGCAATAAAATCTTCGCCATCGACCACACCGTCGCCGCAGCTGGTAATGCCCGGTCCCCCAACGCCAGCGGTACCAGCGACATCCGCCAGCGAGCATCGCTGGGCAACGGTCAGCACGGCGGCATCGCTCGTAAATGTGCCGCAGGCCGAGGCCAGGTTGCTAATCACGCAGCGAAATTGATCGAGCGATGGAGTGCTGTTTGTAGCCGTGGTGACCTCGGTAAGAACCAGCGTGGCAGAGGTTGCACCAGCGATGGTGCCAAGGCCCGCACGCAAGCCATCGCCAAGATTGGCCCAGGAGCCAGCCGCCCCGTGGCGACCTTGCCAGCGATAGGACGCGGGCACACCGCCGATACCGACCGCACCCGTCGGCACAGAAAACGCAACCCGACCGCCGTTGCAGGCCGTGACGCTGGCTGGCGAACGCATGACCGCCGCGGCGGAGGTGATCGTGATTGTCTGACCGGCGGCATCGAAGCCGATCGTGCTTTGCACTGGCGCACCGTTCGGGGCAGCGACTGTGACGGTGTACTGACCGTAAAACGCACTTGTGGTAAAGCCGCCCTGCGCATCGGTCAGGCCGGTCGCATCGGTATGCCAGCGGTTGTAGATCAGATCACGCCACGCCAAGGCGTTTGGCTTGGCCGTCCAGTCGGTCCGGTACATGGCGCCCTCTGGTAGCCAATGGGCCCCTTCCCAAAAACCCCACATCAAAAACTCGTCAAACTTGGGCTGGCTGAAGATCAGCGTCACAAAGTCGCGGGTGTAATCGGCCTGCAGGGCTTCATCCAGCACCGTGATATCAAACTCCGTCACGCTGAGGCGGACGGGCAAAGCGTTTAGCGTATCCAGGCGGCGAAGCAACTCGGGAATGGGGATGATCGCCGCACCGAAGTGCGCCTGCAAGCCGAGCCGGGTGACGGGCGCACCATTGGCCACGAGCCATCGCACGAGCGCTTGGGTGTAGGCCTGGTGGGTGGGGTCCACACCTTCGAGCACGTTGTAGTCATTGAGCACGAGACCGATGTTGGCATCGGCGGTGCGGGCTTGCTGGAACCAGCGGACCATCTCGATATTGCCCAGCACACCGGCGCTCAGCGGAACCCCAGCGACGCCGGGAATGCGGCCCATGACATCGAAGTTATCAAATGGTTCATTGATCACATCCCACTCGCGCAGCTTGCCACGAGTCGCACCAAGAATCTGCAGAAAGTGGGCGTTGATACGGCCGCGAAGTGTCGCGGGGCTAAGCGTTTCGAGATCAGGGGGTGAATTACGCCAGCTCGGCCAGATCAAGTTGTGCCCACGCGTGGGGATGGAGCGGGCGTTCAGCCAATCCAGTGCTGCAAGGCCTTGGGTCTGGCCCCAAGTCTCCCAGAAGGGCCACTTCAGATGATTCTCGATGACCGCGCTGGAAAAATTCGCAAGAAATGTGGAGCGGTACGTGTCGCTGTTCGGCCCGGCGCCCACCAACACATCGGCGGCCAGCGCGGTACCAAAGCCAAAGGCGTGCTTTGTGAGATTGACATGGACGCTGGCACCCGCAACCGGTTGGCCCAGGCAATCAACCACACGAATGTTCATGGCACCTTTGCGATGCTGATTGATCCGCGCATCGGCCTCTGCCCGCCAAGGTGCTGTAGCCTCACGGCCCGGATAGTAAAACGCGGTGGGCAACGCACCCGGCGTTACCGTTGTACCGTAATTGACCAGCGTCACACCGCCGATTTCAAAGCTCTGCGGGCCGATGGAGAATTGGAATGTCAGGTGTGCGCCAGCAACCGGGTGATTCGTAACCGCCCGAAAGGGCACGCTGTAACGCTGCCAGGTGCCAGTATCGTTTGGAAACGAGCACGTCAGTGAGTGAAGATAATCACCGCTATTGCGCTCAAAGACAACCTGAGCATCAATCGGTCGACCATCAAGCGGGGAAAGCCTGCGAGCCCAGAAACTCAGCAGGAGCAAATCGCCCTGAGTGACAGGCGCCGTGATGTTCCAGCCGAGCTGGGCGTTGTAGACGTTCGCCCCGGTGCCGACAGTGCTGATGCGAATAGCTCGAGTAAAGGACTGGCCCGTGACAGCCAACGAGAGGGCCGAGCCACCATTGACCGAGTCGTAGTAGTTGTACGTGGTCATCGCGTTTGCGGGCAGCAGCGGCGTTTGCGCCCAGGCGGTGGCGGTGACGGCAATGCTCACCAGTGCAGCAGCAAGCCTGCTCCAAAGCGCTGTTCGCCCACGGCCAATTCCCATCGACCACAAAAATTCGATCAGTGCTGAGCTCATAAGTCTCTTCCTGCAGATCGACTGCACTGGGCTTGCCCAAAAACCGGCTGAGGACCGAACATCCACCGGTAACGATATCCGGGACGGCGCACGCCCGCACGAGATCTGCAGACCGCCGATAACCACGTTGCAGATCTAATAAACAAAAACCCCAAGGCGCGAACGCCTTGGGGGTTCTTAATGATAAAAGTCGTACAGCATCGGGCTGGGGCCAAGGCACCCAGCTTCGAACTTACTCAGCTTCGAACTCACTCAGCTTCAGCGCCAACCGCGGCAGTCACCGGAGCCGCCGGGGCGGGCTCAATGGGCTGAGCCTTCAGGTTGGCCTCAACAGTCAGGTCAAGCTGCGCATCGGCATTCTGCATTTCCTCGACCGACAGGTGGTCAGCGCGGGTGATGAGATAGCGGAGCATGTGCTCAGACAGAGTGTACGTGCGCTCGATCGCCGCGAGCTTATCGGTGGTGCACTTGAAGTACACCAGAATGTACACGCCACGCTTCTGCTTGCGGATGGCGTAGGTGAGCGGACGGTCGCCCCACTTCTTCAGGGCGACAATCTCAGCGCCAGCCTTGGCCAACGGATCTTTGATGTGACCAACTGCCGACTTCAGGTCGGCAAGTGAGGCCTGGGGGAACAGAAACATTGCTTCGTAATAAGCAGTCTTCGGAGCGCGCATGATCAGAACCTTTCTAAAGAAATATGAGTCCCGCGACAGGCGGGCATGTTGGGACGAGGGGCGGAGACAAGCAAAATCAGCAAGAAAAAAACAAACAGGTCGGGGGGAAGGATAGCGGCTTAGGAGGTCGCCGATGGCCCCTTCGAAGCGGGATTCGGAGCTAAAGAGGGAGAAGATTGGCCCGATTTTGCGGCGGTGTTTGGCGTATTACCGGGTGCAGCGACCGGGGCTGACGATTGCCCGGGGGCCACAACCCGCTTGTTGAACTTGTTCATCGCGACCGTGAGGCCATCGTTGATGAAACACTCTGCCGCCTTGGAAACCGTTTCCAAGCCGGGCTTGAGTGCCGCTAGCTCGGCCTCGGTGAACTTTCCCAGCACCCAGTTGGCCGGGTCGTCGTACTCCGGGGGCGGGGCGCTGATGCCGATGCGCAGGCGGTTGTACACGGCTGTGCCTAGAGCACGCTGAATATCAGACAGCCCATTGTGCCCCCCGGCCGATCCTTCGTTGCGGATCCGCAATGAACCAAGCGGCAGCGAATAGTCATCAACCAGCACAAGCACATCAGCTGCCAGATCGAGCTTGAAAAAACCCACCGCCTCCAAAACGGCCGAGCCTGAGCAGTTCATGAATCGCAGCGGCTTGAGCAGCAGCACCTTCTGCTCTCCAAGAGTAAACTCCGTGCAGGCTCCGCTAAAACGCTGCCTCACAATCGCTCCCGAAGCATGCTTGGCCGCAAGATGATCGACAGCCATAAACCCCGCGTTGTGGCGCGTCTTGTCGTACTGCGGACCGGGATTGCCGAGGCCAACGATGAGTTTCATAACGCCAATTCGATACCAGATCAATTCAGAGCACACGAACCCGCAAAGCAAGCGTTCGCCCGACTTTTCAGTCGGACGAACGGGAATAGTACAATTACTTCTTGGCGGCGGGCTTGGCAGCCGGCTTGGCCGCGGCACCTGCCGCGGGCTTGGCTCCAGCGGCAGGCTTGGCGCCAGCAGCAGGCTTCGCGCCAGCAGCACCGGCTGCGGGCTTAGCGCCGGCCGCAGGGGCCGCGCCAGCCTTGGCACCGGCAGCTGCTTCGGGCTCAGCAGCACCAGCAGCAACGGTCGATGCTTCGGCCGTGACGATTTCGCGCTGCTCAACAATCTGAGCGACGACGGCGTGGCCATCGGTGATCAGCTTCATGTTCGCCATCGGCAGCTTGACCTTGTCGGCCGTGATGGACTCATCCATGTCCAGGTCGGTGACGTCAACATTGAGGAACTCGGGGATGTCCTTCACGGCACACTCGATGATGATTTCGTTGGCGGGGTGGATGAGGATGGTGCCGGCGATCTTCAGACCCTTGGCATCACCGGTCAGGTGAATGGCCACGCGGGTGCGGATGATTTCGTTGAGATCGACGCGGGCCATGTCGGCGTGAACGATGGCGTTGCCGGTGTAGTCAAACTGCAGGTCCTTGAGCAGGACCATTTGCATCTCGTCCTTGTTGGTCTTCCCCGGGAAATCAAGGCGAAAAACCTTCTCGCCGTTCTCGAAGTGCTCAACGGCCTCTTTGAAATTGAGCATGATGGCCACCGGCTCGGCCTTGTGGCCGTAGATCACCGCGGGCAACTTGCCCAAGCCGCGCATGCGCTTGGCATAGCGGGATCCGAGTTTGTCGCGGCTGAAGGCTTGAAGAATTGGTGCTGACTCGTGCATGGTAAACTCCTAAAAATGGGGGTTAGTTACAGTAAAAAACGAAAGACAAAGGACGCTTCAAATCACCCGACACTGATGCGGTAGCTCGCGGGTTACCTTTTCGTGCCAGCCGTGTTCTTAAAGAGTGCGGAGATGGACTTGTTCTCGTGAATGTTGTTGATCGCATCACCCAATAGCCCCGAAACACACAGCTCAGTCAGCCGTGACCGGATCGGATCAAGCCTCGGACCTCCGACGATTGTGTTGCTGGTGACAATCTGTGTGATGCCGCTCTTGGCCAGCCGCTCGATGGCCTTGCCCGCGAACACGCCATGCGTCGCCGCGACGATCACCTCGCGTGCGCCCATCCGCAGCACCAGATCCGCTGCCTCGCACACCGTGCCGCCGGTTGAGATCATGTCATCAACCATCACCACCGTGCGGTTCTTGACATCACCGATCAGGTGGTCCGTCGTCACCTCGCTGCCGCTCAGACGCCGCTTGTTGATGATCGCCAGTTCACCGCCCAGCAAGTTGGCAAAAGTCTCGGCCACCTTCACGTTGCCCACATCAGGGCTCACCATGCACAAGTCAGGCAGCCGCTCGCGGATCGACAAAAAGTGCTTATAAAACACCGGCGTGGCCGTCAGGTGGTCCACCGGAAGGTCAAAGAAGCCCTGAATCTGGGCGGCGTGCAGGTCAAGGGCCACCACCCGATCGGCGCCCGCCGCGGTGATGAGGTTGGCCACCAACTTAGCCGTAATCGGCACGCGGCCTTCATCCTTGCGGTCCTGCCGGGCGTAGCCGTAATACGGAATCACGCACGTCACCCGATCTGCCGATGCCCGCTTCAGGCAGTCGATGTAAACCAGCAGCTCCATCAGATGCTCGTTGACTGGATAGCTCGTCGAGCAGATCACAAAGCAGTCACGCCCGCGAACATCTTCCTCAACCTTGACAATCACCTCGCCGTCAGGGAAGGCCGTCGTCGTGGCCTTGGCCTGCTCAAGGTTCAGGTGCTTGCACACGCGACTGGTCAGCGTAACGCAAGAACGTGCACCAAAGATTTTCAGTTCATTGTTGTTGCCGTTGCTCATACCGCACCGCCTTTTCCAGCAACCACGCCGGCTCCAGCGCCCCGTGATTTATAAATCGCATCAACCTCCGCCAACTGCTCGGGCGTGTTGATGGACAAAATGTCCTCCGGCGGCACCGCATCAATCACCTCTACCACCTTGCCCTGCTTCATGAGCATGGTCGGAACATCCGTGATGTAGTATTCACCCGAGGCCTCGTTCCGCTTGGCGTGGCGAAGTGTCTCAAACAGGTCCGCGAGGTCAAAGCAGTAGTAACTCGGATTCACCTCGCCAATTTGCAGCTGCGCGGGCGTGCACTCTTTGTGCTCAACAATCCCAGCCAGCTTGCCCGAAGCATCCCGCACAATTCGCCCGTAGCCTGTCGGGTCAGCAATTACAGATGTCGCCAGACTCGCCGCGGCGTGCACTGCACGGTGCCGCTTTAGCAGCAGCCCCAAAGTGTGAGCCCGGATCAGCGGCCCATCACCGGCAAGCACAATACACGGCGTGCCAGCCGCAGAGCCCGAGGCCAAGACGGCCTCAAAGTTGCCCCGCGCACATTGCACGGCGTGCCCGGTACCCAACTGCTCATCCTGCACGGCATATTCCAGCCCGCGGTTCCACTGCGCACCCTGCGCCGCCATCAGTTCCCGCACCACTTCCTGCTTGTATCCAACCACCAGCACCACCCGCGCACAGCCCGCCTCGCGGCAGGCATCCACCACATTGCACACCATCGGTCGGCCGCCAATTGGGTGCACAACCTTGGGCAGGTCAGACCGCATCCGCGTGCCCTTGCCCGCGGCCAGAATGATCGCAACTGGAGCCGACTCTTGAACAGAATGTTGAGCAGTAGCGGCCATGTACTGACCGCAAAACGCACTGAATACATCAAGGCCGACTGCCGCACTTGCCCGGCACCGGGCACCTTGGGTACCAAGACCGGAACGAGCGGAAAACTATCAGGCAAACTAGCCGACCTGGATTCGAACCAGGACAAGCAGAACCAAAATCTGCTGTGCTACCGTTACACCATCGGCCAGTGAAGTGCAATCACCGTTTTTATACGGTCCTTGCGATGGATCACTGAGAAACACAAACCTTTGACATCACCACAACGGGTGGGAACTCCGTAAGTTCCGTGTGTTACCACGTGTTATGTTAGGGCAAAGGGGGTACCGAAGAAAGTATCGGGTAGCCGGGCAAGCCGCAGTCGGATTGGGCGTTTTGCGAGCGTCTCCATTGCTGTGGCCGCTGCAACTGCTGGCTTTCGCCCGCAGAAACAACAACCGGGTCCTGGTGCCGCCGGCCAACGTGGCAGACGGATGCGGCTCCAGAATCCCTTTTCGCAACCGAAGACGGCGGGCGATCAGGCGGAAATCCGCGGCATGGCAGACGTTGGAACCTGCCGACTTTCCGCGTTTTTCGGTCAAAATCGCTGAAAGCGATTCTAATCGGGTACGGAAGATCAACAGAACATCTACACGGGAACAGGACGGCTGTTGCCGCGTTGGCGGCCGCCCCTGACCACGCCTCGGACTTCTTTGGGCACCCTGTTCGGGTTTCCATAGGGTCTTCCGTCGTGGTCGGTTCCGAGCGAGTATAGGCCGAGGCAGAGCCACCCGCAACCCCAAACCTCGGCCCAGAATCCGCCGCAAAGCCCACCCCCCACCCTCGCATACCGTGCGGCATGAGTGTCGGACTTTCTATTCGAGGCAAAGTTTCTCCCGCCGTCGCTGCGAGCATCGTCGCGGTGATCATCGAGGCAGCAAAGGATCACTTCGGCATCTTCGGCGGCGGCGAGCACTTGGGCACCCAACCGGGCGAAAAGGCAGACGCCAGTGAAATGGTCGTCAGCCTTCACCCCGTAGCTGAGCCGGCCAACATCACGCTCTACAAGAGCATGATCACGGTTGTCATCGAAACGGGCACCATGGGTGCTGGCTACCACGCCGCCGTGGTGGACTGGCTTGATGAAGTCGGCCGCCGCGGCGTGTCATGGCGGCCCGATGATGAAGAGTTCTTTGACTGCACAGGTTACCGAGCCAACCGTGACTTTGATGCGCTGGCGCTGGGCATGCTCATCCACGCTCAGAATGAGCTGATTGCGATTGCCGAGAAAGCCGAGACCGGCACCGCCGCGGCAAACGATGAACGGTTCAACCTCTGGATGCCCATTGAGCCGCAGTACGCCCACGGTGCAGATGACCTGCTGAACACGCCGATGGGCCCGCGCACGCGAGAGTGGGTGGAGCAGGCCGCCAGCGACACTGGCACCGAAGGCCTGACTGGCGCAGCCGGGGGGCCGACGATTGCCGGCGAGCTGTTTATTTGGCAGCGTCGCGGCATAGACGCCGTGGTGATGAAGAACACCGCCATCGCACTGATGTGGCTGGATGTACCTTGGTGCGAACCGACGACGGATGCGACCTGCGAAATGTACGCGAACATTCGCACACTACTAGCCAAAGCCCACGAGCTTGACCCAAAGCTTGAGTTGCCCTGGTACGAATGGAACGAGATCACAGATCTAAGCGAGGAGGCCGACCCGCTCCCACAAAGCCTTCGCTCACGCGCTCGCCCGGCTCCTGCACGACCACTCGGCTATCGCCGTGACGATATCACCCTTCGGCCATTACCGCAGATGGTGATGCAGGTTCCCGGCTCCTTCGTGCATGACCCGAGCTATGAAGGCTATTTGCTCGTTGGCGATGGCCTGATGATCCGTGCGGCGGCATGGATGCTCGATGAAAACCTGACCAAGGATGAGGCGCTTGAGTTCGTACAGGACTTGGTGGGCGAAGAGGAAGATCGCCACGAAGTCGTGGTGCTGGAAACCTGGGCGAAGGACGGCGTGGTAGCATCGGCCTATACATGCCTGACTAGCTACGGTAAGGATGAAGACGAACCAGAGCCGGATGAAGAGGAACTGGACGATGAGCCGGACATGTACCGGATCGTGCAATGCAGCTTCATCCGCCGCAAGCGATGCGCACGGCTCACGCTGATGATGGAGGTCGACCAAGACCCAGCATGGGCAATGGATGTGTGCAAATCGGTGCGATTGTTTGATGACGGCACACGAACCTGATCGGGATCGCTCCTATCCGACGACCGTTTAGACGCGGGCCACACCGGTCGAACCGCTGGTGGTGGCCACCCGAGTCGTCGTCGGGCGAAGATCCGAAAAGAGAGCCGGAGTCAGCGGTTGATCAGCCTGCACATCGCTGTTTAGCACCTGACCGATGACCTCTCGAACCTCGAACGGTGCCAGGCCACTGCCGGGGCGTTTAAAGGTCAAATCAATCGCGCTGAGAACGTGACCGGCCGGCAGGCTTCGAATCGCCACGATGGACTGGCGGGAAACAGCCCGCACATCTACCTCGCACGGCTGCACCGACTTGTGACGGGTGCCGAGGCGCTGGTCTGCGGTAGCCGATGAGGAATCGGAATCAACAGAACCGGCAACTGCCCTTGCCAATTGCACATAGCGGGCGAAGGCCGGTGCATCAAGCGATGCGCTGTGATCGGGACCCTTGCGGCTGCAATCATCGGTGATATGCTTCTCAAGTACGACGGCTCCATGGCGAACGGCGAGCGCACCAGTATCGACCTGCGTAGTGTGATCGCTGTAGCCCACGATGGGGTGCAGCGTGGCGAGGTGCTCAATACCCGCAACGGCGGCATCCTGCGGCGCGCACGGATAACTACTGACGCACTGCAAAAGCGCCAGCCTTGTGCGAATGTGCGCCGGGGTAGACCAACTCGGCTGCGACAGACTCTGCTCATCAAGCCAGCCCAAGGCCTGCTGAACCTCTGAAAACTCAGCGGCTCCAGTCGAGACAATCATCGGCTTGCCAAGCCGCGCAACGGCCTCAAGCAGCGGCCGGTGGATGATGTCCGGTGAGGCGGTCTTGTAAACATCCCACGGCAGCTTGCTGGCCCGCAGCACCAAAGACTGCGAAAAGATCGTAACCATTGCATGCCGTCTCGCGGCATGAATGCGCTCGATGCACTGTGCCATGACATCAAGTGACAGCTCGAGCCGGGCAAGCATCGCGTGCGGGTCGGTCTCTCCTGCCGCGGCCTGATACGCAGCCAGCCGCTTGCCGACGACCTCACCGCCAACACCCGCACCATCGGCCAGACGCAGCGTGGGCCGCGCGACGAGCAGGTCCGCCGAAAAATACTGGAACTTGACCGCATCAGCACCACAAGCAATCGCAAGCTCCGTCAAGGCCAATGCGCGGGCGGGATCACCATCGTGATTCACGCCAATTTCAGCGATGATGTAGGGCGCAAAGGCGGGGCCAATGCGGCGAGTACCGATAGTCAGGTATGGGCTTGCGTCGTCATGATACTGCATGTGGTATTCTCGTTGAAGGGATCGGGAATCAGTCATCGGCAACAAAGGCAATCGGCGAATCGGGCTTGATCAGACAAAAATCTCATACCTACGCGGTATCCCGGAGAACGGTCCGGGTGAGGATGGCATCCGCCACCAGCAGGTCGATGGGATCATCGATATCAATGACGGAGCCAGGCGGGTTGATGATGCCCCGGCGATCAGCACCGAAGAACGCGTGCGGCCCGGGCTGGGAACCCTCGACCTGCTCGAACAGCGCCTGCCGTGTAACACATACCACCGCGCCGTCGGGTATAAATGCCGGTGGCAGATCCTGACGGCGAAACACGCCACCGTTGAGTACCTCCCCCTCCCAAGGCTGCACAGCACCCGCACCATCAAACCTTGCGGTCCACCACGGGTGGTTCTTGCCAACAGTCTGATAGCTCTGCACACTATCGCACCCGCTGGACAGCAGCAGTTCAACAGCCCGATCAACAAGCCCCGCAGGGCGAACTGGAACGTTGCCATAAAGCACTACGACAACCTCAAATGTGCGAGCAAACCGCCGCTCTGCCACGGTCACCGCGTGGCGTGCCGCATCATCAATGCGGGCGCTGTCCCCGGCAAGCTCTACCGGCCGATCAATCACCTCAACACCACGGGCTTGGGCAATTCCGGCAAGCTCAGCACCATCCGTGCTCAGCACCACCCGGCTCACACCAGTTGCAGTAACGGCAGCATCAATGGTCCAATCCACGCAGGGCCTCCCCGCGATGCTGGCGGCGTTCTTGCCGGGCACACCCTTTGATCCCGCACGAGCCAGAATGATGCACAGCACACTCACAAAGCCGCTCCGATGGAAACAGGCTTGGCTTCACGCTCAGCTTCAAGCCCAGCTTCAAGCGCGATGCCGCTCGCTACTCGCAACACCACACGCGCTGAGCGCTCAACAACCCCACGGGAAAGCGCGGCCCGCGCCGCACATTGCGCAGGCTCACCAAGCGGCTGCAGTGCCCCGCCGGGGAACACAAGTGGCCCGCTCGGACCATCAATCACGGCCCAGCCGTACCGCATAATGGCATTGTCGTAAAAGTCTTCAACCGCGCCAAGTGTCGCATCGCATTTGGCCAGACGGGGCACAATCAGCGGCAGGTCAAAGCTGGTACCGCGAGCACTGATCAACGCCGAGAGGTGGTCCATCCCCTCGCACCGCCGCTGCCAGAGCACCGCCGCCCGGGTCGCGGCTTCCTCCGACCCGCCGACTCGACCGAGCTGCGTTAACACCGTCGCAAACACCACAGGATCGGTTGCGTGCACATCAACGCTCACCACATCCGGTCGTATTGCAAGCAACCGAGCCGCCTCATCTACTCCGCCAAACAGCGAACTTCGCAGGTGAACCAATCCGCCCGCCAACTTGACGGCATCCACCAGCCGCGCCAGCAATTGCATATCAGTTGTCTCATCACACCGAATGTGAACCCGCCACGGCCCCGCCATCTGCTCGCCGGGTTGCCCCGCATCGGCCCCCAGCGCCTCAAACCGCAACAGCCAACCCTGCACATCACGCGCAGTGCTGCCTCCGGCAGCATGCCAGGGCTCACCCGAAACATCAAGCTCCAGCTCTGCAGGAACAAACGGATCCAAAGCACCGTGCCCCATCGCACTTTGCACCGCATTGGCAACCTCGGCGGCGCTTGCCGAGGCAGTGCTCAGCCGTTGCCGCTCAAGAAGTCTTCGCACTATGCCGGCTTGCTGAACCGTATCAATACACAGTCGCACCGGCACATCGCGCAGTGCCGGTTCCACCGGCACGCACATACTCCGCGAGATCGGGTCATTCATCGGTGCAACCGGCACGTAGCTCAGTAGCCCGCCAACAGAGGAGTGCATCCCAGCGATGCGGGCCGCATCCTTGAGTTGCTCGCACAATATTGCATCAGCAACAAAGCCACACAATCCCGGCGCCGCCAAGGTAAACGTCACCCGGTGGCTGCTTCGGTCCTCCTTGTACCGCTCAACCACCTTTGCGCACAGAACCGGGTCAACCAGTCCCCATGAACCATCCACAATCAGCGCGCCGCCAGCCGTGTGCAGCCCGCACACGTGGGCCACAACAGCCGGCGCAAAGCACTCGTCGTACACCGTGAGTCCGGAGATGCCAGATCGCCAGCACTCCGCGGCGAACCCCCTGGCCGCCCGCACCACCGGTGCCGCAAATTGGCTCAGCGGTAACCCGGCAGTCGCATCACAGGCCAGCACACTCACCGCCGGGTCCGCCGCCAAAGCGCCCAGCAAGTTTGTGGCCCATGAAGCATCATCGGTGGCCACAACAACGCGCTCAATACCCGCCGTCCGCAGCACGCGTGACACCGTCACCGCCAGCAAAGTGCTGCCCGGACCAAACGGTGCGGCAAGCGCTTGGGCTGTACCCAGCGGCGAACCGCCCCGGCGAGCGACCACCAGCCCGACAACCGGCTGATTCGCATTCGCTGCATCTACATCAGGCACACCATCAGTGTCAGATTTGCCGCCAAGGCTGGCCAAGCCGTTCACCACCAGCGGCTGACGAACTTTCTCCGCCCTAGCCAACTCCGCGAGCGACTCTCGCACCACTCTGGGCCGGCCATCCAGAATCGCGATAGCATCTTTCAGCAAGCCGCTGAGGTGATCCGCACAATCGGCAATAGACCGCACATTGGCAATGTCACGACCAATCTGGGCAGCCTGCTGCTTCATCTCATCAGTTTGCGAATCGGTGTGCAAACGACGGTCTGCCCGGTAGCGATTAAATGCCCCCGTCTGGTTCATCCGCTCCACAGTCTTGTACGCGGGCTGCAGCTTGGTCACACGATCGCGAACCCGGTACACATCCTGTATCAGGCCGTTTACCGCCTGCTGATCATCGTGCAGCTCGATCATGCGATGCAGCAGAGCTGCGGCCTCATCACTGCCCGCAGCGATGCGCCTGGAGTCCTCGGCCACCGCCTCCAATCGCTGGCGCAGCTTGGCCTTAGTCCCGCTCACCATCGCACGCACTGCGGGCCTGCCACCGGCAGCGGCACCAGAATCTGGGGTCGTAAGCAGCTGTGAGATACTGACCGCATCGGTAGCGGGCTGATAACGCTCCATCGCCGCGGCCAGCGTCATCACAGTGGTGTGCTGCTTCCGAACGCCACCCTCGGTCGCATCAACGGTCACAAGCCCAGCCTGCGCATCTCTGGCAAAGTCCCGCTGGAACTGGCTCAGGTACGTCGCCATCTGCTCATCGCTGTAGATCATCCGTCCATCATGATCTGGCATCGGCCGTAGAAGAGACCGCATCCGCACAATCCGCTGCCACTCGTGCATTTCAAGCGTGTTAAATGCGTTCAGCTCCGGCGCCCAGATGTCATGAATCGCCGCACCACTGGAGTAGTAACGGCCGCCGGTAAAGCCCAAATCCTGACCGATCATCACCACCGGGTCGCAGCCAAAGTAACGGGCCAGGTAATACGCCAGATGTGCCACAGTCGCGCCCGACTCAATGCTGCCCATGCTCTTGGCCAGAGCCGGTCCGATGATCTCATCTAAGGCCCCATCTCCAACACAGCGAATGCGACCGCTCCCCGGCGCAAGCCCCGCTGCGGCCGCGAACGCACTGGGCACCGCGGGGTTCACCTTCGGCTCCACGATCAGCGTCACACCTTGGAGCTGTTCGGCCGTCAGGCCTTCATAGAAACGCCCGGACAGTTCGTGATAGTCCAACGCCGCAACAATGTGAGGTTTAATTCCCCGAGCAATCAGCGGCCGCAGGACGGTCTGGGCTGCGATAATGCAGAATCGATCTCGCGCGATCGGGTTCTCAAGCAGTGCCACGTTCCGCGCAAGCGATGGCCCCGCCGAAACAACAATGGCCGTACGCCCCGCCAGCACATTGCGCAGCGGCGCGATGCCGGGGCCAAGCACGTAATGATCTATATTCTGCGTGAGATTGCGGACCGTGGCACGGCTCTGCGCCATGGTGGTAATCATGGTCGTGCGAATCGCCTTCATCGCTCCGGTAAACCTTGTCAGAAACTCAGCCCCCTGCCCCGCCAGCCGCGATCGGCTCGGCGCGTGCTCAAGCGTGCTGGTGCCCATTGCCAGAAACGCCTCCGCACCTGCCAAGGCCTGCACAATTTGCGCATCATCGGTCGCGCTTGTCATCAAAATGATGTTCGCTGCGCTGATCCACTCCGTGCAGTCAACCATTTCAAACACAGCGCGAAGCAGCTCCACATCCGGCTCAAATACGATCAAAACACCAGTTTTCTTCAGCTTCCGACCAATCGCCGCGACGTGGTGGCCACATCCAAATCCAAGCACAACCACTGCCGCAACGCTGCTCACATCAACCCCGGCCGCCATCGCTTCCGCCTCGCTGATGGGCCGCCGACGGGAACACAGCGGCCGCTGCACCGGATCGCCAAAGCCCGGCCCAAGCTCACCCCACTCACTGATGCTGGCCGCCAGCCCCTCGCTTGTTTGTGTCCATGTCACATCCTGCCGCGCCTGGGTGGTACCAATTAGCTTGACCGCTGCCGGGCTTGTGCGCACGAGTGCGTGCAGGTTGAGCGCAAGTGTTGCTGCTGATGATTCCATAGTGGCCGATCGCGCGGGAAACAAGGTGCATGAACTGTGTGCGGTATCGACCGACCGCCCGCCATGGCAACACCACTGCGGGCCACCCGCCGATGGGGTGTTCGCCCAAATACCAGCCCAAATACCAGGCCAGAGACCAGGCGAGGTACCGGTCCGCACGCAGCATTCTGGCCAATTCACCAGCGCAGGCAACCGTTTGGCCATCGCCCCCACGCGCCCTCGCTCACACGAACTGTTTATGCCCCAAATTCCGCCACCAACACCCAAAGCCCAGCGTGTACTATCGCAGCGCCGCCGCCAACAACTCGCTGGCATCACTCGGCAGCCTGCCCAGTCGCGCCACAGCCAGCTTCACCTTCCGCTCCGCATCGGCGGGCTGGTCACCCATCACAATCAAGGCCGAGACCGTGTCCTGCTCAACCGGTGAGAGTGATGATGCCATCGGTTGCACAACCTCACGCGTGAGCGACGTACCGCTGGGTCCGGTGATGCTCACATCCGCGAACACTTTGGCCTTGTCCTTGAGTTCCATGATCATCGTCTCAGCCAGCTTCTTACCAATCTCCGGGAGCTGCGTCAAGCCCTTCGCATCGCCCCGCACAATCGCCGCGGCGATCCACGCCGGGCGCTCCGCCATCGCACGCAACGCCTTGCGGTTGCCGATGCCCTTGACCGTCGTAAACAGATCAAAGAATGAGCGATCAGATGGCGAATCAAAGCCAATTAGCCGCGGCTCAAAGCTCGTGCCCTGCACTTGCCCTTCGAGATAAAAAAACGTGTGCAGCACAACGGCCTGACCGGTGCGGTCGCGCAGCCGCACAGCCAGATACGCCGGCACCATCACCTCAATGGCAGAGATGAACCCAGCGCCCTCCGCGCGAAGCACAACCATCGAGCCATCAATCGATTCAACAATGCCGGAGATGCGGGAGATCATGGTCGCGCAAAGAAGAAAGTTTCGAGAGCAAAGAAGAAACCAAAATGCACTTCGGTGCAATCATGCCTAGGTCAGCAGCGTATCAGGCCCCGGCACTCCTGCCGCGAAATGACCCGGTTTACTTTACAGGCGCCACCGCGCCAGGAGACGGCGGCAAGTTCGCCGGGCCAATGACGGCCTTGCCGTACCACTCTGCGACATCCTTCGTGCTTTGGGCCAAGTCCGCCTCGCGAAGGTACATCATGTGCCCCGCGTTGTAATACCGCTGGCTGATGTTGGGGCGAAGGCTTGGATCCAGCGAAAGGTGACTCACGGTGTAGTCCATCGCAAAGTACGGTGTGGCCAGATCCGTGTATCCGCTCAAGGCGAGCACCTTCAGATTCGGATTCTGGCTCATCGCGCTGCGCAGTTTTTCGGCAACAGTTGGGTACTGGTTCCGAGCGGGGTAGTTCCACGGCTGAACGTTGCCCGTCAGAATCTCATACGGCGCATCGGCCTCAAACTTCAATGTCTGGCGCACATAGGTGTTCAGTGCTGCCGTAAACGGCCCTTGAATCACGATGTAGCTGGGGTCATAGTCCGGGCTGGTGCCCGCATCGGTGCGATCGATCCCCACGTACCGCCCATCAAGCCGGCCCACCGTTCGGGACGAGGCCTTCAGCAGCTCCTTGGTAAACGCAGAAATCGGCACCCGCAGCTCGTTGGCCAGAATGAACTGCACGCTCAAACCCGTATACGCCGAGAGCTTCGCTGCTATCGCCTCACGCTCGGCCTTCAGCAGCGTGTCGCCCTTGGCCAAGGCCAGCGTGTACTCACCTAGTGCAAAGGCTTCGACCTCGGCGAGTGTCTTGGCCAGGCTTACATCCAGCGGCGCTTTGAGCTGCTTGTGGTAGAACGCAATCGCCGCATAGGTTGGTAGATACAACGGATACGGCAGATCATTTCCAACATCAAATCTCACGGTGGCAAAGTTCAGCACAGGGCTAATGAGTGTGATGCCCGTCAGGTCGACGCCGTGCTGGCCCTGCAGCTCGGTCGCAAGCTGGCAGGCCCGCGTCGTGCCGTAGCTTTCCCCCGCCAGATACTTTGGGCTCATCCATCGTCCGTTTCGCACCAGCCACAGCCGGATGAACTCCCCCACTGCCTTCGAATCCTCCTCAAGGCCATGAAACTGACGCGCATCCTCACCCTCGCTGGCACGGCTAAAGCCTGTACTTACTGGGTCAATAAACACCAGATCCGTAAACGGCAGCCAACTGTGTACATTCTGGACAAGCTCAAAGGGTGGCGCAGGCCGCTCCCCCTCGGTACCAAATTTGATGCGCACCGGCCCAAGCGCCCCCATGTGCAGCCAGACCGATGAACTCCCCGGACCACCATTAAACGCAAAGGTAATTGGCCGCATGGCGGTTTCATCCGCACTCAGCGCCTCACCGTCGGCGTTGGTTTTCGTGTATGCGATGGAAAAAATGTTGGCTTTGGCCTTGCCGTATCGGTCCGGACCGAGATTATCAATAATCGGCAGGTAACCGGCGACCGCCTTGTAGGGCGTCACCATCCCAGTAATGGTGAGGCTGCCGGTGGTAGTCTTTGGCTGCATCGTTGCCGTGGCAGCCGGGCCGGCGGGCTTGTCGTCTGCCTTTGCCGCAGCAGAGAAACCCACCACCCCCAGTAGCACAGCCGCCACCGCGGCCTGCCCACACCGCAGCCGCGGCAAAGGCTTTGAGTACCATAAACCCGCGGCGAGTGGCCGCACAACACATCCCAGGCCGAGTTCGTTCATCGTCATGGAGCAGGATATCGGGGCTTTGGGCACCGGTTGCGGGTAGTTTGGGCAAGGAGCTGATTCCTGGCCAACCATGCACAGGCTTGCCGCTGGCCGGATGGCAATTTCCTGCAAGGTCAAGCGATGACCCAACACCAACGGTTGAACCAATCCATGTCCGAGCCTGCTTCCAATCTGCCAGCACACCCCGCCACCCAGCCAAACTCCCCCCAGCCAAACTCCACCCAGCCAAACTCCCCCCAGCCAAATTCCCCCCAGCCAGACTCCCCCCTGCCGCGGCACACCTCCGCCGCGCCTAGCAAACTAGACCCAACCCGCTGGGTGGAGCTCTACGGTGACTCGCTCTGGCGCTACGCCATGGCCAAATCACGCGACCCGCAAGCCGCCGAAGACTTGGTGCAGGACACGCTCACCACAGCCCTCAGCGCTGCTGCACGCTTTGAAGGCCGATCCGCCGAACTGACTTGGCTGACCGGTATTCTCAAACATAAGCTGATGGAGCACTTTCGCCGGGTGCGGCGGCAGCCCGAGCAGTTTGAGGATGACAATCCTGACAACCGGTTTGATGGTAAAGGCCACTGGGCCCAGATGCCGGGCCACATTACCCGGGATGATGTCCGCGACGATGAACAGGAAGACCTGCTCAGCCGCCTGGGTACCTGCCGCGAGCAACTGCCGCCCACACTGCTTGAACCACTTGAACTACGCGAAGTGCAGGGGCTGTCCGGCGAAGCAATCTGCGCAGCACTCAAACTCTCAAGCAGTGCTCTTTGGACACGCCTGCACCGGGGACGCGAAGCACTGCGAAACTGCCTTGAAAAATCTGCCAAGGCAGCCGGCGAAGCGTTCGCTGGCGGACCAAATGACAAAGACACAAAAAACACAACATTCCGCGCCGGCGGAGCATCGGAGATCGCATCATGAGCGGAATGTTCCGTCAATTCCTGCTGTTCTGGCGTGCGGCCAATGCCCAGTGCAAATCGCACTCAAAAATGGCTTCCATGCGTCGCGATCATGCGCTCGAACCGGGCGAACAAGTTGGCCACCGGGTGCATCTGGTCATGTGCCGCGGCTGCCGCCGGTACAGCGAGCAGATGAACCAAGTCTCTTCCCTGATGCAGCCCGCGCCGGGAGACTCCGCCAAGGTACCAAACGCAATGCCGCCGGATGTTCGGGAACGCTTGAAGGCAAAGCTGGGAAGCTAAGGCCCCGCCATCCCACCAGAGCAATCTCAGGAACCGGCCGGCTTAGTTGCGAATGCGAAATTTCGCACACAAAGCCCACAAAACCTGAATTGCTCGCACATTCTCAGCCCCTCGGCAACGCAAAACCCAAAGGTCACTACCAAACCGCGACCCCTTCGCCGCATAGCCTTATACCGGCAAGGCCAGCTCGGCGAATCGGACAAGCCCTGTGCTTACCGTGCCGGGAAAGCCAGTGCCACGGGTTAGATTCCAGGGATAACTGAGACATTCTATGAAGATCGCGCCGAATGTTCGCCACATCGTCTTCACCACAGCCGCCCTCATCACCGCGGCCAGCGGCTTGTCCGGCTGTCAGAACGCCAATTCAAACCGCAAGGTCGATTTGATGGTCCTCACCGATCAGGTGCGGCCAAACGTCAAGCCGGCACCCACAGTCGCCGCGATCGTGAATCCCACGTCAACGGTTAGTGAAGTGGGCGATGCGGTTGCCGGAATCGCAGCCGCACCAGCTGCAACAAGTGCGGTCACCGCTGCCGGGCCTACTAGCACGGCCGCGCCACGCACGATCATGGCCACGCTGCCGCTGAACATTCGCTTGGCCTGGGTAGAACGTGATGATGGCACCGGCCCGGAGATGGACACGAGCCGCTACAACAGCTTGTACGATCGCTGGTCCGACGAGAGTGGCTCACCACGCAGCGCTCGCTCACCCCAGTATGTCACCGTGCGAAGCACGCCGGAGCTTGAGACATTACTGGGCGATGCAAGTGTGCGGCTGGCCAAGCTGGCCGAAGTGGCCGGAGCATCACCCGTCCGCGGCCTCGAGCTTAGTAAGCCAATGGAGGGCGACAGCATACTTCGCGCAGCCGCCGCACGGGCAAAGGGCGACTTGCTCATCGTCGCAACCGGGCAGTGGCGGACCAAGTCCGACTCAATCCCGTTGACGCAGTTCTTCTCACTGGGATTGCTGCCAAGCCGCTGGGAAACCTCCGAGGCGACCGCCGAAGCGATTTTGCTGGATGTGAAAGGTGGCGAGGTGCTCTACCGCTGGTCAGTCTCAGCGGATGCCACCCAGCTTTGCAACAGTTGGACAGCCGATGCCGCGGCCAAGGATGCCGTAGCCCGCGCCCAGACGCGGCTGATGGATGGCCTGCTGGTAACGCTTGAAAAACGCTGGCCGGATGTGATCGACGCGATCAAGGCCGGACAAGTGGGGCCAGAAGGCAGCAACCCGGTTAAGGCGGCCTCAAGGTAGCAGATAAAGCGCGGAACACACGGATATAGCAGGCGCAGAAGTAACAACACCAAGCTCGCACCGCATGAATCCACGGTAGACCGACGCCCCGGAATTCCTCTGCGCTACTTGCCTTAGAAAGCCTCTGCGAAATCTGCGGTCATCTCTAGCGAGCCTCAACAAACACAGCAAGGCTTACATCGCAAAGTACTTCGCTGCCTCATGGTGCACCACAATCGCCGAGGTGCTTTGCTCCGGCACGATCTGCCAGTTGTCCGTCAGCACGCAGCCGATGCGCTCGGGCTTGAGCAAACGGAAGAGCTTGGCCTGGTCTGCCATCTCCGGGCACGCCGGATAGCCAAAGCTGTAGCGGCTGCCGCGGTACTTCTGCTGGAACAACTGCTTGATACTGGGAGAATCCTCGCCACCGATGCCAAGTTCCTGGCGCATGCGTTTGTGCCAGAACTCGGCCAGAGCCTCGGCGGTTTCTACGGAGAAGCCGTGGAGGTACAGGTACTCCGCATAGTTGTTGGCCTTAAAAAGTTCCTGTGAGGCATCACTGGCCTTGGAGCCAACGGTCACGCAGTGCATGCCAATCACATCTGTCTCGCCCGTACCGATGGGCCGGAAGAAGTCGCTGATGCACAAGCTCTGCCGGCCAGCTTGGCGCGGAAAGCTAAACCGTTCAATCTCACGCCGCTCGCCACCTTTGATCAATTCCGGATCAAAGATGACCAAGTCATCATGCTCACTGGCGCAGGGGAAATAGCCGTACACAACCTGCGGCTCCAAAATCTTTTCAGCCCTGCACTGTTCGGCCAGACGCTTAAAGATTGGGTCAACCTGGTCGGCCACCTGCTCTTCAAACTCATCATCGGTCATGGCACCTTTCTTAAACTGCCACTGCCCACGGTACAGCGCGATCTTGTTAATGAACGGGTACACCTGCTCCAGCGGAATGCCGGTCACAACCCGCGAGCCCCAGAAAGGCACCTGCGGCAGCGGATTGGTGGTGCTGACAGTTGAGCGATGAGCTGCTGTGCTTGTAACGACCGGGGCAAGCGTTGCGATGGCTGCGCCGCCGGCTCCTTCTGCCGCGGCGGCGGCGGCGGCGGACGCTGCTTCAGCAGCCCGCTGCTTTGAACCGGCAATCACAGCCTCAGCATCGGCCCGCTTGCCAATACGCTCTTCAATTTCAGCATCCAGCACGGCCGTGGTGTTGCCTGCGATGCAGTCCATCACGCGTAGGCCCTCAAACGCATCTTTGCCGTAGAAGACACTGCCCTTGTACGTACTGCGCAGGTGGCCCTCGCAGTAGTGTCGAGCGAGCGCTGCGCCACCCAGAATCACCGGCACGGTGATATTCATAGCGCTGAGCTCTTTGAGGTTCTCCTCCATCACATTGACGGACTTGACCAGCAGCCCCGAAAGCCCGATCGCATCGGCGTTGGTCTTCTTCCACGCCTCAACAATCGCTGGCAACGTCTGCTTAATACCAATGTTGTGTACCGTATAGCCGTTGTTGCTCAGGATGATGTCAACGAGATTCTTGCCAATGTCGTGCACATCACCCTTGACCGTGGCCAGCACGATTGAGCCTTTGGTGCTGCCAGCCTTCTTCTCCATC
Organism: Phycisphaerales bacterium; assembly: GCA_038231815.1. Lineage (GTDB taxonomy): Bacteria > Planctomycetota > Phycisphaerae > Phycisphaerales > UBA1924 > CAILKP01. Next base: position 37,511 of record JBBRKQ010000023.1, read on the forward strand.
AGCGGCTCCAGCTTGCTCACCGCCAGCTTCATCACTTCCGCCGATTGCAGCACGAACGGAAGCTGCATCTGGCCGGAACCAAACAGCTCTCCCACCGTCTTCATACCATCCAGCAGGTGATCATTGATGATATCCAGCGGCTTGTACTTCGCCAGCGCTTCGGCAAGCGTGGCATCAATCGCATCTTTCTCACCATCGATAATGTGCCCGCGAAGCTTCTGCTCAATGGTCAGGTCTGATTTCTTCACCTTCGCCGACGTCGTCGCATCGCTAAACAGACCGATGAACATCTGCAGCGGATCGGTGCCCGGCCTCTCAGCGCGGCGATCATAAATCACATCCATCGCCGCATCCCACTGCTCCTGCGGGATCTTGTTCTTGGGCAGAATCTTTGAGAAGTGCAAGATCGCACTCGTCAGCCCAGCAACCTGCAGCTCGTGAAGAAACGCGGAGTTCAGCACCACCCGCGCCATGGGCTTCAGCCCAAAGCTCACGTTCGATAACCCGCACGTCGTCTGGCACAGCGGTAGTTCACGGCTGATCAGCCGCACACCTTCAATCGTCTCCAGTGCCGACCGCCGGTCAGACTCCATACCCGTTGACACCGGCAGCACCAGCGGGTCAAACATCAGGTCCTCGGGCATCATGCCGTGAACCTCTGTCGCACGTTTGAATGCACGCTGAGCAATCGCCAGCTTGCGATCCGCCGTCCGCGCCATCGATGCTTCTTTGTCCTCATCAATCGAGCCAACAACCAGCGCCGCGTTGTACTTCTTGGCCAGCTCGCACATGCCATCAAACTTCTCATCGCCATCTTCAAAGTTTGCGGAGTTGATGATGCACTTGCCACCCGCCAGCCGCAGCCCGGCCTCAATCGTCGCCGGCTGCGTGCTGTCAAGCATCAGCGGCGAGTCAACCTGTCGCACCACACGCTTGACAACCTCCGCCATGTCTTTAGCGTTATCACGCCCGGCGTAGTCAACGTTTATATCAAGCACATGGGCCGAATCATGCTTGACCTGCTCCCGCGCCAGCGACACAATGCCGTCAAAATCTTCGGCCTCCAAAAGCTGCTTGAACTTCCGTGAGCCCGATGAATTCATCCGCTCACCAATGATCAGAATCGAATTGTCCTGCTTGTACGGTGTCGCGGCGTACAGCGAACTTACGGCCGGCGCGGGCGCTTCCGCCAAAATATCGCGATCGGCATAGCCACCCACATCGGCCGGCACGGAATGGTGCCCACCCACTGTCGTCTTGCCGGGCACGTACTTCTTCCCACGCAAATCGTCAACCCGCTGGGCAAGCTGGGCAATGTGCGTCGGTGTGGTGCCGCAGCACCCACCCACCAGCCCAACCCGCGAGTGCTCAATGTACTTCGTCAAAGCATCCACAAACGGCGCGGGGCCAAGCGGGTACTCAGTCCGGCCCTCCACAAGCACCGGCAACCCGGCGTTGGGCACCACGCTAATCAGCTTGCCCTCGCTCGCACTCCCCCGCGCTCCCCAGTGCTTGCCCAAGTAATGAATGTGCTCGGCCATCTCCACCGGCCCCGTGGCGCAGTTCAAACCAATCGACAAAATCGGATAATTCGCAAGCGCCGTCGCCGCGGCTTCAATCGTTGAACCCAGCAGCATCGTCCCTGTGTTCTCGATCGTCACTGAGACCATGATGGACATGTCATCCGTTGTCTTGTTCCGCTCCTTCAGCGCCTCCAGCACCGCGTTAATGCAGCACTTCACTTGCAAAATGTCCTGGCACGTCTCGATAATAAACGCATCCGCGCCGCCATCAATCAGCCCCAGTGCACACTCCTTGTAGCTGTCCAGCATCTCCGGCCAGGTCGTATTGCCCAGCGTTATCAGCTTCGTGCCCGGCCCCATGCTGCCCAGCACAAACCGCGGCTTGTCTTTGGTTGAGTACTTGTCGCAAATCGCCCGGGCAATCTCCGCAGACCGGCGACTCAGCGCGTGGCACCGATCCGCCAAATCAAACTCCGCCAACACCAACTTGCTCGCCCCAAAGCTGTCCGTCTCAATCGCATCGGCCCCCGCCAGCAAAAAGCTCTCGTGAATCTCCGTGATCACATCCGGCCGCGTCTGCACCAAAATATCCGTGCAGTTCTCGCAGCCGCAGTAGTCACCATCCACCGTGAGATTCTTACTGTAAATACTGGTGCCCATGGCACCGTCAAGTACAAGAACCCGAGATCGAGCAGCGGCGGCGAAGAGACTAGCCATATACGATTATATCCATTCATCCGGATGAATGGATAGATAGTTCACCGGCTTCGCTGACGGTTGCCTCCAGAATCCAAAATCGTGATTCCGACTCCGTTATCAGGACGTAGATTTCTACGCGTTCCGTTCGCGCAACCGCCTTTGCCGTACAGAGAACCATCCCCCTCTTGGCTTCTAGAGCTTCCCCGAAGTATCCGTGTAAATCCGCGCGCCCTCCTGCCGCGTAGACATTGACAACGCTGGGCGGCCCGACTTGGTCGTCGACATAACCCAAAAATCCGCAACCATGAGCTCGAGAACCTGCGACGCTTGGTTCAAGAGCGTACCAGAACCATCAATTTGGTTCATGTACGCCATGAAGTCTTCAGCAGTAGGAGATTGCTGCAGTGCCGCGATCACAACGGCCTGCACACCGTGCTCCGCCAGCACCTTGCCGCCGCGGCGCCAGCATTTCACGGCCCGAATGCAACCGGCATCGGGCATACCAATCGTCGACTCGGTCGCTCCTGCGAAATTGAGCTTGAACACATTGCGGCCGGAGATAGCCCACTCTGCCTTGGTGTCGGTAAACCGTGACAGCACCTGCATCGCGCCCGCACCATCAAGCCCGCCGATGCCGACCTGGCCGGGCACATCATCACCCAACCCGCCAAACGAAAGCCAGCGGAACGCCTCCGTCGCGTTCATCGTCAGGCCCGCTTCTTTGGCAATGGCCGAACAATTTTCCTTGATCTCATCAAACATCCCGTTGGCCGCGTACCAGAACTCTGCAAATCGCATGTGCTGGCGCACCCGCCGCTTCTGCAGTTCATCGTACCGCTGCACCAGCCATTCACGCTTGTGCTCAGCCCGCTCCAATTCCAAAATCGTGTACGCAAGCTCACGCCCACCCGACTGAGTCAGCGTCAGCCCTGCCGACAGAATCGGATCGGCAAACCCGGCGCACTCACCAACTAAGAACCAATTCTCACCGTAAGTCCGGTCAACTACAAACGACCAGTCATTCGTGGCCTCAACATGCCCGCGGGTAGTTGCTTCCTTCAAGTGCTTCGAAACAAACGGCTCACTGGCAAGGGCCTCGCGGTACAGCTCTTCAGGCTTCTTGCCGCTCTTCTTGTAATACTCAGCATTGCACACCACACCCACGCTGGTGCGGGTCTGCGAGATGCGAATAGACCAGATCCATCCAAAGCCCAGCGACCGGATATGAATCCGCGTAAACCGCGGGTCAGCATCGCTGGTCCACGCCGGCTTCTCCCAATAATCCCAAAACGCCACGTTCTTCAGCAGCGTCGGAACCTCACACTTCACACCCATGGCCCGGCGCACCACCGCGGCGTTGCCGCTGGCATCAATGTAATACTTCGCCGAGATGTGCTGGCCGTCGGCCAGCTCAATTCCATCAATGCGGTCGCCGGTGCGATGAATCGCTTTGACCTTGGTCTCCTGCCGTACCTCGCACCCATGCCGCTCCGCACACCCCAGCAAAATCGTGTCATACACAGCGCGATCCACCTGAAATGGAATCATCGTGCGCCACCCCTCAAACTTCGCTGGCCGCTCCGGCTTGGCTGGCACCGCAGAGTCCGGCATGAAGCCAAACACCCACGGATCCGTCGTCCGACCCCATGTGTACGTCACGCCCATCTTGAGCGGGAAATTCGCCGCCTCCACTTCTTCCCAGCAGCCCATCTCACGCAAAATCGCCCCAATCGGCGGCAACTGGCTCTCCCCAACGTGGTCGCGCGGAAACTTCTCGCGCTCCACAATGAGCACCCGCAGGTTGGGATCATACTTGCGAAGCAGCGCACCAGTGGTCGATCCACCAGGCCCACCTCCGATGATGATGACGTCGTATTGAACCGGGGCAACGCTGACCATGGCGTTCAATCTCCTTTCCCCGTAGCCCTACTACCCCTAGCCAACATACAAACACAAAGCTAGCCGTGATCAGCCCGATTCAAGGCGGGAACACAAATAAAACGCGGCGAATCATCAGTTGCAAAGCCAGATGAATTCGAACCTTACCAGCAGCCACGCGCTAAAACGCCACAGCCGTTCAGCATCCACCCCACCACCGCTTACCGCATGATCCAACGCTCAGACAACAGCGGAATCGCCGCATCACGCAAGTTGGTCATCTCGCCGGGAACCTTGAACTCCAGCACCTTTGTCTTTCGCAAGATAACCTTGCCAGCGTCCGCCTTCTCTGCTTTAGGGGTCACAACCGCCGTCGCTGGCTGGCCGGCTGCCACTGCAGCGTTGCCCTCATCCTTCTTTGCTTCCGTCGCCTTGGCCCCAGCATCGGCCTTCCCGTCGGTTTTACCTTCCACATCCACCTTCGGCAACTCAATCGTTGCCGTCTCGCCGCTAAACCCCGCTGCGTACACAATCAGCGCATCCGGGGTAAAGTCTTCCAACGGCCAGATCACAATACCCTCTCGTGCATTCTCACGGCCATGCTGAATCGGCCCCAAAATGCCGATCGGATCCTGCAGCAGCGGGTTGCCCACGTGCTCAATGACCTGCTTGGTCACTTCCAGCGGCACGCCCCGTCCCGCCCGAAACACATTACCATCGCCGGTGGAAAGCTCAAACGAAACGGCCAGCGTCTGCTCCTTGCCCGTCACGTTCGTGGCCTTGTAGGTCAAATAGTAAAACGGACGCGAACCAACACCCGGAACATCCGCGTACGCCATCCGCAGCGGCTGCGCCTCAATCTGCAGCTCCCACCGACGGGGAACTGGCTCGGGCTCAGGCGCAGCGAGAACAAAGCCAGACGCCGCCAGCACCGTATTGGTATTGGTTAGGTTGAAAGCCGCACCAGCCATCAGTGGCAGTGCGAGAGCGGAAGCAATCATGAGCGGGCGTGAGCTGAACATGAAGGGCGGTCCTTAAATTCGACTGTTACCAGCCGTGCTACAAACCTAGTGCTACAAACCTAGTGGTGCAAATCGTTCGCAAATCATCCACGCCAATGTCCGCAATCCGGCTTTCGGCGGGCCTCGATGATACGACCGCCCGCCCCCCGGTGTTGCCCATACCTGCCCAGACTCCTCCAAACTCCCCCCTCAGTAAACTCACCCAGCAAACTCTGCGAGCAGACTAATCTGGCGAAGTCATCTGGTAAACTCGTCGCCTCATCCAATCTCTTTGCATCCGGCTTCGCCTAACCCAAGTATGCTTGCTGTCCGTGCCCCTCCGGCCAAACAGCCCGAATCAGCCGGATGCCTCCCTGTTTCCAGCTTTTACCGCTCCGTTCGCAGCCCCATTCGTTGCCCCCCTCCCTATGCAAGGAGCTTCCAACCCGGCCACGCCCCCCGGCCCTCCCAAAGGCCCAACAGCCCTGATTGTGCGCTGTCTGGCCGATGTTCAGGGTGGCACAGACCCCGCTGACATCCGCCGCGGCGTCGCGGCACTGCTCGACCGCCCCATCGAATCTGCCTTCGTGACCGAGTTCACCGCCGCCGCGGAAGCACAATCCGTCCGACTCGACCTGCTCTGGCTGGCTGAGGCCCGAATCGCCACCGGCCCACGCCCACCCATGGCCGCGCTGGCCATTCCAGGTGCCGGCAACACCGCCATGCTCTTCGTCACCGGCGGCGAAATGCCCATCATGGGTCAGTCCGACGGCTGCGGCCGCATCAGCGTCGGCACCGAGCCCTCTTGGCTTATTGAACACCGGGCCGATGTCATGCTCGCAGCGGCTATGGATATACGCGACAACAAAATAGAAGCCTGTCGCGGCGTGAAGATGCTCCAGGCACTGGTCGACCCGGCCCAGACCGCCGTCGCGCTCTCGTATATCCAGGCTGGATTCACAAAGCTCGCACGCCTGGGATACTACCGACGCGAAGTGCCGCGTAAAAAGGGAAGTGCAATCAACTGGCCACCGGGCGTCCGCATCGTCTCGCTCGATCGTCTTGCCGATGGTGAGGCCCAGCTCGCACGGGCCCTTGAAACGAGTTACATCGATACCCAAGACTGCCCAGCCCTCTGCGGCTTGCGTGAGGCGGCTGATGTCTTGGAGTCGCATAAATCTGTCGGCATGTATGACCCCGCACTCTGGTGGGTCGTTTTCACCGGTGATGCGCCGGTCGGCTGCATCCTTCTATCAGTATGCGATGACATCGGCTCAGTCGAACTTGTCTATCTCGGCCTGGGCCCGCAGGCCCGGGGCAAGGGCCTAGGGCGTGGGCTGCTGCAGCATGGCCTAAATGAACTCGCCGAACGAAACGCCCACACACTGGCGTGCGCAGTGGACATGGCCAACGACCCCGCGCTCAAGTTGTACGAGGGCCAAGGCTTCAAACGATTCGCCTCGCGCGATGCGTTCATCCTGCCGCTGAGCAAGCCACACTAACGAGATTTCAAAGGGTGGCTTTCCCACCAAAGAGGCCCAAAAATCGCATTTTTTGCGTTTTTGCCCAGGCCCAGTAAGCTGCCGCTCACCGTCGCGACGCATGTTGACACTCCGCACATCACACCAACGAGTCAACCAATTTCAACAGCACTGACAAAGAAATATTCTTGCAAATCCATTTCCCTCATTGCCGACCGCACGCCACCCCAACATCTGGTACCAGCCACCGCCCGTCGCACTATTTCATGCGCATGTCGTCCACTTCAGCGTCGTACAACTTGGGGATCAAACTTCTGGTGCGTGACCGGTTGATAAATCGTTGCGCGACGCAAGTGCCGTCCTCACGCCACTTACGCCGAACCACCAAAAATCTATCTGCAAGATCATTTGCATCGTGCGAAGAATGTGTTATTGTCTATCTGGCCATGGACTGGCCGGTTGAAGTGCCCCACAAGATCAAGCGATAGAGTTTCATCACGAAACTCGTCTCCTAAGTCACCAAGGCCGTTTCTGCTTCAGCAAGGGAATGGATTCGTCGTGTGGTTCAATCACAACCCGCCCCGCGGGGAAGATGAAGGACGTGCCGGTGCCTATCACCCACGCAGCTATCAATTCGCGCGACTCCGTCGCGCCCGTTTCCTCCGCCCCCGCAGCCCCCAACACCGGCACCCCTCCCGGCAATCTTCCGAGCACCAGCGCCGCCTCCGCCACAAGCGCGGCCAGCCCCACCGGCCCAACAGCCAGCCCAACCGTGCGGGCCGTGCTCATCTCCGAAGCAGTGCGTAAGCACCTGGGTGATGAACGCTACAGCCGCTACTTCTTTGCCCCGTGGTCCTTCAACGCTGGCGGCTGGCTTGAGATTCCCGTCTCTAGCCCACTCTTGGCCCAGTTGTGCCAAAAGCACTTTCAGCCAGTCGTCTGCAAAGCCGCTCGCGATGCCGCCGCAATGAGCGACTTGGTCGTCCGCTTCGTCGTCTGCTCGGCCGAGGCCGGTGGCTACGGTGACAGTAACCCCAACTCCCGCCTCGCCACACCCAGCCACACCAGCTCGCCCGCAGCAATCGCCGCCGCCGGCCTATCCCCCGTCGTCCGCTCACCGGTGGCGCTGCCCGTGCCCCGCACCACGGGTGATGCCGCCAGCACGCCCGCAACTTCGCAGCCCGCTGGCCGCGCCGGCCGCGGCACCTCGCGCCAGCACACCGGCACCGCTGGCAGCGGCCCATCAGGTGCCAGCAAACCCACCGGCCCCGGCCTGCCCAACGCAATCCTTCGTTACAAGCTTGATCAGCTCGTTGTCGGCCCCTCCAACCGCATGGCCGTTGATGCCATCTCCCGCGTCGGCATTCGCAGCAGCGATGGGCTGCAAATGGCCACCCTCTACGGCGGTTGCGGCACAGGCAAAACCCACCTCCTTCACGCCGCCGTTGAATCCCAAAAAGCAACCAAGGCCGGCGCTACCGCCCGCCTACTCACCGGCGAAACCTTCGTCAATGAGTTCCTCGCTGGCCTGCGAGGCAAATCCACCGAAGCCTTCCGCCGGTCCCTCCGCTCTGTAGATCTTCTCTGCATCGATGATGTTGACTTCTTAGCGAACAAAACCGCCAGCCAGGCAGAGCTTCAGCACACCATCGACGCCGTCACAAGCCGGGGTGGCTCGGTACTGATGACCTCATCAGTGCACCCCAGCAAGTTTACCAACTTCTCACCCGCGCTCATCTCGCGCCTCAGCGGCGGTCTTTGCGTGGCCGTGCTCCCGCCGGATGACCAAACCCTCCAGCGCCTCGTCCGCGTTTTAGCCGGTCGCCGCGGATTGGTTGTCGAAGAACAGGCAGTCCCCACCGTCATGGCCGCGGCCTCCCCCGCTGGCAAGCCCGTCAACATCCGCGAGCTTGAAGGCGTTCTCACCAAGCTTGATGCAATCTCTCGCTTGCTGGACCCCGCCCCCACCCGCGAAGGGCGCGGCCAGCCGGGCTATCCCGGTGGCTCATCCTCCGGCAATCACCTTCAGGGCCAGCGTGCTGTGGGCTTGGTCGCTGTGCAAAAGGCCCTCGGCCAAAGCACACCACGAGACACCCGCCGCGCCGTACGCATGGAAGAAATCGTGCGCACAGTGTGCTTTGAACTTTCGGTATCTTCAGGCGAACTCGGCGCCAGCGGCCGCCACCCCCGCGTGGTCCTCGCCCGCGCCCTTTGCACCGCCTTGGCCCGGCGCCTGACCGACCAAAGCTACCCCGAAATCGCCCGCGCCATCGGCCGCCCCAACCACAGCACCGTCATCACCGCCCACCAACGCCTCACCGGCCAAATCGCCGCATGCCTCACCATGGACGCCGGCCCCCGCCACGGCGTCCTGGAAGTTGGCCTGCTGCTGGAACGCGTAGCACGGATGCTGCAGGGATAAGTCCGACCGGCAACAACTCGCGGCGCGGTGTCGTGCCGTCGGAACCCTGTAGAGTTTCAGGCAAGCCCCACCGGTGTCAACGATTTGTGGTTTGTGATCCAACCCACCGTCGGCAGAAATGACCTCGATGCGGATTTGCAATCATCGTCAAAATCAGACGGACCTGACTATGATCAGGAGCCTCTCCGTCAGTCTGTCGTAGTGTGAAGCTATCTCCCGGGCTCCCTTTCTCCAAGGCTCCCCATCTCACCCTATGGGTACCATCGAAATAA